>CALCEB010000225.1 GCA_937900045.1 uncultured Acidobacteriota bacterium
CATCCAGAAAGCAGCCTAGAATGCGCCTTTCGCCAAATTCTTGCGCAGAACCGAAGATATAAACATTGATTCGGCACCTACGCCAGGCTCGTATCTCTTGAACCATTGGCCAAAATCCCGCATACCGATTTGAACTATCGACACTGCTAGCCACACGGTCGTAAGCAGGCGACGCCCGGTTCTGTAGCGCCGGTCTGCGACCGGCGGATTTCGCCGCTCCCTGTCAGGGCAAGCTCCGAGCGGCGCTGTAGCAAATGCCCGCCGCTGGCTTATGTCCTCATGTATGGCAACTATTCCGCTGCGCTACCGCCCTGATACCCGACGCGCCAAATGACCTTGCCGCCATCGTCGGAAATAAGCAAGGAACCGTCGGGCGCGACCGCCACGCCCACCATCCTGCCATAAACTGACTTCGCTTTGGGGTTGGGTACAAATCCGCTGAAAAAAGCTTCCGGCCTGCCGCTAGGCTTGCCGTCCCTGAACGGGATGAAAACCACTTGATATCCTGCCCGCCTGGTCCGATTCCAGGAACCGTGTTCAGCAATAAACGCGCCGTGCCAGTAGGAGGGAGGGAATTGATGCGCTTCGTAGAAGGCGAATTGCAAAGGGGCCACATGGGCTCCCAGCAGGACGTCGGGAACGAGAGTTTTTGAGACCAGGTCCGGCCTTTGAGGCCAAGCGCGAGGATCTAAGTACCCGCCCCCATAGGAGTAAGGCCACCCATAAAACCCCCCTTTGACCACGTGGGTAAAGTAATCAGACGGCACGTCATCGCCCAGTCCGTCTCTCTCATTCACGCTTGCCCACAGTTGATTCGAAATGGGATTGAAGCCAATCCCGACGGCATTGCGCAGGCCGTTGGCGTAAATGTGAGAGTTCTTTCCGTCCGGGTCTGCCGCTATAATGGCTGCGCGACGGGGATCGGATTCAACCGAGGCGTTGGATTTTGAACCCACCGAGATGAACAGTTGCGCTCCATCATTGCTAAAGGCAAGCGTCCTGGTCCAGTGCTGGTTGTACCCTCCACCAGGAAGGTCCAGGACGTGTTCCTCGGGACCCAAGCGTTGAGAGGTCTTCGGGTCATACCGGAAACGAATGACTTGGTCCGTGTTACCGGCGTACACGTACTGCTGGTGAAAGGCAATCCCAAAGGGTTGTTGTAGATTCCGGGCGAAGGTGAAGCGCACAGCGGCTTTGCCATCGTGTTTTGGATCTTGAAGCACAATAATTTTGCCAGCTTGCGGATCAGCAACGAAAACATCCCCATCGGGGGAGACGGCCAGCCATCGGGGATCTTCCAAGCCTCGGGCGAAGACTGATACTTTAAATCCCGGCGGAACAGACGGTACAAAACCCGGCGGCGGTGGAACTACCCGAGGCCAATTGTTGACTTCGAACAATTTTAGGACGATGCGGGCACGCCATCCGCCGACGTTGAGCACCGCAAGCAGTGCGACAACTCCAGCGCCCAGGGCTGTCCACCCCATGAGTCTGCGAACACGGCTAGCCATTGGATGAAGAGAGTTTAACAAGGAGTATCCACGGGATCAACGGGAGGGACAGAAGGAGCGTCCGGTGGGCCCACGGCCCGGTTAAGACAACTTCCTTGCGTCCTTGGTCCACTCACCGCACGATCAACGAGACCGGCCCCAGCAATCCGGAAGGCAGTGGCCGCAAATCGTCCATGTCTTGGGGCGTAAATCGTCTACCATAGCGATCATTCAAAAGGCGGTAGCTGGGCCGTGACCTTCCAGCCATTGCATTGATGGCGAGGTTGGTGGCCACAATCCGCAGCTCATTGCCGCCCGATTGGATCATTCGGCTGATTTCGACTTCATAAGGTGGACTCCAGACTGAGCCTGCGCGCTGGCCGTTGACAAACACCACGGCTGCTTCCCGGACCGGGCTGTTGATCCAAGCGCAATGGCCTTGTTGATGTTGGCGATCCGGTTCAACCGGAACGCCGTTGCCGAAATTCAAATAGACTCCTGGTCGATCCTTTAGAATATTCTCAGGCACAGCGACCGTCTTTTCGTAAATTGCCTGGCCCGAAAAGAAACGCAAATCCTTGCATTCGGTCCAAGAACGAAGCCGCTTCATCATGAGAATTTTGCCAGTGGCGGGAAAGCTGACCTTCCAGCCGGTGCTAATGTCGACGAGCTTCGACACCAGCGGCTGGCGGGAATGACCGGCTGCGGTCGACCGGCCAGCCGCCATGAACACGAAGAGAGCGGATTCGTAAGGCTCGAGATGCAAGGAAATCACGGCCCGGCCGTCTGGAGTCGTTGCCCATTCCGGCTTGTACCTTCTGCCGGTGAGAGGATCCCACCGCTCCGGCGAGAGATGATTGACCCGGAACGTGGCTTTTGTAGCTTGGCGTTGATTCCCGGTATTGGCCAGGAAGTACAAGTCGCCTGCATCGAGCTTGCGGTGAATAAACCCGATTTCGGGAGCCTTTGGCGACAACACGACATCGGCAGTCAGCTTGCGGCAAAGAGTTTCACCAAGGCGTGATTCATCAGGAACAAAGTAAGCCGGAGCACCCGGCTCTTCAAAGAGTCTCCGGGTGATTGCATGGATCTGAGGAGTGTCTTGGCCCATTTCCATAAGGCCCGGAGCGAGGCCCGGCTTTCTTCCCGTGGCGATCAGGACCAAGCCTTGCTGGGTCAGAGCTTCGACCTTGCGGTAAGTGGCGAGAGGAATGCGCACGGCTCCTGGGATGACAAGCGCGCGGTACGGAACGCCGGCTTTCTGAATTGCTTCGTCATCAATAAAATCAAAATTGAATCCGGCGTCCAAAATTGCGGGAAGCAGCTTGGGCCCCAGCATCCGAGCCAGCAATTCGTTCATGGCCGGATTTTCGTGAACCTGGAAATGGGCCCAGGCATCGCAGTTGGGCAGATACACCGCGAGGTCATTCATGGGCTTGCCTTGGCGCAGCAGGAAGCTCGTCCGCTGCAGGTAAAGTGCCAGGTCCGGCATGACGGGCCACCACGGGTTGTGATCGTTCAACGCTCCGGCAGCATAGAAGCGCCATCCCGGTTGGCCAGCGCTGGGCGGCGAGTAGGGCCAACCATGTCCCACAATTTGATTAATTCCCTGCAGGAAGTGCTGATCGGCTTCCGATTTCAGATCGAGGGGTGTGGCTCGGAAAGCCGGGGAGTGAATCCACGTCCAGGTCTCGGATGACGTGACCGGACGGCCATACAAGTGACTGGCCGAGGATGCCCAGCGCAAAGGGCTCAATTGTTTCCAATCTGCGCCGGCGCGCTCGCCCTCGGGCAGATCGACCAAGGAATTACTGGAGAGCGTGACCGGAGGAGAACCATACACCTGGGCGCGCAGTTGAGTACCATGGCTTTTTGCCCAAGCATTGAGCGGGATCAGGTAATGCTCATTGACAAGCTCCGTCAGAGTGCGGCCCCAGTCGCAGCGCACAGCGGCAGTGGCCTCACCCATATCGCCGGCCAGGGCAAGGAGGTAAGGTTTCAGGTCGTAGCCGCGGCGCCGCTTGAATTCGGTGAGCAGGCCGCCCGTCCAGTTGGAGTGTTCGACCTCCAGGCTGTCACTGAAGATGGCATATGGAGGATGATCTCCGAATGGCTCTAGCAGGCGGTTCCCCGTGGTAGCCAGGTAATCTTCGACCGCCGCTTTGTCATAATGGTCAAGAACAAAACCTTCGGCGCCCACCGCCGGACGTTTCACCATCATGCCCGTCCGGCTGGCAATAAAGAAATAGACTGCGCCTGCGCCCTGAAAGCTGCCTCTTCGTACCCGGCGCCTTCCGGCCAAGACCAGCTCCTCGATGTTCTCAGCAGAAAGGCTTTTGTGCGGGTTGCGAACTGCCCACGCGGCCAGCAAGGATTCGCCCTTTTCGAGACTCGGAATAGGAATTGAGTCCTCTTCAGCCTCGATGGGCTTTTGTTCCCATCGGAGCAACCCGGCAGCCTGGTTTATCAGAACTTTGGATCCACCGTAAGGCCAGCCGCTGCCCAAGGTAAGGTCCATGCGCAAACCAAGCTGCCGGGCTTTGTGCGAAACAAAACGCAGCGCATCCAAAAAATCGCCGGAAAGAAACGGCAGAATCCTCATCCCGTGCGCCGGATCGTCGAGAGCCAGCGGATAAACCGGCTGCACTTCAAAGCCGCCAATGCCTGCCTCTTTCATAACGCCCATTTCGCGTTCGAGCTCTTCGTGAGTCACGGCAGGTCCGAACCACCACCAGCGCAGCATGATGCGGGCATCCCCCGGCGGATGCTGGAACGACTCCCACATGGCGTCTTGTATCGCAGGATTGCCTCTTTCCGGAATTCCCCTCAACCAAGCAGAACTGCTGAGTTCAAGCCCTGCCAAGGAAGCTCTTTGAACAAATTCTCTGCGTGAACAGCGCGACTTCATGCGGAACCCTCGGAATCGGAAAGTGAAAACCGCCGGAACGAGGCAATGCCGTTCCAGAAGATGTTCATTAGAAAGCCCGTCAGTTTACCATTGATTCAGATAACTCTTGCAGCAGCCGGCCAAAGGAGTACTGGCGCAATTTGCTGTAGCGGCGCTCATAGAGCGCCGCTACAGCAACCAAACTGAGTCACTACCGGCAAAGGCGGTTGGCCACGATGTTCACCCCAACCTGGAGGTTCGCCAATGGCATCGGTTTCAGCCAAAGTCAGAATCTTGCGGCAGGAATTCCCGGCAAGGCTGACGGTGACCAGGAAATTTCATGCTATCCTCAGCCTGCAATGGCGCAACCACGTTACCCACGGGTGGCAAGCTTCCGCACAGCCGAGGCATTGGCAGGGCATCTTAAGGATTTAGGTTGGCAGCTTCCGTTTGATGATTCGATCCTTTCTTACCCGGAATCTCCTCTGGCGCAGCCGCTCGAATTCCATCTGAATGGTGTTTTGCGCCGGGTTGGAAACCGGCTCGCGGTTCAGCCCATGGAAGGATGGGATGGAGAGGCGGACGGCCGTCCGTCGGAACTTACGCGGAGGCGCTGGCTGCGGTTCGGGACAAGCGGCGCCAAATTGCTTTGGGGTGGTGAAGCGGTGGCTGTGTCGCCTGAAGCGCGCGCCAATCCCAACCAACTCCTGCTGAACCATAGAACGGCCACCGGCCTTGCGAAGTTGCGCGAGGAGGTGATTCGCGCCCATCGGGAGAGATTTGGCACGGCTGATGATTTTGTCTTTGGTCTTCAATTAACCCATTCCGGGCGTTTCTGCCGCCCATTTGACAAAGCACGGCTCGAACCGGTCATTGCCTACCATCATCCTATTCTCGACCTCAAATTTCCGGTCGCCACTCGCGTTCTCCCGGTTTCTGATTCGGAGATTCGGGGCATCCTTGATGACTTCGGCGTGGCAGCGCGCTTGGCCCGCGAAATTGGCTTCGATTTTGTAGATTTGAAGCATTGTCATGGCTATCTCGCTCATGAGTTCCTGAGCGCCCACATTCGCCCTGGCCCGTACGGAGGCAGCTTCGAAAATCGCACGCGTTTTCTCCGCGAGCTGGTGGAGGCCGTGCGCGCGTCGGCGCCGGGCCTCGAAATCGGCATCCGCTTGAGCGCCTACGATTCGATTCCATATGGCCGGGATCCGGTGACGGGTTCTGGTGTCCCAGTCAAGCCTGCGGCACCAGGAGCATATATCTGGGGCTTTGGCATCGATGCTGACGATCCAGTGCTTCCGGACTTGTCAGAGGCCAAACGTCTGCTGGCGCTCCTCTGTTCAATGGGGATCCGGTTGGTCAACATCACCGCCGGCAGCCCGTACTATTGTCCTCATTTACAGCGTCCGGCGCTCTTCCCGCCCTGCGATAGCTATTTGCCGCCGGAGGATCCTTTGGCCAGCGCGGCTCGTCTGGTTGCCGCCGTCCGTCAATTGAAGGAAGCCATCCCGGAAATGATTTTGGTGTCGTCTGGCTGGTCGTATTTCCAGGATTTTCTCCCGCATTTCGCCCAAGCCGCTGTGCGTGAAGGCTGGACGGACTTCGCCGGGTTAGGCAGGATGATGTTGTCCTACCCGGACCTTCCGGCCCAAGTGCTTGAGGCTGGCAAGATAGACCGCAAGAAGATTTGCCGCACGTTTAGCGACTGCACCAATGGACCTCGCAACGGATTGATCTCCGGGTGTTACCCGCTCGATCCGTATTATCAATCAAGACCCGAGGCGCACATGCTTCGCGCCATCAAGGGCGGCTCAGAAACGGTGGCAGTTAAGTCATGACTCATCGGCTGGAAGTCTTCGCGCATCATCGCCGCCCTGGCCGCAAAATCCAGGGAATCAGCGCCATATTATTGCCGTTTGACGGGCAAGGCCACATCCATGAGCAAGGGTTTCGGAATCACGCGCGGCGCACGCTCGATGCGGGCTTGCGGCTTGCAGTCAACATGGACACCGGTTACGTCGATTTGCTGACGGCCGGACAAAGGCGAACGGTTCTCGAATGGGCCCGGGAGATAGTGAACGGAATGGATTGGTTTGCGGCGGGGGCGTTGCCTTCAGAATGCCAGGGGTCTGCAGGAATTGCCTACGCCCGCGAATGCGCTGGAATTTGCGAACAAGGTGGGGTTCCAGTGGTTTTTCCGTCACCTCTGCTGGCAAATTTAGATGATGATGGGCTCATGAGAGTTTTTGCGGAAGTCGCTTCGGCCACGCCTCGATTCCTGGCATTTGAGCTGGGCAGCATGTTTAATCCGCACGGGCGAATGTTCTCCGACCGGGTTCTTGGCGCACTGATGGAAATGCCGCAGTGCTGTGGTCTGAAGCATTCGTCCCTCGACCGGATCACGGAACTCCATCGCATCGAGCTGCGCGACGGGCATCGCCCGGATTTTGTGATTTACACCGGGAACGATCTTGCCGCCGACATGGTTGAATACGGCAGCGATTACTTGCTGGGCCTTTCCACGTTCGCTCCGGAGCTTTTCGCGGCGCGCGATCTGGCTTGGGCTGAATCAAGCGCCCGGTATCTGGAATTCCGGGATATGATTCAACATTTAGGCTGGGTCGGGTTCCGCGAGCCAGTGGCGGCATACAAACACGCGGCGGCGATTTTCCTGAATTTGACGGGCTGGCTCGAGGGTCATCAGACTCATCCGCTCGCGCCCCGCCGTGAACCGTGGGACGTTGAAATCTTGAAGGACGCAGCGGAGCGGCTTCGGCGGCTGCTTCCGGCCGCAGTCCGCCCAACCGCGCAGTGGTCTGGCTCCGCCGGCTGAAGTCAGCCCTTTCACTCTTCCACCGGATCCCCGGTTGCAAGAGGTAGAGTATAGGCAGTGTAGAATATCATGCATGTCGGGCTGGATTGTTGGTATTTTAATCTGGATGATTGGTAGTGACTCAGTCTGGCGATTCTTATCAGTTTGTTCCTTTACCGTCATTCCCGCGAAAGCGGGAATCCAGTCCGCAAGCCGGAGTGGCATTCTGAACTCGTGCGACAAAAAGGGTCGTCTCTGGCATGGATCCCCGCTTTCGCGGGGATGACGGCGGCGAACAATGTCAGAAAACATCAAACTGAGTCGCCACCGGATGATTCATAAACTTGACTTGGAAGACCGTCAGGGCTTTTCTGCGGCGCGATTTTCTATGGTCAGTATCACTTTCAGGTGAGGGTGTTGAACATGTTGCCTCGCGGATTGCGCTTCCTGTTGTTATTCTCTGTCATTTGCGGATCGGGGTTTGGTCAGGAGCATCCACCCACGCTCCCCATCGGTTCATCTGCCCCCGGCTTTTGCTTGCCCGGCGTTGACGGCAAGACCCACTGCCTGAAGGATTACGCCTCAGCCAAGGTCTTGGTGGTGATCTTCACTTGCGATCATTGTCCTACGGCGCAGCTTTATGAATCCCGCATCAAGAAGCTTGTGGACGATTACAAAGGCCGCGATGTGGCGTTCGTTGCCATCCAGCCGAATAATCCCAAAGCCATCCGGCTTGATGAGCTTGGCTATACGGATGTGAGCGATTCGTTTGCGGACATGAAACTTCGCGCCGCCTACCGGCACTTCAATTTTCCTTATCTCTACGACGGGGATACTCAGAAGGTGGCGCGCGCTTACGGCCCCACTGCCACACCTCACGTGTTCATCTTCGACGCGGCGCGCAAGCTGCGCTACGACGGACGCATTGATAATAATCCCCGGCAACAATACATGACGCGCCAGGATGCGCGCCTGGCGATCGACGAATTGTTAGCCGGTAAACCTGTTCAAGTATCCCAAACGCCTTCTGTGGGGTGCTCGACGAAATGGATGTACAAAGAGGCGGCCAGCGCGGCGGAACTCGCAAAGATTGAAAGCCAGCCCGTTGCCGTCAACCCTGCAACCGCTGACGATTTGAAAGCCCTCCGCAAGAATCCAACGGGCAAGCTGCTCTTGGTGGATTTCTGGGCCACGTGGTGCGGCCCTTGCCTTGAGGAGTTTCCGGACCTTGAAACCATGTACCGCATGTACGGCCACCGGCCTTTCGACCTGGTGACGGTCAGCATCAATTACCCCGACGAACAAGCTGGCGTCTTGCGTGACCTTCGCAAGGAACACGCCACAACCCGGAACCTGATCTTCAGTTCGCCGCAAATCTACGACTTGATGGCGGCTTTTGATCCCGGCTGGAATGGGGCTGTGCCTTATACTATGTTAATTGGTCCCAAGGGTGAAGTGGTTTTCAAGCAGCAGGGAGGGATCGATGCTCTCGAACTCCGGCGGATGATCCTCGCCAATCTGCCCGACGATGACTACATGGGACTTCAATCGTATTACCGCCAGGCAGTCTATAAGAAATAGGTTCTTCGCCAGCTTCGCTTCAATGCCTGATAGTCCGCCGGGAGTCAGTGCTATTTGCAGGATTCGTCGTTGCAGTTTCATACATTAGCGTCATCAACTCTTTGATCATCTCTTCCATTTTAAGTTCGTATTCATCGTCCAAGTGCAGTGTGGGCTCTCGCAGACGCGCGGATTTGAATATTCCACGGCGCACGAGAATCCGTTTTTCCATGGAGATGAACCATTCCAAATGCTGAAGGCTGAAGACCAAGAGCGGCATGAATTTCCTGAATAAGACTTGAGCATCAGCAACGTCGCCCGACCGGTAAAGTGCGATGGAGCGGACATAAAGGTCCGTCAACGCAGTGCCCGGCATGATTCCCGCCGCCCCATGATCCAACCCTTCAAACATATTCAGCCCGCCCCAGCCAAATAGAACCTGAACCCGCCCGCCTGAACGCTCGATGATTTGTTTGCATTTGCCGCCTGCCAAAGGGTTCTCGAGCTTTGCAAACTGAAAATTGGGACAGCGCTCTGCCAAATCCACAAAAAGCTGGACGGGCAAGCCGCCGCCGGTGAAGTCGGCATCTTGCAAGATCACGGGTAACTTGACGCGATTGCAAACAGCCTCGAAGTAGCTAAGAGTTTCGCAAACTCCGAGCGGAACTAGGCGCGGCGCCGCTACCAGTACGCCTGTAGCCCCCCAGGAGGCTGCACCTTCTGAGAACTCCAGGGTCGAGTGGATCGATCCCGACCCAGTGCTCACAAGGACTGGAATTCTTCCGGCAGCTTGGTCCAGGACCACCTGGGCCACCCGGTACCGCTCGCGGTCCGAAAGCTTATAAAACTCGCTCCCATAGGCGGGCGCGCACACCGCCACTGCACCGCAATCAAAAGCAAAATCGACTTCGGCCCGAAGAGAGGATTCATCAATCGTTTCGTCCGATTCAATAGGGGTGCATAGAACTGGTACGACACCCTGTAGATTCATGATCCACCTATTCATTCAAGGCTGGGATTAACCCGGATTGTCGATGATCTTGCCGTCGAGACGGTCAAGGCAGGACTTCAACCTTGGGAAAGTGGTGCCTACAGAAATTCTTCTGGAAGACGCCCCGCGCCCGCGCGGTCTCTATTGCGCAGTGAGTCAGTTTGCTGTAGCGGCGAAAACGTACCACTGCCCTCTATTGCCCCGTCAGGACAAATTTGTAATCGCCCGATCCTACGCTCACGGTGATGGCGCCGCTCCGCGCATCCTGGCTGGCTCCGGTCACGCCGGGATCGCCCGCCACGTATTGGCCGTTGTCCCACACGGCGCGATCTCCTTCGCGCAGAGTAACCTGGGTCATCTCTTCTTCTTTTGGAACTACGATCTGCGCGTCGCTGCCCGCGGGGATTACGGCCTCAACCGTGATCCTTCCGGGCGTATGGGTCCACGAGGAAGCGATGCGGCCGCGAAGCGTCTCAACGCTGCCACTGGCCCAGTGCAAGTCCTCCACCACGTGTGGCTCAATCAGGATGTGACGGTAAGCCACGCCCGCCGTCCCGGTGTTGATGCCAGCCAGCGCCTGGTAGAACCACGCGCCCACGCTTCCAAACATGGCGTGGTCCTGGGAATTCATGGAAGGGCCGCTCTTCTGTTGCCACAGCTCCCAAAGCGTTGTGGCACCGCTCTTGATCATGTACCCCCAACTTGGGTAGGTCGTTTGGGTGGCGAGCTCATACGCCAGGTCAGGGCGGCCGATCCCGGTCAACGCCGGCATCAGGAATTTGATACCGATGAAGCCGGTCGTAATGTGGGTGTTGTGGTAGTAGACGATGTCATTAGTCAAGTTGCCAGCAACGCGACCGCGCATCCGTCGCGGCGCCAGACCCAGCTCCAGCGCCATGGAATTCGCCGTCTGCGTGCCACTTGCATAATTCCCGGTGGAGGCGTCGAAGAATTTGCTGTTGATGGCATTCCGAATCTGGGCCGCAAGCTGAGAGTAGGTCTGCTCATCCGCTGTCCGGCCCAGCGCTGCGGCGATCTTCGACAAGATCTGGACGTCGTAGAAATAGTAAGCGTTGGAGACGAAAAGGTTGGGCGTGTGGACAATTGGCACCCAATCTCCGTAGTAGCTGAAGTTCAGAATGTTGCCGGGCGCGCGGCTGCGCAGGAACTCGATATACTTCTTCACACCATCGTAATTTTCTTCAAGAATGCGGCGGTCGCCGTAATACTTCCACATATACCAGCAGAGCTGCGGATAGGCGGTTCCCCAGGCAGGATCGGCGGGACGGCTTCCATAGCGGTGCGGAACGGTATCGGTGATGGTGCCGTCCGGATGCTGCTCGTCACGAATGTCGCGGATGAAATTGGAGTAGAAGGCAGCCATATCAAAATTCAGGATGGCTTCTTCGGCGGTCACTTGCGCATCGCCCATCCAGCCTTGCCGCTCATCCCGCTGGTCGCAATCGGTGGGAATACTCAAGAGGTTGGTAAGCTGAGACCAGTAGATGAGGCGCTGAATCTGGTTGAGGATGGGTTTTGACGCTGCAAATCCCCCCACGGCGTGCACGGCACTATGCACCACTTCTGCCCGCAAGGTGGCCAAATTCGGCGTGCCCGGAAAGCCGGTGAGCTCTACATAACGAAAGCCGTGGTAAGTGAATCGCGGTTCGTAACTTTCCATCCCGCCGCCCCGCAGAATGTAAATATCCCTCGATTTCGCTCCACGAATGTTGGCGCGGTTAATCATTCCGTCCTTATAGATCAGCTCCGAGTACCGCATCTGCACGCGGGCTCCGGCCGGGCCTTGTACGCGCAGCTTCGCCCAACCGCTCAGGTTCTGGCCCATGTCGTAGACGTAGACGCCGGGTTGAGGATTGGAGAAAGACTGCGCCAGCTTTTCGCCCACCACTTTGATGGGCGGCATCATCTCCGCCGAGACGGCGCCGCTAGTTCCCGCCACCACCTGGGCAGGCGTCCAATGAGAATCGTCAAAGCCAGGCTTGTCCCATCCCGGCGTCTCGCGCCGCGCGTCAAATACTTCGCCGTTGTAAACGCTATCTCGCAAGATGGGACCCTGAGTTGCCTTCCACGTGCCGTCACTCGCCAAGGTCACATGCTTGCCGCCTTCGAGGTCAACCTCCAACTGCAACAGCAGGGCAGGGGACGGGTAATATCCCTTAAATCCATGTGGGAGGCTGAGGGTTGCCCAGCCGCCACCTAGCATCGCGGCGATGGCGTTCGTTCCCGGCTTGAGATCTCCGGTGACATTGTAAGTGGAATAGAGAACACGCTTGGGATAGAGCGTGTAGGCCGGGTCCAGCACTTTTGTCCCGATCTTGCGTCCGTTGATGTGCAACTCGTAATAGCCGAGCGCCGTGACGTAAACGCGGGCGCGAACCACGCGGCCCGGGAGTCGAATCTCCTTTCGCAGTTCATTACCCCCGCCAATCCACTGGCCCTTCCAATCGTCGCGTGACAACGGGCCCATGCCAAAACTTGCCGGCCGGCTATAATCGCTGGCCACGCCGGAAGCATTCCAGGAGCGGACTCTCCAATAATAGGTGTGGCCGCTCTCGAGTGGCTTGCCACCATAAACGATCTGAGAGAAATCCCCTGAGGCAATCTTCCCGCTATCCCATTGGTCGCCGTCACCCTGATCGAGATGGGCTAGGCTTGAGGCCGCCAGGATTTGGTACGCTGCCTGGTTTTCTCCCCGGCCCTGAAAAGCCAAAACCCAGGAAAATCTCGGCTGCTTCACGTCGATGCCGGGTGGATTCACAAGATATTCGCATCGCAAGTTGCGCGGCGCAGAGTTTGCGCCGCTGGCCCCGTACACGGGCGCGAGCAGAAGAAAAATGAAAACAGTGAAGGGCGAAGAAATGATTTTCCGTAAGCGGTGCAATGTCATGGCGCCTCGTAGATGTGACGGTTCACCCAAGAAATTGATTGAGATTGAGAATGACTCTCCATTCTTCAACCCACATGGCATAGCCGGAACCCAAATGTGTGTAGCCGCTCACAGCGACTATACGTGAGGACATAAGTCGACGACGGGCTTTTGCTGTAGCGCCGCTCGGAGCTTGCCCTGGCAGGGAGCGGCGAAATCTGCCGGTCGCAGACCGGCGCTACAGGACGGAGCGTCTCCGACTTATGACCGTATCTATAACTACGGTCATTCTCGCGAAGCTGGTTCTAGCGAAAGCGGGAATCCCCACCCTGCTTGGTCGTGATGACGTGGACCCACACCGGCGCGGGGGCGACAACAAATTGCAGGTTAGGCCCTTATTTGGCGGTGTAACCTCCATCCACCATCAAGTGCGTGCCGGTAATGTAGGAGGCTTCGTCCGACGCCAGATAAAGGACGGCCGTGGCCACTTCGTGTACTTGCCCGATGCGGCCGAGCAAAGTTTTTTCGCCCTCTTCGGCGTCAAACTGCTCAAAGGTGATGCCGGCTTGCTGCATGTGCCGCTCAGAAGCCTCGGTCAGAATCGTTCCCGGGCAAACGGCATTAACCCGAATCTTGTAAGGCCCCAGGTCCATCGCCATGCAGCGGGTCATTTGCAGGATTGCGGCCTTGGTGGCGCTGTACGCAAAGAAATTGGCTTGCGCCACCCAACTGGAGATCGACGCCAGGTTCACGATCGCGCCGCCACCCCGGTTCTTCATGGCCTCCAGGGCATAACGCGTAACCATCGCCGTGCCAATCACATTAACACCCAGCGAGCGATGCCAATCCTGCACGGACGCATCAAAACCTTTCAGCACAAAAGTCGCCGCATTGTTCACCAGAATATCAACCCGGCCGTAGGCTTTCACCGCTTCGGCGGTGATCTTGCGGGCGTCCTCTTCCCGCGAGATGTCAGCCTCGACGAATACAGCCTGGCCACCGCTGGAACGGATCGCGGCTTCGGCGCCGGAACCCGACTTTGCGTTCAACTCAGCCAACACGACCTTGGCGCCTTCTTCCGCAAACAGTTCCGCCACGCCGCGTCCAATCCCCGCGCCCGCGCCGGTTACTATGGCAACTTTATCTTGAAGTCTCATGCGGCGATTCACCCTGCTCTTGCAGCAATGCTGTTCACTGAGAGTCCGTCCGAAGATAATTGCACATTGTCTATTGAGAGCCCCTCGCCCGCCGCTTCGCGGCACCCTCTCCCCGCATGCGGGGAGAGGGCTGGGGTGAGGGGGACGAGCTTACAAATCATCCATGTTAATAAGTGGCCCGGCCTCCCGAAATGTCATAGCACTGCCCAGTGGTAAAGGAGGCATCGCGCGAGACCAAGAAGTGTACGAGCGCCGCCACTTCATCAATCGTTCCGGTGCGGCCCATGGGAATGCGGCTCACCATGTATTTCACGGTTTCAGGCGCCATGTCGTCCAGTATTTTTGTGCGAATTACGGCGGGGGCGATGCAGTTGACGGTGATATTCCCCTTGCCCGCGACTTCCTTGGCCAGCGCCTTGGTAAGCCCAATCACCCCGGCTTTGGTGCTGGAGTAAGGAATCAAGGTGGGATTGCCCTCCTTGCCGGCAATCGAGGCCACGTTCAGGATACGTCCGTAACCCCGCTCCAGCATTCCGCCGATGACGGCGCGGCACGTGAGGAATACGCCTTTCAGGTTGATGGCGTATACGGAGTCCATGTCCTTTTCGTTCAATTCCCACAGCGGTAACGTGCGTCCGGCCACGCCCGCGTTATTCACCAGGATTTCAATCGGGCCCAGGCGCTCCCGGACAGCCTGCAAAGCCTGGTCCACCGAATCCTGCGAGGTTACGTCACATGCAAGCCCCAAACCACCCGTTTCCCGGCCCACTGCTTCCGCTTCCGCCTGCTTAAGGTCCAGGACCGCAACTTTCGCCCCTGCCGCGTGCAGCCGCCGCGCAATACCTTCTCCAATACCTTGGGCAGCGCCCGTTACAACCGCAACCTGTCCATCCAACCGGAAAAACGTCTGCTCATTCAAAGCCAACTCCTCATCCCTTTTTGAATTGCGCCCTCAGCCCCGCTTCGCCGCCGTCTCCCTTTTGAAGAGAGGGTAAGAAGGGTTCTATTCGGCGAAATCTCACTCGATAATGGAAAACCGCTTCAAACCCTCCTCGTCGATGGTTAGTCCCAGTCCTGGCTTGCAGTCGTCCAGCTCCAGGTATCCGTCCTTGGGAAAAGGCTCGCCCTTGAAGACGTACCAGAACAGCTCGTTGCCGATCTCCACGTCCACCGGCGGAAAGAACTCCGCCATCGGCGAGTTCAGGCTGGCCATCACTACGTGGAAATTGTGCATTTGTCCGGCGTGTGGAATCACGGGCACTTCGTAGGCCTCCGCCAGCGCTGCGATTTTGCGGGCCTGGGTAAGTCCGCCCACGCGGTTGGTATCGAATTGGATGACGTCCACCGCCCGCGCGTCAATGAGCTCCCGGAAACCATAGAGAGTGAATTCATGCTCACCGCCGGAGATGGGTACCACGTTCATTGCCTTCAATTCGGCGTAGCCCCCCGTATTGTCGGGAATCAGGGGTTCCTCCAGCCAGCGCAGGTTGTAAGGAGCGACCATCCGAATCATCCTTCGGGCGTATTCCAGTGTCCAGCCCATATAAGCATCGGCCATCAAGTCAACTCCGTCGCCAATCACCTCGCGCACGGTCCGCACCAGATCCAGATTGCGCTGCATTCCAACCGCTCCATCCGCCGGCCCCCAACCGAAGCGCAGCTTCATGGCCCGGAAACCTTGCTCTTTGTAGTGCTGCGCCTCGCAGGCTAGCTTCTCCAGCGGCTGGCTGTAAAGGCGGCTGGCATAAACCGGAATTTTGGCCTTCGTTTTGCCGCCAAGCAGCCGGTAGACCGGCTGCTTCGTGATCTTTCCCATCAGGTCCCACAGGGCGATGTCCACGGCGCTGATCGCCACCATGCCGATGCCCTTGCGCCCAAAAGCCAGGGTGCGCCGGTACATGTGCTGCCAAAGAAATTCAACATCAAAAGGATTTTGGCCAATCAGAATGGGCTTCAGATAGAGGTCGATGACCTGCTTGGCAACGCGCGGGGCCAGCGCGGCGTTGCCGATGCCCACCACTCCGGCATCACATGCCACCTCGACGATCAGCCAGCTATGAAAGCGGAAGGTGCCCATGGGATCGGCGGGCAATTCCAGCAAATCCATGGGGTTAGTGCAGAAATGGGGTTCCGGGGCCACTGTCGCTTGTTGCCACTCTACGACTCGAGTTCGGACTTCCGTGATTTTCAAACGATTCCTCCCGGCGCTTGCAGGACTTTGCTCCTCGATCAAAAGACTTCTATTAGAAATCGAACTTGAAAAAGCCGCAATATGAAATTATCAAGGCCAACGACGGAACTATTCTGCCAGCCGGTCGGTCAGGACCGGAACCGCCCCGGTCTCGGCGGTGCCGACAATAATTTTGTAGCCCCGTTCGAATGTTTTCAGGTGATCGCGCATAGCGGCCCGGGACTTCCGCTCGTCGCGCTGCTGAAGCGGCTCCAGAATCTTGCGGTGTTGTTCTAGGGCGAGCGCCAGACTGCCGGGAATCTGCAAACTCTTCTCGATAACCTCATGTAACAAGCTCCGGATGGTGCGCAGCAACTGGCCTAAAACCTCATTCTGGGAGTATTCCGCGATGCGAAGGTGGAACTCCAGGTCCAGGTCTAAAAAGCTCTGTCCGCCTTGGTCTAGCGATTCCTCCATGCGTGTAATGACTTGCTGAAGCGAGTCGAGGTCCCGGTCTGTTGCCCGCTGGGCGCACAACGCCGCCAACTCGGTTTCAAGCAGGATGCGAGTTTCGCATAGATCCGTTACATCCTTCTCATTGGACAGCAAACCTTGGGTCAGGATATGTTTCAAGAATTTGGAAGGTCCTTCCGCCACGAATGTGCCCTCACCCGCGCGCATTCGGACCAAACCAATGAAAGCCAAGGACTTAAGAGCTTCACGCAGGGTCGAACGGCCAATGTGGAATGTCTTGCAGAGGACTGATTCGGATGGCAGCTTTTCCCCCGCCTTCCAATTCCCTCCTGAAATCCTCTCGGCAATTTGCAAAGCGACCTGCTCGCTGAGAGTCGTTCGAATTACAGGCTTGAGCGTATCCATGCTGCTGAGCCCTTTCCAAAGCGGATTTTATCTCCCATTATCTCGCTTCCGAAAGGTTCTGGTTAATATACTTTCTGAACCTGCCACCCCAAAACGTCACGTCATCGCGCCAATAAGATACTACAGTCCCATAAAAAAGACTTGACTTCTACATAAAATAGAACTATAAGCATTCCAGTTAAAGCTGTAAAGCGTAAATACTGGTTGTCTGATATTTAATTTTGCGTCGGCCTGTGGTTCTTCTGCACAAAGAGTACCAAGGGAGGATGAACGTGGAAAATCAAAACTCAGTTCGAATAGCGCGACCAGCGGGCAGCTCCAAGATGCTCGGGCTGATTTTGGGATGCCTCGTGGCCGTGGGGTTGTGCGGACGGCTTTGCCTCGCCCAATTGTCGACCTCCGCCACCATCACGGGAACTGTAACCGACGCGAGCGGTGCGGTAGTACCCGGGGCATCAATTACGGTCACTAATCAAGGCACCGGCGTTCTATCCAGCACCCTGGCGAATGCTGACGGTAGTTTTGCGGTGCCCGGGCTGACTCCAGGCACCTACAGTGTGAAGGTGACCAAGCAGGGCTTTGATACCTTCGCCGAGAACGGCATCACTCTTCATCCTGCCCAGGTGGCCACGGTGAATGCTGTTATGAAGGTCGGGCAGGTGACCACCGAGGTTCAAGTTACGGCAAGCGCGGCACAAGTGCAGACGACGACGCCCGACATCTCGAATGAGGTATCTCAAAAGCAGGTTTCGACGCTTCCGCTTAATGGCCGCAACTACCAGAGCCTTTCGGCCCTGATGCCGGGCGTTACCAATACCGCGCCAGACACGGCGCTGAACCAGGGCGGATTCTTGACCAGCAATGTGATGTCGGTCAACGGGATGGGTATCAACGGCACGCAGTATTATCTCGACGGCATCTGGGACGAGAACACCGGCAACATGACCCAGACCACCATCACTCCCAATCCCGACACGATTCAGGAAGTGCGTGTGCTCCAAAACAATTTCGGGGTGCAGTACTCCCTGAATGCTCCGAGCAGCGTTATTCTGGAAACTAAGAGCGGCACCCAAACTTTTCACGGAACCGCGTTTGAATACCTACGCAATAATGCCTTTGACGCGCGCAATTTCTTCAGCCCCACCACGCCGCCTCTGCATCAGAACATTTTTGGATACACCATTGGTGGACCCGTCTACATTCCCCACCATTACAATACCGATAAACAAAAGACATTTTTCTTCTGGAGCCAGCAATGGACCCGGCAGGACATTGGCTCGGTGGTTCTGGGCGCGGACCCTACAACCGCCATGCGTCAAGGAACATTTAATACACCCATAACGAATCCCTTGACCGGCCAACCGTTTCCCCAGACGGGGCCCGGGCAATATCAGATTCCCACCAGCATGTTGAATTCCAGCTCGCTAGCTTTGTTGAACACGCTGGCGCCGCCACCCAATAATACGGCGAATGGATTTTTGAATTACCTGAATTTGAACCCTGCTATCAACGACACGCGCGATGACCAAATCAAAATTGACCACAATTTCAGCCAGAAGGTCCGTCTGATGGCGGAGTATTTGGACGAGCGGCAGACGAACGGCAATCCTTACGACACGTTCTTGGGATCGCCTTACAACACCAATACCAACCCCGTCACCACTCAAAATCAACTCGCGCAAATCCAACTGACCACGACTCTATCTCCCACCATGGTCAACACCACAAGTATCGCCATGAATAACTACGTCGTCAGCCTGGCGGCTTCCGGTATCTGGCAGCGGAGCCAAGTTCCGGGTTTCAAGGAAGTGTTACCGTTCGGAACCGGCGCTGGCACTAATCGGCTTCCCCAGATCACTTTTGCTTCAGGGTGGGCGCCGCTGGGTTGGGACCTTGCACTGCCGCTGACCCACGCCAGTGACCTTGAGGACACGCTCTCCGATGACTGGAGCTGGCTGCGCGGCAGCCATTATATTCAGGCGGGGGCCAATATCGTTTTCGGAACGAAGCGGCAGACGAACTTTTCAGGCAGCAACGGCCAGTGGTTCTTCAGTGGCCAATTCACCGGCAACCCAATTGCGGATTATTTGCTGGGTGATGCGGCGACCTTCAACCAGACCAGCACCGAACCGCGCTACTACTTGCATTATCCTCTCGATTCTCCCTACGTACAGGACCGCTGGAAAGCCACCCGACGGCTGACGTTGACCGGCGGCCTGCGAGTGGAGTTCGAGCCAGCCCCCAATCTGCAACATGCCTTTGGCAGCGATTTTAACCCGGCGGTGTTCAATCCTGCCAATGCGCCGATTGTGAACAATAATGGTACCATCACGCCGACCCCTACTTATAACCCGCTGAACGGATTGGTCATTAATGGGGTGAATGGCACGCCCCTCAACTTTACAACTGCGCACGAATGGTACTGGGCGCCCTCATTTGGTTTTGCTTATGACCTTTTCGGCGATGGCAAGACGGCCTTGCGCGGAGGCTACCAGATCACTTACCAGAACGCATTTTTTGAAGCGGGCGGCAATGGGGCGCCCTCTGGGAATCCTCCCTTTGTTGGCTTCCTCACCCTGGTTACCCCCAACTTTCCAAACCCCACCGGCGCTCAGGCGGCCCCGCCCAGCGCTCCAACTCTGAACGGCGAGAACGTGAGCACTTATCAATCCCCATCCATTCAGAACTACAGTTTGAGCTTGGAGCACCAATTTTCCCACAACTGGTTTACCTCCATCGCTGGGGCGGGGACGATCGGCAGAAACCTTTCGGCAAGCTGGAATATCAACCAGCCGCTCCCTGATGGTGCGTTCAACTATAATCCCATCATCAATTCAGGGACTGTGTTCCAAAACGTGTATTCCCCTTATCTGGGATATGCCGCGATCAACAATGTTCAGTTCGGCAACAGCTCATCATGGAATGCCCTGGAGGTATTGGTGCGGCATCCTGTGGGGCACAATGTGTTTCTAAATATCGCCTACACCTGGCAACATTCGCTTGCGGATGAAACGACCGGCAGCCCTTTGGCTGGTGGCGGTCCTCAAAACATATATCAGCCCCAATTGGATTATGGTAATGAGGCGTTCAATGTTCCCCAGGTCCTGACGATTAGCACCATTTGGGGCTTGCCCTGGTATCAGAATGCGCACGGGTTTAAGGGCGCAGCGCTGGGAGGCTGGCAATATTCCGATATCACGTCCATTCAGAGTGGCTTCTCAATGAGTCCCGGGTTGAGTATTCCATTACAGGGCTTGGCATCACGTCCAAACCTCGCGGCCAGCACCATTGGGGGCCCCAAGACCGTTCAGGAGTGGTTCAACACGGCGGCATTCTCAGCGCCCGCCGCTGGATTTTTTGGCAATGCAGCACCGGGTTCCATTACCGGTCCCGGCGTTATTGATTTCGACATGGCCCTTTACAAAGATTTCCGCGTGACTGAGAAGGCCACGGTGGAGTTCCGGGCAGAGGCCTTCAACATTTTCAACCACACCAACTTCAGCGGGGTGCAGACGGCCTTCGGGACTGGAAACTACGGTCAAGTGACGAGCGCCCTGGATCCCCGCATCATGGAGTTCGCCCTGCGCTTCCAATTCTGACCGGTTATAGACCGTCTGAAGCCGGCGTCAGGGCCACCATCGCCGGCACCACAAGCCCGGACATTCCCGCGCAAGCGGGAATCCGCGCCCCTGGATGGGGTGACATGGCCCCCTGCTTTCGCGGGGGCGGCAATGCAAGGATTGTGACAGCGAAAGGCAGGGCCGTGGCCATCGGTGTCATGTCCTCCGTTCTCCCACGCAGCGCGAAATACTGCCAATCCGTGATGGAGTTCTTATGCGCAGATTCGTCTTGACGGTTACATTCCTTTTCCTGCTGCCGCTGATATTCCTGAACCTTCCCGGCCAGGCAGCGGCGCAAGGCTATGGGCCAACGCCGCTCGATCTTACGGCTGGGATCAAATCTCCTAAGCTTGAATCCCAACTCCACAAGTCGCTCCCCGAGCAGTACATCTGGACACAAGGTTCATCAAAGATGGGGCGGCGATTTTGGTCCCCCACGGCCGGCAACACTCCGCGATGGCTGTATTTTCGCCGTAGCTTCCAAGTCCTAGAGATACCCCAGACGGCGTACCTGTACGTGGCGGGTCCAGAGCGCCTTCGCATCTATTTGAATGGCGAATCCATCGCCAACGCGCAGCAAGACCCGACGGCGAAAATCTATCCATTTGTATTCAGCGTGGACGTCAGCCGTTCACTCAAGGCGGGACAAAACGTGTTGGCGCTTGCAGTGGCAAGGGGCCGCAGACTGGCTGTGAAGATGTTGGCTGAGCCGGCAGGGTCGAACGGCGCTGCTCTCCTTACCAGCGGCCCCGGATGGAAATATAGCACTGAGGAACAGAGCGGGTGGGAAAAGGCAGATTTCAACGACCAGGGATGGCAGCCGGTTGGCGTACTCGGGGGAATTGAAAGCAACATTGATCTCTTCCAAGCCAACCAGGATGCTGCCCTCTATCAGTGGCCTGGTTACGACGGCATCTCGCCTTTTCTGGCCCGCGTACCGGTGCGAGCCGTAGCGACGCTGGATGTCTTCCCGGGGCTTGGTTCATTTCATAATACAAGCGCCCTCGCCACGGCCGGTGACCAGCTAAGCTCCACTTCGGGGGAAGACTTTACAGTCAATCTGCCTCCCCATGCGGCCCTCCGAAGTGAGAGTCCCAGTCTGGTCCTTGACTTTGGCCGGGAGTTGACGGGACGTCTCGAAGTGGTCTCGGACTCGGACGCTCCGATGCAGATCTCTTTGCAGTATGGTGAATCGCTGGGTGAGGCACTCAGAGAACCCTACTTGGGCGTGGATCGACTCTATGTGCCTCCTCATACCACCGCGCACGGCCCGAAGAGCGCATTTCGTTACGTCAAGGTCACTTTCCTTGAGGGTTCGCCGCCACTGCGTTTCAAGGCCATCCGGGTCGATCACATCTACTATCCCGTGCGCCACCGCGGCTCGTTTGAGTCTTCTGATCCTCTGCTCAATCGCATCTGGCAGGTGGGGGCTTACACCAGCCACCTCTGCATGCAGGATGACATTTGGGACGCTTCGAAGCGGGATCGCGCGCGCTGGATGGGTGATCTGGATGTGAGCGGACACGTGATTGATATTGCGTTTGCCGACCGCTTCCTGATGCAGCAGACCATGGATCACTTGATCCGCGATGCCGGCCAGCCCGTGAGCCGCGACGTCAACGGCATCCCGGGCTACTCGGCGTTTTGGGTGATGGGCGAAGCGGACTATTACCGGCACATCGGCGACCGGAATTATCTGAACACCATTCACCGCCCGCTGATTCAGCTTCTTGACTACATGGCAGGCGAACTGGACGATCAAAATGTCTTCTCAAATCCCCATCATGCGTGGCCATTTGTCGATTGGTCGCCGGGTTTAGCTCCTTCATTTTTTGGGGCCAGAACTCTTCCCATCGGCCAGGCGGCACCGAATGCGCAGCGGGCCACTCAATTTGAATTCTACGCAGCTTTTCATGAAGGCTCTTGGCTGCTCCAACAGATGGGTGACTCCTCGGAAGCGGCGCGCTTTGCTGCACGAGCTCAAGCCGTGCGCAGCGCTGCGTTCAAGTCCATGCTTGACCCGCAAACCGGAACTTTTGGCGACCGGTGGCAGCCGAATGCGATGGCCATTTACTCAGGCCTTGCGAACGCGGCTCAGGCCCAAACCATCTGGCAAAAGGTACTTTCCCACCCGGACAAATTCCGCATTACGCCCTATTATAATTTTTACGTCATTGCCGCGATGGCCTCGGCGGGCCATCCCGAAGCTGCCCTGGCTTGGATTCGTCAATATTGGGGTGGAATGATTCGCCGGGGCGCCACCAGTTTCTGGGAGGCGTATAATCTTGGGCTTCCTAAGCAAGGCTACCATCAGGCGCTGCGCGCCGACTTCGGAAGGGGTTATTTTGTAAGTCTCGCGCACGGCTGGTCCAGTGGCCCCACGGTGGTATTGACCGAAGACATCCTGGGAATCAAGCCAACATCGGCGGGATTTGCCGATGTCTCCATTCGGCCGGACTTGGCGGGACTAAAATGGGCGCGCGGGACAGAACCTACGCCGCGTGGACCCGTCAAGGTTGATTTCCGCGCGTCCTCAAATGGCGGACTCACTGCCACCATGGATTTGCCTCCGGGCACGCATGCCGCCGTTTCAATGCCCGTCACTCAAGGCGGAACCGAGGTTCAGGTCAACAGCCGAACCCAATCCGGTGCTTCAGCGGAGGACGGCCGGCGAGCCATCATTCATCTCGACCACGCCGGACATTTTGTGGTGACTTCCAAGTAGCTCGAACAGAAATCACCAATTTTTCCGCTCCCTTCAGCCTTCCTAACGGAGGATTCGATGAACGTGAGAATGCGCTCGCTGGCAAAAGGTCTATTCTGGATAATTTTTATTCCGGCGTTCCATTGGGGCGCAATGGCGGCTCCGCCGGACCATGCAATCCATTGGACGGCGGATTGGATTTGGCCTTCGACGAGTGCGATTGCAACGCACAAAAATCAATTCATACTCTTCCGGAAGACCTTCACCCTATCAGCGGTACCAAGCCAGGTGCGCCTGGCTCTGCTAGCGGACAGCAGATACCGTCTCTATGTCAATGGAGCGTACACCGGGCAGGGACCGGCCCGGTCGCCGCATGGCTGGTACTACTATGACGACTTCGATGTCGCCTCAAAATTGCGGCCGGGGCAGAACGTGATTGCGGTTGAAGTGCTCTGGTATGGACAAGGCCGGGCCTGGTATGTCATGCCAACGACCTCCGGCCCGCGCGCTTCACAGGCTCACGGCGCTTTGCTGTGCCAGCTTGAAATGGGCCAGGGCGTGGGACAGCAAATCATCAAGAGCGATGCAAGTTGGAAGGCCACGGAAGATCACGCCTGGGATTGGAATACACCGGAGTTGAACGATTTGGGCAACATTGAGGTCTATCATTCGGATCGCGTGGCGAAGGGTTGGACGGAGCCGCAGTTCGATGACAGCAATTGGATTTCCGCGTCCCCGCTCGGCAGCTTCGAGGGTTTGTCCTCACCGCCGGAAGCGCCTTACGTCCACATCGTGCCGCGCCCATTGGCCTATCCCGTGGAGAGAGAGATCATGCCAGCAAGAGTGGTTGGAGCGGGAGTGTTTCCTACTAGGGCCCAGGGCGCTTTCTTTTTCAGCCGGCGCAGCCCCATTGCCGGGCTCGGCAAGCGCATGGCCAACGAAAAACACCAGCCACAAGATTCCATTCTGCGGAACCAAGAAGCCCTAACCAGTCCCTCTGCATCGGGTTATGCGGAGATCGATCCTGGAGCTTCCGGCCAAACGCCCTACGTCATTCTCGACATGGGTAAGGAGGTGGACGGGTATTTGCAATTCAACATTGATGCTCAGAAGCCCACTGCCATCAACATCGGCTGGAGCGAAATGATGGAGCACGGAGACATTACCGCAGATCAGCCGGGAGGCAACTATGTTGGGCAGTATTTTGTCGCCCCTGGATCGCAGCACTGGACGATGTGGGGATGGCACGGCCTGCGCTTTGTCGAGCTGTCATTTCCTAACCTGAGCGCGCCACTGCGCTTTCGGGTGGGATTCCGCTTCAGCACGGCCAAACTGGATCACGCCGGTGCGTTTACCAGCTCAAGCCCGCTGCTCACCAAGCTCTGGCAGATGGGGGCCTACACCTGGCAACTCTGCACGCTGGACGGGACCATGGACTGCCCTACGCGCGAGCAGCACCAGTGGCTGGGAGATGGTGAAATCGAGCTGCGAGTGAATGGCGTGGCGGACGGGAATCCAGACATTGCCCAAAAGTTTCTGCTGGATGCTTCGCGTGACCAATGGCGCGACGGCGCGATTCCCATGGTGAGCGACATGGCTGGAAACTCGCGCATGTTGATTGACTCTTACGTCTTTTCCTTTATCAATGCTCTCGAGGAATATTATCTTGAGACGGGAGACAAGAATTTTGTTCTCCGCGTCTATCCGAGCGTGGCGCGGTCGATGATGTGGTTCCAGGGCTTCCGGCAAACCGATGGATTGCTAGGCGCAGTACCTTATTGGAATTTTCTCGACTGGTCGAATCCCGATGCAAAGGGCGAGAGTTCCATCCTGAATGCGCTGTATGCGCACACCCTGGATAACGCCGCACAATTGGCGAACCTCGCCGGTGATCGCTACCACGCCAAAATCTTCCGGGCGGATTCCGCTGCGGTTCACTCCATGTTCGATCAACGGTTCTGGGATGCGAGCCTCGGCCTTTATGTGGATGCGTGGGACGCGGGGCGCAAGAGTGAGCGCGTCGGCCAGCTTGCCAACGCCGATGCCATCCTTTTTGGACTCGCGCCGCTGGCGCGGATTCCCGGGATTCTGAACAAAATTACGGACCCTTCCCGCCTTCGCACTGAGGAATTGGATCCTAAGACGATGCAATTCGTCACCCAGGGCAAACCTCTGGACCCGCGCCAGGTCATTATCTGGCCGCAAACTTACGGCATGTTTTTTGTTCTGGAAGAGCTGGCAAAGCAGGGTGACGCAAAGCTGGCCCGGCAGTACATTGAAAAGTTCTGGGGACCCATGGTCCCGGTGGGCAATGATACTTTCTGGGAGCAGTTTGTCCAGGCAGGCGGCACTTCCTGCCACGCCTGGAGCGCGGCGCCGACTTATTTCATCACCACGCTGATTCTAGGAGTCCAACCTTCCAAGCCCGGATATTCGAGTTATCTTGTTGCTCCTCATCCGGCCGGCCTCGAATGGGCCAAGGGCGCCGTGCCGACGGTGCATGGCCTGATTCGTGTGGATTGGAAATGGACTGGAGACCCGGGTCATGGGACAGGCAACGCAAATAGCGCCTCGGAGTTCGTACTGCACGTCCACAATCCCGCCGGAGAGGTCGCACAGATTATCTTGCCCGGCCGAAATGGTAAAAAGCCTTCTTCAGTTACCTTGAACGGGAAAAAGGTTTCGGGGTCATTGTACCTAAAGAGCACGGGAGACTACACGGTGCAGGCGGACTATTGATATTTCTGGATTGACAATCTTGGCCGGGAGGCCGTCGAACCGTGCTTAATATAGCTTTTGGGAATGGCGTAAGCCCGGGAGGCAGGGTTGAAGCGACGTTCGTTTATTTCATTGATGAGTACCGCAGCGCTCCTGCGTATTCCGCTTTGGGGGAGGGAAAGCCATCTCCCCGCACCGCAACCCTGGGGGTCGCCAAAACTGAAATTGGCTCGCGCCGAGCACGAAAGGGTGGTCCTTTCATTCACTCCGGTAGAGAGCGCCACCTCTTACCGTATCCTCGTACGGGACACATCCGGCAAAGAAGAAAGGCTCGAAGGGATTCTGGTTTCGGATTACGCTGTGCAGGGGCTGAAGAACGGAACTCAATACACGTTCAGTGTAGCGGCCATTGGCGCGCGAGGCGCCACGCCCTTCTCCAACCAACTCAGCGCAATTCCCACCGCAGAGATGAGTTGGCCATCATTGGCTGAAGCCTTCAGTAGCTCAAACCCAACCCGCAGTTCTTGCCCATTCTGGATGGTTCATGGCAATGAGACGGAAGAGCAGCTCCGCGAATTCACGCGGGTGATCCATCGCTTTGGGTTTGAAGGCGTCACGCTGCATCCCTACGACTACAAGGGCTTTCTCGAAGAAAATAACTGGAAAAGCTGGCGAGTGATTGTGGATGCGGCACAAAGGCTTGGATTAACTGTGTGGGAACAAGATGATAAAGACTATCCCTGCGGTTACGCGGCGGGACAGATCGTCGCCAGGGACCGGAAGCTGGCGCGATGGGAAGTCACACTCGGCCATCAGCAGAAGTATCAAGGTCCCAACCCGGTTTCTCTAAACATTCAGGACCTTTTACCTCTGAAACAGCGTCTTATTGCAGTTGTCGCGGTCGGTCCCAAAGACCAATTTGAAGACCTGACCGGTTCGGTCACCAATGAACGGCTTCAGTGGAATGTTCCAGAGGGTGATTGGGAAATCTTCGTTCATGGAGCCTGGCAACCGGGGATTGATGACCCGAGGGTTTATCCCGATTTGGTTCACGGCGAGGTTCGCGGCTATATCGATCCGCTAAGTGAGGAAGCAACCGGTCTCTTTGTCCAATTAGTTCTGGATGGAACATGCAAGGCCATTGGCTTTGAACACGTGGGAAAAACATGGAAGGGATTTTATATTGATGAGCCCGGCTTTTATTCCAGCGGAGTGATGCCCGGACAGCCCGGCGGCTTTCCTTATACACCGGACTTTCTGTCACGTTTTCAAGCCGCGTACGGATATTCCATCCGGCCCTTTCTTCCCCTTCTGTGGGAGACGCGGGGTCCCAAGACGGACGGCGTGCGGCACGATTATATGGAATTTGTAAGTACCGGATACGACCGTCTTTTTCTCGGCAAGCAAACGCGCTACGCCGAGGCTCATGGAATGCAAATTAACGGCCACGTCCGGGAGGATCTGCCCTTCCAATTGGGCGGCGGCACGGGAAGTGATTTCCGCATGCTGGAGCATTACAGCATGGGCGGATTCGATCACATCTTTGATCAGTGGTACACGCCCGAAGATGACGTCTACTGGCGCCAGCCTAAGATGGCGAGCTCTGTCAGCCATTACATGGAAACCCCGCTAGACGAAGCGATGGTTGAACATTTTGCAGCCACCGGCTGGCGAACGGGCCTTACGGAAATGAAGGCCATGATCGACTGGACCACGTGCCGGGGCGTTAGCCGCACCGTGCCCTGCGGCCTTGATACCCAGAAGCCGCCCGTTTGGGAGGACCAGCCGGAGTTCTGGCTTTACGGACAGAATCCACTGGCTCCTTATTTTCATGCCTATCAGACGGTGGTGAATCGCGAGTCGATGATGATCAGGGGTGGCCGCCATGTGGCCAAAGCGATCATTCTGGACGTCGCCGCATCCGCCTGGGTTGGACCCGCCGAAGAACTCTGGAAATCCGATAAAGCTCTGAGCCAGGCCCATTTCGATTACGACAATGTTTCCTACGAGGTGTTTAATGACCCTGGGAAATGCCGCGTTCAGGGCCGCCAAATCCACTTGGGACACGAGAAATATGATTGGGTTATTCTGCCTGGCGTGGACGCTATTCCTGTGTCTGTGGCTCGCCGCTTACTGGACTTCTATGAAAATGGGGGAAGTGTTGTTTCCCTGGGGCCCGAGACCAGGATCGAGTTGCTTCCGGGAATGACTTCAGCGAAGATTCTTCCAAGGGTCCCGATCCGTTCCGCAGATGGCCGGAACGATGAGGAGGTCAAGAAGATCGTCTCGCAAATCTGGGGTGACCAAGCCAGTGGGCGAGGCCGGGCGTTCGTCACCACCTATAAGGACATTTCCAATCTTCTTTACTCGCTCGGTGAGCATGACGTATGGATTGACCCGAATCTGACCCTTTTGCAATACTATCACCGGCAGCTTTCCGGCCGGGACCTGTACTTTTTTAACAATGAAGGCGAGGATCTTTCGACCGAAGTTCGCCTCCGAGGTGTGAAAGGCGTCCCGGAACTTTGGGACCCTGTGACGGGTTCCATTTGCCAAGCTCCGGGCTACGCGGCTAGAGGCAGTGAAATTGCATTGCGCCTTCATCTGCACCGGTACGAATCCCTCTTTGTGGTTGTGAACCCCACGGCAACACCTCTGCCCCATCTTGTTTCATGGAATGCAGACGAGGTCGTAAGAACGTCCAATGGCCAAATCGTCCTGAGAAAATACCGGTCAGGCACGTTTTGTTATGAAGTGGAAGACGCAGGTGGCCACATCACCAGTAAAGAAGTGAATACGCCTTCGATGCGCTTGGCGGCGATTGCGCTGCACGAAGGATGGACTCGGACGCCGCTCCAATCCAATGGCGCAGTCTATGATATAAAGTTTGAGTGGCTTCAATCCCATGCGGACTCCGCCGTGCTAGTGATTGAGAACATGACTCAGGTCATTCATGCCAGTCTGAACGGAAAGGATATGGGAATGCAATTCACTTACCCATTCCGTTTCGATCTGGGTTGCAGTTTGACACCCGGGCCAAACGAGCTTCGTCTCAAACATATTGAACGCTACACGTATACGTCAATGTTAGGCCAAATCTCCTTGCATCCCTATTACGAGTTGAGAGCATAACGGGACGCTGCCGCGCCGGCTGCCCCAAGACTTTCGAAGGCTTCGCTGCCCTCGTGAATTTTCTCAGATATGATAGAAAGGAGGCCTGAGCCTTCTCCATAAAAAGGCGATAGGGTCCGTTTGACATGCACGCCAGTACTCGCCAAAACGAACCTGTCATGCGGATCGCCTCCGCGAGTTATCTGCAACTTCGCAACGTGCGAGTCACTGGATTTTTCCTGCTGGCGTTGTGGACGGGAGCCGCGAGCCGGATGGTAAAGGCCGTTCCGCTACTCGGAACTCCCGGGAACGTCTGCGCCCAAAGCTCACAGAGTAATGTCTTGGTGCAAAAGGGCAATAATCCACAGCTCGCGGGAGCCGTGCGCATGAACGCTTATGAAGAGGCCATCAGGCTGTGCCCACAAGGGCCGACAGTCTACAACAACCTCGCAATCCTTCTCCTCCAGCAGCAGGATTATGCAACGGCAAGGGATTGGATCCACCGGGGCCTCGCCATCACGCCTCACGATCCCGGCCTTACCCAGGATCTTGGCGTTGCCTTGCTCACGCTGGGAAAGCCAGAACAAGCGTTGCCCGTCCTCCAGAAAGTCCCGGCGACAGCCAAAGGTGAGTTTTATCTAGGAATGGCATACCGCGCTCTCCGTAACCATGCGGCGGCGCGGCAAGCTTTCGCAAGGTCTTTTGCCCTGGGGAACAACGATCCTTATGTGCTCTACGCGCTGATCGAGCAAGATCGCGCTCTGCACGATGCCAAGGACGGCTTGCAAGACTTCCAAACCTTCAGCGATCGCTTTCCGCACTCCGCATGGTTGCACCTGCTATTGGGGAATGCCTATGCGGCGCGGCATGACAATGCGGGCGCGGAAGCGGAGTACCGCCAGGCCGTCCAACTCGATCCCAAGCTTCCGCTGGCCCACTTCCAATTGGGCCGCATCGCCTTCAACCGGTCTGACTATTCGCATTCTTTTCAGGATTTTGAAGCGGAAATTGGGGTGGATCCTACGTTTGGAGAAGCTTATCTTTATGCCGGAACGTCCCTCCGGAGACTTGGGAAAAACTCGCAAGCACTGCCTTACTTAGAGAATGCGGTGGGGCGCGATCCGAACTCTCCGCTCACTTACCGCGAGCTCGCCGTAGCTCAAATTCAGGCAAAACGATTGCATGAAGCCGTCAAGACGCTCGAAGAGGGCGAGCGCCGTTTTCCTCGCGAGGCTGCATTCCCTGCGCAGTTGGCGCGCCTCCTCAAAGAGTCAGGGGATGTCCGGAAATCCACGGAGCAAGCCAAACTGGCCGAGAAACTGAGCCGGCAAGATAATGTGAAGATCACTGACCAACCACGGCCAGCAAGCTCAACTGCAACTGGTTCGCAGGATTCTCACAAGGTCGAACAACTACGGCGTTGTGTTGAGAAGGAAGATTCCCACTGCACGGCAGAAACCCTGAGCTTGATGAACAGCGCAAGTCTAGAGAACACTGCGGACGATTTCAATCTGAAAGCCAAGGCTCTGAATTTGCTCCACAAGAACCAACAAGCCTTGACCACGATTCAAAAAGCCATCAAGGACGATCCTCATCAGGCCGCTTATTTCATCACTGAAGGGCGGATTTATCAAAGGTTGGGCAACCAGGTCGCCGCGATGAAATCCTTCCTGCAAGCAGAACAAATCCAGCCGGGCACGGCCCCGCCCGTCTACTATATCGGCATGAGTTTCTTCATCTTGGGTAATGATTACAACGACAATCAGTATTACAACCGCGCTGCCCGCCATTTCAGAACCGCCCTCGAGCTGGATCCCCACGATGACCGCGCCGAATTCATGCTGGGCGTGGTGAACGCCGTGGAGTTTAAGCTCAACGAGGCAAAGAGCGATCTTGAAAAGGCGCTGAAGATGAACCCCAACAATGCCTACTACTATCTACATTATGGGTTGGTACTTAGCCGGCTCGGTGATCTTGCGGGAGGGCGGCGGGAGATGAAAATGGCAGAGAAGTTGGACCCTTCCTATGCGCGCACATACTTCCACCTCGGGGAGTTGGATGCGCAAATGGGGAATTATTCCGAAGCTCGACAGGAGCTTGAAGCTGCTGTCCGTCTTGAACCACATTTCTCTTCAGCCTATTACACGCTGGGCAGCGTCTACCACCACCTGGGACTCGACGCGAAATCCCGCGAGGCCTTCCAAAAGTTTCAGGAAGCAAAGTCACACGGTCAACAAAATGAGGACCCCGTAGAGTCTTCGATAGATTCGGCAAACTCCTTGTCATCCCCAAAGCCCCATTGAATCGTTCCCCAGCGGCCTTCTACTATCCGCCCGTCATGGAGCATGAAATAGTGGCTGGGCGCTCGATTCAAGGTATTCCTTTTGTGTCGGCCAACTTCGCACAGACTCTTATCGCTTCCTTCGCTGCATTTCCCAAACAACTGGAATGAGATTGATCCGAATTACTCACCCGTTTCCGTTGGCGGACCGGAAGGGCACGGTTTCAACCGCGCCCTTCGGATCTTCGAATAATAGTTCCTGAAGACTCCGCGTTAATGACTCCGTTGTAAATGAGCCCGTGCATCGGACTGTCCGCTCTTCAGAAGCGCCGGCGCAGCTTTCCCTTGATATGACTGTGGGGTCGCCTGGCTGAGTTCAATGCGATTGCCGTCCGGATCATAAACGAAGTAAAGGTAAGTTCCGTCCGCCGCCATCTTCGAGGCTCTCTTGAAGGCATCGGCCGGCAAGGGATAGCCGCCAGCCTGCAACCGGTGCAGCGTGGTTTGCAAGTTGCCCACAAAAAATCCGAAATGGTAGGCATTGGCGCGCTTGGGGGCCGAAGCCGTCAGCGTTCCGGGAAAAAGCTCCACAAACGTGCTGCTGTGGCCCACTTGAAGATACACCAGCATGACGCTTCCGTCCTTCCGCTTCAGCCGGAACGTTTCCGTCAAGCCGAGTTGCCCAACATAAAAGTGCAGGGATTTCTGCAGGTCCGATACGGCGATGCCAACGTGGCCCAATGATTCAATCCCCACCGCATTCTGCGCGGTGAAAAGCGCCGGTGCGCCTGCTGACACAATAATGATGAGCAACACAAGACATCTGAAGTGTTTCATTTTTCCTCCTTACTTACTGGAATCAGCGGCAGCACCAGGCGCGAGGGATGGGCTGCGTCGTGATAAACGGAATTGAGGGCGAGTGCACTGTGAGTCTGGCGACCCTCGGTTTCGCCGGTGTTGGGATTGACATCGAAGAACGGGAAGTTGCTGCTCGAAATGTCCAGCCGCATCCGATGTCCTTTCTGGAAGCGGTTCGCGACCCCTAATAGGTCAATCGTGACTTTGCGAATCTCGCCCGGCTTCAGCAGGAGGGGTTCAGCGGGGTTCACGCTGGCCCGCACCCGAATGATGCGGTCCGCCAAATTCATGGCATAGCCCATCGGGTCGGCGGCGCTGGACCGTGCCACGTCAATCAACTTCGCCGTGAAGTCGGTGTCCGGAGCGGATGACGAAATCCAGAGGTCCACCTTGACCGGTCCTGCAATGACCAGGTCAGAGGGGAGGGGCAAGGTTTGGAAAACCAAGACGTCGCGGCGAGCCGATAAAGGCAAGTCATTATTGCAACCCGGAATTTTCAGGTTGCATCGCTGATCGCGCGGACCGTCGGGAGAATAATCCTTGCCCGAATCGATTTGCCCACCGATCGTCGGCGCGGGATGGCGTGGGTCAAAAGCATATTCCGTAGGCAGGCCGGCGCCGGGGGTTTGCCGGGACAAGCTGCCATCGCCGTGCAAGTAATAGGAGCGGAAACGGGCTTGCGGGGGCGGCCATGCCGTCGTGGAAATCCACTCACCCCCGTCTTCCATGCGGCCGTTGGCCAGTCGCGCCCCGCTGCCTCCGCCCATCACGAACAGCCGCACTGGTAGCTCGCGCAGAATGCCGCTATCCTTCCCCTTCAATACCTGATCGAACCAGCGCTGCTGCTCTTGAAGCAGGTCCACGGCGGCGGTGGGGCCAAAGTCTACATCGCCGGAAAACCTGGGGCCGATTCCGTGTACCCACGGGCCAATCATCAATTTGGTCAGGGATTTGTGCCGCGCGGAGAGGCCTGCATAATTGTGCAGCGTTCCGTGCAGAAAGAGATCGTACCAGCCGCTGATGAAATATATTGGAATGTCAGGGTAGCGGCCGTAGAACGCTTCGAAGTCGAAACCATTCTGCTTCCAGTAATCGTCAAAGTAAGGATGATCGGCGAAATCCTGGAACCAATGCTGGTAAGCAGGGGCCAGAAGCAAGGGCGAAGCATTCGGCCGGAAAGGATAGGCGTGGAGCCAGTCGCCGAGTTGCGGCCCCAGGGCATTGAGAAGAGCCGTTCGGCGCGCCGGGTCAGACTGCTCTTCCGGGCTTGTCGCTGCCAACATCAAGGCGTAGTAAAGATTGTGCAGTAGGGTGAACGCGCCACCTCGGTAGGCTCCCTCTTCGTAATAATTTGAAGCGCCGACCATCACAAACATGGCCGCGAGGTGGGGTGGATGCAGCGCGGCAAGAGCGTTTTGGGCTTGCGAAAGATAAGATGCGCCGTAGGTGCCCACCTTGCCGTTGGACCATGGCTGCTTCGCCGCCCACTCGACCGTATCGTAGCCGTCGCGACCTTCGTTCACATTGATATAAAACTTGCCTTCGGAATCGTATCGCCCTCGGCAATCCTGAATCACCACGGCATATCCACGCTGCGCAAAGTAATCTCCGGGATTTCGAGGGCTCGGGCGGGAAGGAGTTTTGCCATAAGGCGTGCGGCAAAGCAGGACTGGAAACTTGCCAGCTACGGGTGCACCATTCCGCGCCGGCAAGTAGACGTCCGTGGCAAGGCGTACGCCGTCTCGCATCGGGACCATGACGTTCTTGATCACCAGATCGCCGTATTGGGCGGGCGAAGCGGATGGCTCGGCTCTTGCCGGAATGGGCCGCGCCAACACGAGCACGGCGAAAAGCATGGCGAGCATGAACTTCGGTGCGGCACGCATCACTGTGTCCATGTCGAGCCCATCTCCCCATTCAACGGTTTTTGAAGCGTCGGCCCTTGCCAATCGTTTTGCTGCTCCTGAACTTTTTCATGATTCGCCTCGTCAAGTCAACCAATATGGCGATCGCACACGGGTTAATATAATAAGAACGGTTGGCCGCACCATGGGTAGCCAACCGGCTTCAGACGGAGTAATCTGTCTAGCAAAGAATTGTCCGGGCATCGGTGAGAAATCACGCAGGCAAGCCCGGCCAGGGTTGGAAGCGAATTTTGTGCGAGGCCGTTACCGAACAACGCGCCTGTTGGTTTCGGGCCGTTTGCCACTTCCTGTCGCAATGCCGGACAATACTATAAATGAAGGGAAGATGATTAGCCACCATGCAACTCTTTGATGTGTGCATCATTGGATCGGGTGCGGCGGGCGGCGTGATGGCGAAAGAATTGTGCGAAGGCGGCGCCAAAGTCATCTTGCTGGAAGGTGGAAGGGAAGTGCCGCCATTCCAATTCCTTTCCCACAAGTGGCCTTACGAGTTGCCCTACCGGGGACTCCGCGGCGAAAAGCAGGCGCCCTTCTATCCGCCATCTCTAGACGGGTCCATCCGCTACGACCAATGCGACCAGATCAGCGTGGACCGGGTACGGGTACTGGGTGGCAGAACCTTGCACTGGAACGCCGTGACCTTGCGATATGCGCCGCGCGATTTTCGGGAATGGTCGCTGGCCGGCATCGAGGAGGATTGGCCTCTCAGCTACGAGGACCTGGAACCTTACTACGAACGGATCGAACAGACGATCGGCGTCTGCGGAGAAAACGACAACCTGGCAATTCTGCCCGCTGGAAATCACTATCTACCGCCCCTGCCGTGGCGTTGCAGCGAGCGTCTCCTTCACCGCGCGGCGAAACGGATGGGCATTCCCGTGATTTCGGTGCGCAAGGCGGTGCTGACGCGACCATATGACCATCGTCCTCCCTGCCATTATTGCGGCCACTGCATGGACGGGTGCGACGTCAGTTCAATTTTCACGACGCCGGACTGCATGTTACCGAAAGCGCGAGCCACGGGCAATTTTACTCTGCGGCAGAATGCGCTGGCGCGCGAAATTCTGGTGGACCAGAAAGGGTTGGCGCGCGGCGTCTCTTTTGTTGACACCGTAACCAGAAAGGAAGAGGATGTTCAAGCGCGCATCGTGGTGGTTTGCTGCGCCACCGTGGAATCCGCCCGGCTGCTGCTGAATTCGCGCTCCTCGCAATACCCCAATGGCTTGGCAAATTCCAATGGCATGGTGGGCCGCCACTTACACGGGCACGTGAATGCGACTGTCAACGTCTACCTGGAAGAACTGGAAGGCACGCCGCCCGTCAATCAGGACGGCGCCACGGACCACGTCTACGTCCCGCGCTATAACCAGCTTTTCGCGAAGCCTGATTACGTGGGAGGTTGGGGCTTGCAGGTGAATTACGGTTCTTACATGTTTCCTTCTCAGGCGATGAAGGTGAAGGGATACGGCGCGGGCTACAAAGATCAAGTGCGTAGAATGCAACCGGGTTTTCTCCTCCTTGGCAGTTGGGGCAAGACGCTTTCGAACCCGGAGAACTTTGTTGCCGTGGACCTAACCCGCGTGGACGATTTTGGTATTCCGATTCCCGTGGTACATTACCGCTTCGAGGAAAACGACTGGGCTCTGTGGCGCGCCGCCAACCAGAGCGTCCTTGAGATTTGCTCGCGCCTGAAGGGGACCATTTTCCCGGATGGGTTTGATGCGCCAAGAGGATTTGCCAGCCACGAAGTTGGAACCGTCCGCATGGGCAAGAATCCCAAGACTTCGGTGCTGAATGGTTACTGCCAGGCGCACGAAGTGAAGAATTTGTTTGTAACCGACGGCAGTTGCTTTACCACTTGCAGTGAGAAGAATCCAACCCTCACGATCATGGCAGTCTCCATGCGCGCCGCAGACCACATTAAGGAGCAGCGCCGGAGGGGCGAGCTTTGAAATGGAAAAATGCGCACGTGCTGAAGCGGCATGGTTAAGACTGTGGGCTGGCAGGCATCGATGAGAACTTTGAGAATCAAACAGGCTCATTCCGCATCCGAAGCAACATGAAGAGAAGAACAGCACTGAAAATTGTTACTTTGGGCGCCCTTGCACCCGCCATCGGGTCTTCGCGCGGGACGGCAGACGCCGGAGCCGTCCTTTGGTCTCCCGACGCGTATCGATTGCAGTTTTTCACTGCGGAAGAAAACCATTTACTTGACCAGTTGATGGAGATGATCATCCCTGCGGACGCGCATTCCCCCGGCGCCCACGCCGCCCAGGTCAGCCTTTTTGCGGATTTAATGGTTGGGACCAGCAATGATGCAGTAAAATCGCAGTGGCGTCAGGGGTTGCGCCTGATGAATGAGGAAGCGGCGCGTTCGTCGCTGCCGCAGGCGCTCGCCAGGGCGGCGCGCCATGAAGAAGATCCCAAGGATGACCTTGAGCGGTTTTTCGTCAGCCTAAAACGCATGACGGTCAATGGCTATTACACCTCCGCGATTGGAATTCATCAGGATTTGCAATACCAGGGCAATACCTATCTTCCGGTCTTTCCGGGCTGCACGAAGCCGGCCATGAAGAAATAAGCAGATGAGTCTAATAATTCAATTCATTCGGGTTCGGGCCGTCCCCTGACGGTCCTGACGTCAAGATCGATTCCTAGCTAAAAAGCGGGATTCTGCCACGCCGGCGCTAAACCGGCGGTGCAACAGCAAGCGCCAAGATCCTGCGACCCGGGCGGAGAAATAACATGAAATATGGCGTCAATACATTGGTGTGGACGATGCGCGTGACGGAGGAACACGAAGCCCTGTTTTCCCGGATTCGGAAATGGGGCTTCGATGGGGTTGAGCTTTTTCTTTCACCCGAAGAGCCGGCTAACATTGTCTCTGTCCGGCGGATGTTGGATGGCCTTGGGCTTGAGCGGACAACCTGCACGGTATTGCCTCGCGAGGCGAATCTTGTAAGTTTTGATGTTGAGGTTCGGGCTCGAGGTGTCCGGCTCCTTGAACGCTGTGTTGAGAGGACAGCCGAATTAGGGGCGACCATAATGTGCGGTCCTCTCTATGCGGGTCTGGGCGTGATCACTGGGAACCGGCGCACCGAAGACGAGTGGAAATGGGCCGTCGAGGGTTTGCAAGCCGCAGCGCAGCGCGGCCAGGAGCTCGGCGTCACGCTATGCATTGAACCTCTTAACCGCTTCGAAACGTATTTATTGAATACCATGCAAGACGCGGCTCAACTCGTCCGGGACATTGCCAGGCCCAACGTGCGCGTGCATTTCGACACTTTCCACGCCAATATCGAGGAGCGCCATCCCGCCGATTCTCTTCGGGCGGTAGCGAAGGATCTGGGACACGTGCATTTCTCGGAAAACGATCGTGGCACACCGGGCGACGGCCACGTTGACTGGAAATCAATTGCGCTTGCGCTCAAGGAAATTGGCTACGATGGCTGGCTGACCATCGAGTCCTTTGCTCACCCGGATCCCGGCTTGGCGGCTGCGGCCATCTGGCGCGATTTGGCCCCGTCTAGCGACGAGCTGGCCCGCCGCGGCCTTCGCTTCATCAAAAATCTGACCCAGCAGGTGGGCATTCAATAAGCCCGCTGCGTTTCGCAAGCATGTGGAGTCCTGCATGTCTCGAACAGAAGACGAATCAAGAAGGCTCTTTATGAAGTCGCTCGGCGCCGGCGTGCCGGGCGCGGTGCTGAGCCTGCAAACCGGCAGCGCAAAGACGGCTGAGGTTCCATCTCCTGCAAACGGCCTAGCCGTCCGCACCATCCTGCCAGACACCGGTTTTGCCGAAGCTGGTGATGACGCGATTGCTTTTCGCAAGCACATCATCGATTTGGGCGCCAGCGAAACGTGCGCCGTGGCAGATATTAACCGGGATGGCCGCCTCGACATCGTCTCCGGTGAGAACTGGTATGAACAGACATCCTCCGGGGCAAAGGACGCGGGGCTGCAATGGATCAAGCACAAGTTTCGCACTCTGCCCTACATCAACTTTTACATTGACAACTTCAGCGACCTGCCGGTGGATGTCGACGGTGACGGCTATCCGGACATTGTGAGCTGTTCGTGGTTTTCAAAGCGTCTGGCTTGGTACAAAAACCCCGGCGGTCAATCCGGCCCTTGGGTTGAAACGGTGATCCAGGATGGCTACAACGTTGAGTTCGCGTTTCTGGTTGATTTACTCAACAGCGGCACGCCTCGCCAGGTTCTCCCGGAGTTTGGTAATCCGGAAGCTCCGCTCTCTTGGTATGAAGTGGTGGGTGAAGGATCGCAGGCTCATTGGGTGCGGCACGAAGTGAGCCAGCAAAGCTACGGACATGGCATTGGCGCGGGGGATGTGAACGGAGACGGCCGCAATGACATTGTAACTCCCAAGGGCTGGTTTGAAGCGCCTGCGGACCCTCGGGATGGAACCTGGACGTTCCATCCTGAATTCGATTTGGGAACAGTCGGGTTCATTTACGTGCATGATGTGAATGGCGACGGCCTTCCGGACCTGGTAACCAGCGCCGCGCATGGCTATGGCATCTTCTGGTACGAGCAGAAGAAGGATCGCTCCGGCAACCGGGCTTGGCTTAAGCACGTTATTGACGATAGCTGGTCGCAGTCTCATGCCATGACCTTGGTGGATTTGAATGGTGACGGCCAAATGGATCTCGTCAGCGGCAAACGCTACTTCGCCCACAACGGTCGCGATCCTGGCTCCCACGAGCCTCTCGGCGTTTACTGGTACGAACCCATGAAAGCGGCCGGGGAAGTGCAATGGAAACGACATATCATTGATTACAGCACGCGCACCGGGGGAGGCATGCAGATTCCGGTGATTGATATTGACGGAGACGGCGACTTGGATATCATCGTGGCTGGGAAATCCGGTCTTTATTTTTTTGAGAACTTGATGAAGTTGCCCGCAACCTGACCCTTTACGATCTTCCGGTGCTGTCATCCTGAGCGGAGCGAAGGATCACTGTATTTGACCTCTTCCTCGGCAGCGCAATTGGAGATGCTTCGCGGAGTTTACCCTGAATGAAATACCGGGATCCTTCGCTTCGCTCTGGATGACAGTGAAGGGCTCGGAATGACAGCGAAGAACTCTTATCCAGGTGAGGCCGGAGCGTTCACCCGCAGAAATTCGTAATACAGAGAAGAGGTTCCTTATGAATCAAGTTCGGCTTTCAATCGGCAGTTGGGCCTACTGCTTCGGTCCCTATCAAGAGAATCCAGTGCCGTTCGATACGGTGATTGGCAAGCTCGCTGACCTGGGGTTTGACGGGGTCGAGTTGGGCGGCTTCGTGCCGCATCCCAATCCGTCAGAATGTGACACCCAGAGCAAGCGCGCTGAGTTGAGGAAGAAAGTAGAGAGCAATGGCCTAAGCTTCTCAGGACTGGCGGCAGACCTCTGGTCGTGTCCCATCATCCCGCAGAAAGATAATTCCGAGTGGATGTCCACCTTCGAACAAAATCTGAACTTCGCGAATGACCTCGGAATCGATTGCATCCGGGTAGACAGTGTCAGTCCGCCCGATATTTTTGAAAAGGAGAGCATCGAGCCCCAACGCGGCTGGGAGCGCCTGGTCACCACATTTCAATCCGCTGCGCAAAAAGCGGCAGACCGCGGCATCCGGGTGGTTTGGGAGTTCGAACCGGGATTCGCCTTCAATAAGCCGTCAGAGATCATTCGTATGGCGGATGACGTGGGCCACCGGAACTTTCGTGTGCTCTATGACACTTGCCACGCCCACATTTGCGCGACCGTTGGCGCGCGCCAGCCAGGCCCCAAGGAGACTTTGCCGGGCGGCGCCTTGGAGCTTCTCACGCGCCTGCGCGGCAAGATTGGCCACGTACACTTGATTGACTCGGACGGTACGCTTCATCACGACGAAACCAGCACCCATGCCCCGTTCGGACAGGGTGTCCTCGACTTTGACCAACTGATTCCGCAATTGCTCCGTTCGGAGGTTCCCACCAATTGGTGGACGATCGACCTCTGCTTCTGGCCGGATGCGTGGGAAGTTACGGCGGATGCCAAGAAGTTTCTGGACGGCATGGCCCGAAAATACGTGGCCAAGGCATCAGCGCCAGGCATCGGATAGCGCCCCGTCCCGCGGCACTTGTTGGCAGAGCCTGCCCTGAGCGCAGCGAAGGGATGCCAGCCCCAAGGCCCGCAAGGTTGATGGGGCGCGTAGGCGGCGCAGGCTGTTTTGAAGTTCTATGTATCGGCGGAGGTTTTATGGCCAAGGCGTTGAATATCGGCATGATCGGCCACGGTTTCATGGGCCGCGCGCATTCCAACGCCTATCACCGGGTGAACCAGTTTTTTGATGTGGCATTCCGGCCGGTCCTCAAGGCCGTGGCGGGGCGCGATGGAGAGTCCACTCAGACTTTTGCCCGCCGGTGGAGTTGGCAGCGTGCAGAAACCGACTGGCGCAAGTTGGTAGACGCGCCGGACATCGACGCCATCGACATTTGCTCGCCCAATAACACCCACTGTGAGATAGCTCTGGCGGCAGCCGAGGCAGGCAAGATCATCCTCTGTGAAAAGCCACTGGCCATGAACCTCGCTGAGGCGCGCCAAATGACCACGGCGGTGGAACAGTCTGGCAAGCCGAATATGGTGTGGTTCAATTACCGCCGCGTGCCAGCTATCACCTTGGCCAAGCAAATCATCGACGAAGGCCGCCTGGGTAAAATCTTCCACTATCGCGCGGCGTATCTTCAGGACTGGACGATCTCTTCCAAAGTGCCGGTGGGCGGCGCGGGGACTTGGCGTCTGGATAAGGATGTCGCCGGGGCGGGAGTATCGGGCGACCTTTCCACTCACAGCGTGGATACCGCCCTATGGTTGAATGGCCCGGTGGAGCGCGTCAGCGGCATGACGGAGATTTTCATCAAGGACCGAAAGCGGCCTGATGGAAGCCCGGCACGGGTCGAGATCGACGACGTCTGCACCTTCCTGGTGCGATTCGTCAACGGGTCAAACGGCACTTTTGAGGCCACCCGCTATGCGCGCGGCAATAAGAACAAAAACTGCTTTGAGGTGAACGGCGAAAACGGCTCCCTCTACTTTGATTTGGAAAATATGCACCAGCTTCAATACTTCAACCATCAGGACCCGGAACACCTTCAGGGCTGGCGGACCATTCTGGTCACAGGCGCGGAGCATCCTTACATGTCCCATTGGTGGGTTCCGGGCTGCGTCATTGGCTATGAGCATACGTTTGTCAATGCCTTGGCGGACTTCCTGAAGTATCTGCAAACGGGAGAACGGATTCGCCCCGATTTCCGGGATGCGCTGGAGACTCAAGCTATGATGGATGCCGTCCTGGAAAGCGCCGGCGTCGGAAAATGGGTGACTCCGGCAACCGCTGACCGCAGCATTTAGCGCCGGCCTTCCTATCGTATTGGCGCATTCCGGTGTGATAGCTTTGGGAGCGGTCTGAATCCGGGGAGAATAGAGCATTAGAGATGGCGACTCCTTCGTTCACCATAACTGGATTTTACCAAGACAAGTTCATCAAGACCCACCGCCTATCAGGGCATGAGGGCGGCGTGTGTAGAGGATTGGTAATCGCCTGGCTCTCGGCCAACGGAGACTTGAACTCGATCAACCAAGCTCAGGTTCAGGACGCGGCTAGAATCACGGATGCCATGGAAAGCGCCGATTTAGGAGGATACCTTGCGGTTTATGGCCTCATTCAAGTCGGCGACCCTCTCGAAGGCGAGGATCTCGGAAACCCGGGAAAAAGGGAAGAGGTCCTCAAGTTCCTTTGTCAACCCGGCTATTATTTCATTGGCCTCCATAATGCGGAAGCCACGGCAGGGCACGCTCTGGGTGCGATTAAAAAACCAACTGGCGGAAGTTGGTTTGACCCAAACAACTCCCAAAACGTCCTTTCGTCCGACGCTCTCTATCGGCGGAGTCTGGAATATATCATCAAGCTGTACGTGTGGGGAAAAGAGTACAAGGAATACATCATCTCTAGAACAAGTGAATCATTCGGAGCGTTCTCCAGGTAAGGCTGACTGCAGTTCGTTGGAATGTACAACGGGACCGGGCTTGGCCTCAACCTGGCCGGTTTCTCCCTCAAACGCTGAGCAAATGCCCTATTCCAACGCGGGAACGGTTGGGCTGGAAGCTGCCAGCCGTTGCGTATCACAGGAAGGAAAACACTCAATGTTCAGCAAAGTCCTGGTTGCAAACCGGGGCGAAATCGCGGTCCGCGTCATGCGGACATGCCGCGAAATGGGTATTCAGACGGTGGCCGTCTATTCCGAAGCGGACCGGAACGCGCTGCACGTCCGCTACGCGGACGAAGCCTACCCGATTGGTCCGGCGCCCTCCGTGGAAAGCTACTTGCGAATTGATAAGATCATTGCCGCGGCAAAACAGGGCGGCGCACAAGCCATCCACCCCGGTTACGGATTTCTCTCTGAAAAGCCGGAGTTCGCCCGGGCCTGCGATGCGGAGAAACTGGTTTTCATCGGTCCTTCAGCACGCGCCATGGAGTTAATGGGGTCGAAGACGGCGGCCCGCCGCGCCCTGATGGCAGCGAATTTGCCCGTCGTTCCTGGCACGGATCATGACCTTCCGGATTTTGATGAAGTGCGCAAGGCCGCAGCCCATATCGGTTATCCGGTGATGCTGAAGGCTTCGGCGGGCGGAGGCGGCAAAGGTTTGCGCACGGTTCGGAGCGCGGAGGAACTGGAATCATCCTATCGCACCGCCCGCTCAGAGGCGCAAAACGCCTTCAATGATCCTTCAGTCTACATTGAAAAATATATCGAGCGTCCGCGCCACATTGAGATTCAGCTTCTTGGGGACACGTACGGCGATTTGATCTATCTGGGGGAGCGCGAGTGTTCCCTTCAGCGGCGCCACCAGAAGGTGATGGAGGAGAGCCCGTCGCCCTTTGTCGATGCGGACCTGCGGGCGCGCATGGGCGAGACGGCCGTGAAAATCGGCAAAATCGCCGGCTATACCAATGCCGGGACCGCAGAATTTCTGGTGGACGCTAATAAAAATTTCTATTTTCTGGAAATGAACACGCGTCTCCAGGTGGAACATCCCGTCACTGAAGCCGTGACCGGATTGGATCTGGTGAAGGAGCAGCTTCGCGTCGCTGCACAGGAACCATTGCGCCTCAAACAGACCGATGTCCACCTGCGGGGCGCGGCGATTGAATGCCGCATTTATGCGGAAGACCCTGGAAACAGTTTCTTTCCGTCCCCCGGCTTGATTCGCGGACTGGAGGTTCCAGTGGGCTTCGGGCTGCGCGATGATAGCGGGGTCTACGAAGGCTGGCGGGTGCCGCTGGATTACGATCCCATGCTGTCCAAGCTCATTGCCTGGGGCAACGACCGCGCAGAAGCCATCGCCCGCCTGCGCCGGGCCCTCGATGAGTACCGGGTTTCCGGGATTAAGACGAATATCCAGTTTTTCCGCAGGATTCTGGACCATCCGGATTTCGTTACAGCCCGGTTTGACACAGGTTGGGTTGATCGGCTGACTCAAGAAATGCCGGAGGATCGTCCGGACACCGATTCCGAGGCAACGACGGCTGCGATCCTGGCGGCCGTTCTTGAGACCTTGCGGCGCCGGTCAGCTTCTTCCGCTCTCGCGGCCAACCGCACTGGCAATGGATGGAAGTCTGCAGGCCGGCAGGCGATGCTGAACCGGTCGAGGTAAGTACGGATCATGAAATTTGAAGTGGAAGTCAGTTCGGGCGGTCGCCGCGATGAGGTTGAAGTGGAGGTCGGCACAGCTCTCTCATGCGACGTCACTAGGGGAAGACTGGACTTTGTCCTGGACGGCGAAAGCAGGTCCGCTGATTGGTCTGAGGTTTCAACGGGCATTTACTCGATTCTCCTGGGCGGAAAGTCGCACGAGGTCCGCACCTTCTGCGACGGCCCGGACGGGCGGCGTACGAACGGTCACTTTATCATTTCGACGGGGGGCGTTGAATTCGACGTAAACATCCGCGACTGCCGCACGCGGCGGGAGAAATCACCCGTGGAGGCGGGCGGCGCGACGCTGGAGATTCGTGCTCCAATGCCCGGGCGGATCGTAAAGGTTTTGATAAGCCAAGGCCGGCAGGTGGAGTCCGGCGATGGACTGGTGGTGATCGAAGCCATGAAAATGCAGAATGAGATTCGTGCTCCGCGCCCGGGAAGGGTAGAAAAAATCTTAGTGGAGGAAGGGAACGGCGTTGAGGCGGGGGCCAGCTTGCTTCTCTTGGTATGAAATGGACTGGAGCGCAGGACAGTTGCGGCGCCTGCCCCGCATCGCCCGGCCACCCTTTGCATACATGAGGACACAAGTCGGCGACGGGCATTTGCTGTAGCGCCGCTCGGAGCTTGCCCTGGCAGGGAGCGGCGAAATCCGCCGGTCACAGACCGGCGCTACAGAACCGGGTGTCGCCGACTTACGACCGTGAGTATAATTAACTGGACGGCGCAACCCCCATCCTGCTACTGCGTTTCCCGGTAGATGCCGGAGTCGCGGCGAACCCGTAATTCCGATGTTGCACGGACATCACACTAATGAAGGGCCTCGGCGTTGCCCGCGGATTCAACGATCTTCTGCGCCAGAAAGTTCTCCACTTTGGCGCGGTCGCGCAGGACCTCGATGTAGGCGGCCTTAAGAGCTTCTTCCTTCTCATTGGTCAGACTCTGGCGGATGGAGCTCTGCACTTGCGGGTCCGAAAGTTCCCGCTGGCCGGCCTCCTCGCGGCCCAACAGCTTGATGATGTGGTAGCCCCTGCCATCGTGGATGATCCCGCCGATTTCTCCCACCTGCATCGAAGCGATGGTCTGGGCCAGCGGACGATTTGAGGCAAGCGCCGAGGCGGGAATAAAGCCCATGTCTCCCCCGCCCGGCGCCGTGCGGGGATCCTCTGAATATTCCTGCGCGAGTTTGGAGAAATCGGCTCCTTTTTTGAGCTGTGTATCGAGAGCCCTCACTTTGCGCTGCGCCTCGACCTCGTTCTTGGCGTCGTCGTTCATCAAATTGCGAATCTGCGGGTCCTGGACGGGTGTCACCAGGATTTGCGCCAGGTGGTATTCGGTCTCGGGAACCTTAAAGTTCGCCTTGTTGCGATTGTAATAATCAGCGATTTCGGCGTCGGTCACGGCAATCCGGGAAATAATTTCTTTATTGATTAGCTTCTCAATGGTTAGAGTTTTACGAACTTCCTGGCGCAGCGTGGCTTCCGTCAGTCCCTGACCGCTCAGCCGCTTTTCGAACTCTTCCTTGGAATAGGGACTGCGCAGCCCCGCGATCCTCGTATCCACCTCGGCTTCAGAGACCGTGATATGGGCGTGGGCCGCGTGCTCAACAAGGATTTGATCGTCGATTAACTCATTTAAAATATTAAGCCTGGCGGAGAGGGCTTGCTCCGGCTTGCTGGAATCGGGGAGTGCGGCCATGCGGTTCTTGTAATAGGTCTCCACTTGGGCGCGGGAAATGGGGGTGCCGTCCACCTTTGCCCAGATTCCGCCGTTTGATGGGGTTTTCTTGCTGCATCCAGCCAAGACAAGGGCAATCCCCACGAGGACCGAATTTAGGACTCGCATAACCTTCGTGTTGGAACTCTGACTTTTGACCATGATTAGGATTTTAACCTCAGACCGGAAAAAATGGGGAACTAAAGGGCGCAAGGCGGTGGTGGTGCAATTTGGCTGCTGTAGCGGCGGTCTGCGACCGCCGAACTTGAATTCCCAACGGTTTTCGGCGCTCCCTGTCAGGGCAAGCTCCGAGCGCCGCTACAGCAAACTGCACCACTACCCACAAGGCGCAGGCCTTCTTGCCAGGCAGCATTTCTGGTATATTAGGAAAAGACACGATGGTTCAATAGCAGAACAGGAGACTTTCGAAAATGGCTCGTTCGTGTGAAATCTGCGGTAAAGGCCCCACGTTTGGAAATCGCATCAGCCACGCTCACAATGTTACCCATCGCCGTTGGCTACCCAATCTGCGGCGGGTACGCACGCTGGTAAAGGGGGCGCATCGCACCCTGATGGTCTGCACGTCCTGCATCCGGTCTGGCAAAGTTTTGAAATAAGCCGGCAAACCTTTTCAATCCTCGCCTTCACTAGCAGGAATCCAAAGCGGCAAGACGGTTGTCCTGGAATTTTCCACTCATCCTAAACTCCGGCGGCACGGCGGTCATGCCGGCCGCGTGAGTTTGTATACGGTAATCTCCGGTGGTGCGTCAAACCGGATGGGCAGACCAATGGTTCCAATTCCGCAATTGACGTAAAGCTTCCCGCCCGGTTTTTCAAACCATCCACGGACATAAGGAGTGATGAGCCGCGCCGGGTTGATGTCCTTGCTGATGAATTCGAGCGAAACCTGGCCGCCGTGTGTGTGTCCGGCCAGACTGAGGCCAATTCCAAGCTCGGCGGCGCGGTCAAAGGTGTTGGGGTTATGGCTTAACAGAATATTGGCCGTATCCGGGCGCAGAAGTGGCTTTACCCCTTGCAGGTAACGGCGGACAAAAGCCTTTCCTTCGTGCCCGAAGGCCCTATTGGTTTGGAAATCCACCCCAATCAGGTTGATCGACTTACCCTGGCATTGAACCGGCATGGCTTCGTGACGGAGAATCCGCACGCCCCGCGCTTGGAAAAGGCGGGTGATGGAATCCTCCGTGTGAGTGTATATTTCATGGTTGCCCAGGCAGCCGATTACCCCGTAAGGCGCCTTCAGCCCGGTCAGCGCATCGACCACGGCATATTGCGTGGAAGGATCCCACGTGACGAAATCCCCGGTGAGGGCAATAAGATCGGCGTGCAGGCGGTTGGCAATCGACACGTAGCGGCGGATTTCTGAGGCGGTCATGAACGGACCGATGTGCAAATCCGAAAGTTGCAGAATGCGAAAGCCGTCAAATTCTCTTGGAAGCCGGTCCATTTTGACCGGAGTTTCGGTAATTTGCAGGTTCAGTCGGCCCCGCAGAAGTCCGTAGCCGCCCGCCACAAAAGGAGCCACGCCCAGCGTGAGTGCGGCCCGTTCAAGGAATTGCCGCCGGCCGGGAATTGCGGAAACTCCGGCATTTATCTCAGGGGATGCCGCCGCATTTCCGGCTGCCTTGATTGGATGCGCATTTTGTTTCTGGGTCGATGTCGCTGCTTGGCGCGCCAGCCAGGATGCAGAACGGAACAGGCGGCTGGGGATGAGGTACAGAACCAGAACGATGACGTATCCCGTGAGTGATCCGAAAAGCCAGCATCCGAAAGGAGCATCGATCAATGCGGCCTTCAGGTTCAATTCCGTGGTTGCGCCGGCTCCTCCACGGTGCCACAGGTAATTCCAGAGAAGAACGAAGTACAATGCCAACAAGGCGTATCCAAGAAGGCGGCGGATTGTATGCGAATGCACGCATCGCCGCAGCAGGCCACCAACGCGGCGAATCCAATAAACCTGGCTTGCCACGAAGAGGGCGAGCAGCGCAAGCATAATGCCAAGCCTCAACAATGCGAAATTAGGAATTCGATGGTGAATCATGATTCAGGATTTGCCTTTCAATTCAGTCTTTACCAGGTATAAAAACTTGAAATTCCAGGTTATAGGCCTAAGTAGATAGCGGCTGATTCAGGTCTGTCATTTAGGGCCTACGGCCCGCGAAAGCTCATGAAAATTACTCGCGGTCAGGCGAGGGCGGAACCCATGACGTTAATTCCTTTGTTTTCAGTGCGGCCTAATTTGTGATCGAGCATTTTCGACCCAGCGGTTGAATGGAGATTTTTTGGAGGTCGCGAACGAATCCATCCTTAACCTTGAGATAGACCAGAGGAAGCACGGGCAATTTTCCCGCATTCCCACTGGTGCGATGTTCACAATCAGGCGTTGGCTCCCATCCGTCGTCCGGTAGTGTCTCAGTTTGCTGTAGCGGCGCTCTATGAGCGCCGGAAACCGTTGAATATAAAAGTTCGGCGCTCATAGAGCGCCGCTACAGCAAACTGAGACACCACCCGTCGTCCACAAAACTTGGAAGACGTCCCCCTTTCGATTATAATGCTCAAGCAGCCATGAAGGGGCGCTAATCTGCAAACTTGCTGCGTCCACCCGGCTTTATCAATTAAATTCAATTCCCGGCAGGTAAAGGCGTGGCCAACCCAAACGTTACGGCGGAAACGGAAACGAGTGTGGTTTATACGGTGACTGACATCATGAAGCTTTTGCCTCACCGCTACCCGTTCCTGCTGGTGGACCGCATCCTGGAGCTTGAAGCTGATAAAAGGATAGTTGGGTTGAAGAACGTGACGGTCAATGAGGAATTCTTCCAGGGGCATTTTCCCGGGGTACCCGTCATGCCCGGAGTCCTGGTGGTAGAATCCATGGCGCAGGTGGCCGGGGTGATGATTTACCGGGATCTTCCCGAGCGTGAAAGCAAGTTGGTTTACTTCACCGGGATTGAGGGCGCGAAATTCCGCCGCCCGGTCGTCCCCGGGGATCAGTTGCGCTTGGAAGTAGGTCTGCTGAACAGGAGGAGCAATTTCGGCAAAGTTGACGCCCGTGCCACCGTCGAAGGCAAGCTGGTGGCTCAAGCCGTCCTGATGTTTGCAATCATCGACCGTCCCGGAAAATGAAAGCCCACCCAACCGCCATTGTTCATCCGCAAGCAAAAATTGCCTCCTCGGTCACCGTGGGCGCTTACAGCATCATCGGCTCCGGCGTGGAATTGGGAGCAGATTGCGAGGTGATGTCCCACGTGGTGATCGATGGGAATACCCGGGCCGGTGTCGGGAACCGTTTTTACCCTTATGCCTCCGTGGGGTTGGATCCGCAAGACTTGAAGTACAAAGGTGAACCGACGCGGCTCGAGATGGGTGACGGGAATATTGTCCGCGAGTTTGTGACCCTCCATCGTGGCACGGCGGAGGGCGGCGGCGTGACCCGTATTGGCAGCAAGAATTTGTTAATGGCTTATGTTCACATCGCCCACGATTGCCAGCTCGGGGACTCGATCATTATGGCCAACGCCGCGTCGCTTGCAGGGCACGTTAAGATTGGGAACCAGGCCGTGGTGGGGGCCTTCTGCGGCGTTCACCAGTTCTGCCGCATCGGCGCTTACAGCTTCCTGGGCAGCTATACCGTGGTGAACAAGGACATTTTGCCCTATTCCAAGACCAGCGCGCCCCGCCCTGTGGAAGTGCTGGGCGCAAACCGCATTGGCCTCGAGCGGCGCGGCTTGACGGATGAAGAAATCAGGGAAATTGAAAGGGCTTTCCGTGTCCTATACCGTTCGAAACTGAATACCAGCCAGGCGATAGAGGCTTTGGAGGCGCAAGGGATTCAATCCGAGCATGTGCAGGCCATGGTGGACTTTATCCGTACCTCGGAGAGGGGTATTGCGAAATAGGAAAAGCTTGGATTCCGCGCAAGGTCATGCGTTTCCCCCGGACTGTCATTCCTGAGGAGGCGGGAATCCATGCGTCGCAAGGGCGCAAGCTTGCCGGAGTTGTGCCCGCACTCAAAATTGAAGGAACGAAGCTAGAATGTCTATGAAAACAAAGGATCTTGGTTTTGGAACGGCGCATCGAGCCTGGTTGGGGCTGGCAAGACCGTCAGAAGTCTGTGCCCAACCGCGCCCTCATCAATGAGTTGAAAACTATTCCCGTTACGGACTTATTCATGAACGAATCGGTCAGGGCTTTTTCCCAAACCGGATCCCAACAACCGGCCTCAAATGGGCGGCTGGCAATCATCGCCGGCAATGGCCGGTTTCCTTTTCTGGTGCTCGAAGCGGCGCGAGGGCAGGGAATCGATCCGTTGGTTATTGCCATTCGAGAAGAAGCATCGCCCGAACTCTCATCCCACACAACCTCTATTCACTGGTTGAGCCTGGGGGAGGCGGCCAAAGTTTTTGAGCTGCTTCAGACCGGAAAAATCGAAAAGATTCTGCTGGCAGGGCAGGTCCAGCACCGCCAGCTTTACAGCGCGATTCGTCCTGATGGGGTAGTGACGCAGGCGCTAAACGAACTGGACCGGAAGAACACGGACTCTTTGATCGGGACCTTTGTGAAAATGGTTGAAGCGATGGGGATCGAGGTGCTGGATTCCACGCACTTTATTAAGCCCTTGCTGGCCGGCGAAGGAGTATTAACTCATCGGCCGCCCCGGCCGGATGAGATCGCCGACATGGATTATGGCCGCGCAATCGCCAAGGCCGTTGCCGGGATCGACATCGGTCAAACTGTGGTAGTGGCCGACCGGGCTTGCGTCGCTGTGGAGGCCATGGAGGGAACCGATGCCACCATCGAACGGGCGGCGGCGCTGAGCAACGGCCGGCGGTTAGTGGTGGTGAAGGTGAGCAAGCCGCAGCAAGACATGCGGTTTGACGTTCCGGTGATCGGCCTGAAAACAATCGAAGTGATGCGGCGGGCCAATGCCCAGGTGCTGGCCGTTGATGCGGGCAAGACATTGCTCTTTGAGCGGGATCATTTGCTGGAAGCCGCCAATGACGCCGCAATTTCCATTGTGGGAATGAAGAGCGAAACGGAGAAATGAGAGAAGTCCGCCCTCGGGGAAAACGCTCAGGCCGCGGAAATGTTCTCTGCGAGTCCTGTAAAATAGCCTCTGGCAAGGGATGAAAGGGAAGGTTTGGCCGAAAGAATACGAGTTGGTGTCGTGGGCGTGGGTGAGCACGGAGAGCGCCATGCGCGCCGGTACGCGGAGATCGAATCGGCGGAGCTTGCAGGCGTTTATGATATTCGCTCCGGCCGTTGCCAAAAGGTAGCGGCGGAGTTGGGAGTTCATGCTTTCGCCTCACTCGAAGAGGCGCTACGATCCATTCAAGCCGCAAGCATCGCCATTCCTACCACGGACCATGCCGTTGTCGCGCGCCGGGCGTTCGAATTCGGGGTTGATGTTTTGATTGAAAAACCCATCACCCGGACGGTGGAAGAAGCGGATGAGCTGATCCAGCTTTCAGAATCATCCGGTCGCGTCCTCCAAGTGGGCCACATTGAGCGATTCAACCCGGGCGTCGTTGCCGCCAAGTCGATCACCCGCCAGCCGCTATTTTTTGAAGTGCATCGGCTCGGTGTCTTCAGTCCCCGCAGCCTGGACGTGGACGTTGTTTACGATTTGATGATCCACGACCTGGATTTGGTTCTTTGGATGGTGGGCGCGCCGCCCCGCGAGGTCCGTGCGGTGGGTCTGCCCGTGCTCACCAACCGCGTGGACATTGCCAATGCACGGGTTGAATTCGAAAATGGAGCGGTTGCGAACTTCACCGCCAGCCGCGTCAGCACCGAAAAGGTGCGGAAATTCCGCTATTTTCAGCCCAATGAGTACGTCTCGATCGATTTCTCGCGTCAGGACGCGCTGGTGATCAGTGTAGACCACACAAAACCTAATCCCGAGATGGGCTTCCGCAAACTGGAGACTCGACCGGTAGAGCCGTTGCGAGCCGAGCTTGAGGCGTTTCTGGATTCGGTCAAGACGCGGCGCGCTCCGCTGGCCGCGGGCAGGGAAGGCAGAGCGGCATTGGCGCTCGCCGCAGAAGTCATGGATCACATCGAACGCCACGCCGGCCAAGTGCATCTCACTCTGAGTCCCCCGGCTGGACACGCCGGTGAGATTTGAAGCCTCAGCAACGGAGTTTCTTCCGCGTCTGATCAGAAATTAAGACAGCCTTCAAGACTTTACCAGGGCTTTACGATGAGTGGGACGGGAGCGCGTCCATTGCTATATAATCAGATATCGGAAGCGACTGGACTTCGTAATGAACTCTGAGCCTTCGCTCAATCTGCTTCTTGAGCTTGAATCTGAAGTCACGCGGTGGCGGCGCAGGACGATGTTCCTGCTCTCCATCATGCTTCACATCCTTCTTGCCCTGCTTTTGATTGTTTCCCCCGGCCTTCTCCGGCGGGGAGAGTCACTGCTGGGAATTCATCCTCAGCCCCAGCCTAAACAAGAGACGACGTTTCTACTCCTGCCGCCGGATGTTCTGCGGCGGCTTAAGAGTCCTCCCAAGACCAACATCCTCTCCGACAAGAACCGTCTGGCGCAGGGCCACGCTCCCAAGATCAACCCCAAAGCCTTGCGCATGCCTTATATGAAAGGTAATACCAAATTGCCGGAAGTGGCGGGTGGTGGCAAGCCTAAACCCAAGCCTGCTTCGCCTGCGCCCCAACCGGCCGTCCAACCCAAACCGCAGTCTGCGCCTCCCGGCCAGCAAACCCAGGCTCAGGTTCAGCGCCCCACCCCGCCCACCAAGCAAGATTCTGAGCAAAGCAAACTGCGGCTGGAGGATGTTCAGACTCCAAAGCCGCAACCCAACACGCTGGCAGAAGCAATGGGAATGTCTACGCCTGAAGAAGTCATGCGCCAGTCCATGCAGGGAGCTGCGCAGAACCGGTCAGTCCGGGGGATTCCGGGCCCCGGCGATTCGCCCGCACAATTCAATAACCCTAACTCGAACTTCTCAACGGAAGGCCCCATCATTCTTTCCGACACGCGGGGAGTGGATTTCGGGCCTTACTTAGCCCGCATCCTGATGATCGTGAAACAGAATTGGTATGCGGTGATTCCGGAATCCGCGCGGTTGGGGGAAAAGGGCCGGACAGCAATTGTGTTTGAAATTCTAAAGGACGGGTCAGTGCCCCAACTCCGCCTGGTCGGGGCATCGGGACATGTGGCGCTGGATCGCGCGGCGCTCGCCAGCATCCGTGCTTCGATCCCCTTTCCTCCGCTGCCCCAGGAATTTACGGGCAAGCACCTGGTACTCCAATTTAATTTTCTCTATAACCTGGGCTACGGCCCATAGACGCCTGAGTATCTGAAGTGAAGTGGTTGATACCGGCAGGTTGGTTTGAGCCGTTTGGCCGCCGGTCCGGCCCGTGGTATAAGACGGCATCAAGGCAGAGCAGCGTCGCGGCTGGAACTCTTATGCCTCAATCTCCACAGGTGCGATTCGTTGCACTACGCCATAGATGCTGAGTACGGCTAGAAGTGGGAAAATGCCCGCTGTCAGAAGTACGGGATAATAAGAGAAGTGATCCACCACAATTCCTGTCAGAAGCATCGTGACCATTACCATGCCACTGTCTGCAAGCCCGCCGATGCCACTGACGCTTCCAACTACGGAAGCGGGAAATATATCACCGACTGAGCTGATGTAGTTAGCCGTCATCCATTGGTTGCCGAACACCGCGAGGCAGATCACGAAAACAGCCATCAAGCTGCTTTCAATAAAGGGGAGAACCAGGCTGAGTGTGGCCAGGATGGCTCCCAAAATGAATCCCAACTTACGGGCGAAGTCGGTTGTCGCCCCGCGCCGGATGAGGCCATCCGAAAAATACCCGCCAGCAATATTGCCAATGCACCCCGCGAGAAAAGGCATCCAGGCAAGAAGACCAATCGTCACATAAGCCATTCCCCGGCCATGGCGGAGATATTCGGGGAGCCAATACCAATAAAAGCTGGTTAGAGGACCGGTAAGAGCCCGGAAGATCATCAGCCCCACCACCTGCCGCTGGCGGATAAGCCTTTTCAAGTTGACGATACTCTTCCCTTGCGGAACTGGGGGTGGCGGATCTGGAAGGGAGGCCGTTATGTTTGAAAGATGACGAGGGAAGAACCGCAACCACGGAATCAGCCAGATCAGCCCCAGCAGACTGGGCAGGAAAAATGCGGCGCGCCAGCCGAATTTAACGGTCATCAAGACCACAAGCGGCGGAGCAATCACGGCCCCCAGTTGGGCGCCGCCATTGAAGTAGCCGCCCGCCCGTCCGCGATCCTTCGGGGCAAAGATTTGTGCAACCACTTTGATTCCGCCACTGTAGTTGCCGCACTCGGTGATCCCCAGGAAAAATCGAAAGGTGAGCAAGCTGTTCAGCCCCCGGCTGATTCCGTGGAGCGCATTCACTACCGACCACGCAACGAAGATCAGCGCGAAGCCGATGCGTGGGCCCACCACGTCCATGAAAAATCCGGCTGGCACTTGACCCAGAATCATGCCCAGTTGAAATGCGAAAATAATGTAAGAGTATTGCGTGTTGGATAGAGAGAGTTGGTCTCGCAGGACCGGGGCGACAACGGAGAGTACCTGGCGGTCAACAAGGTTGATGCCGATGGATGCGGAAAGAAGTCCGACGATCAGCCATCGCCGCTGATCGTCCCGGCCGCCGGACTCTGGCCGTGGAAGGCCGGATGGGGTTATCGGGTCAAGGATTGGCCGCATCGGGTGAATGGCCCTCGAGTTTAATCTGCAGAGCAGACTGTGCGACTAAGACCCCAGAGCACTGGTGGGCGGGCCCGGAATCTGCTCATTCTGAGGCGGGTAGAAGTTGTGCGGGTAATTGAAATCCTGCGCGCCGAGCGGCAGGCAGAACAACAGACCGCAAACCAAGATCATCCCGCGTCCCCATTTGAACATGACCGCACCGGCCTTAAACTCATTATCGTTCAGTTTGGCGGGAACAAAGCCAGTTTTTACGTTGTTTTTGCGCGAAAAGTTTGTAACTTGTTGATTATAAGTCAATTGCGTGGGTTTTTTCGAAAAATCTACATAACTTACGTATTATCTATGGGTTATCCGACTTTTCAATGGCTTTGATCATGGCTTTGAATGGCTTTGTATCATTCGATTTATCCATGTTTTCAGTGTATTACAGGCTTTTCCACAGGCAAAAAAGTATTATTTTTTCTCTTCTTTTGGCTCGCACCCGCATTTTTACTGGCTGATTCGCATGTTGGCAATGGCTTTGTTCCTCGAGTGTCATTTTGGTCATCTTTTTCAATGGGGATTGGCCGGTCATGAGAAACCCTTCACGGGAAGTATATTCCATAGATACTATCATGTAAGTATCTGATTGTCAAGGACTTTTTGACTTGGGTGGTGGCGTGGTTTGTTGGCTGTAGCGGCGCTCTATGAGCGCCGGAAATCATTGAGGATCCAGTTTCGGCGCTCATAGAGCGCCGCTACAGCAAATTGCACCACTTCGAGGTCTTTGCCGGTATCGAGCCTTACGAGGGGTATTGCAGTCATGCGTCCGAACATTGAAACCTCCCTTGGCATCAGGAAATCTCCTCTTGATTATTGACAAGGGCCGTAGTACTATCCAATGTCGATAACTGAGAGGAGAGAGAATGAGCAAGCCAACCGATTTGGTCCAAGGCACCTTGGACCTCCTGATCCTCAAGACCCTGGCTCTTGAGCCCATGCACGGCTGGGGCATCGCCCAGCGAATTCGGCAGGTGTCCAAGGAAGTGCTCCAGGTGAATCAAGGGGCGCTCTATCCCGCTCTTCATCGCCTTGAACAAGGCGGATGGATCAAGGCGAAGTGGGGCGAGTCCGACAACAATCGCCGCGCCAAGTTCTATTCGCTGACACCAGCGGGACGCAAGTATTTGGGGAGCGAGCAAGCCAATTGGCAGAGGCTCTCTGCGGCAATCGGCCTTGTGTTGGAAACGCCCTAACCAACAGTGAAAAGTGACAAGTGGCAAGTGGTGAATGCTAAAGGTTGAAAGCTAAGAGCTAAAAACATGCGATGGATATACAAATTTCCTCTTCGCCTCCGGTCACTCTTTCGGAAGAACCGCGTCGAGACAGAGTTGAGCGAGGAACTCCGCTTTCACCTGGAAAGACTGATTGACGAGAACATCGCAAAAGGGATGACGCCCGAAGAAGCGCATTACGCAGCCCTGCGCGAGCTAGGCGGGGTTGAACAAATCAAAGAGGAGTGCAGAGATATGCGCCGAGTCAATTTCATCGAGAGTCTCCTGCAAGATATCCGCTACGGCCTGCGGCAGTTGCGGCGCAATCCGGGTTTCACGGCCGTGGCCGTTCTCACCCTGGCGCTGGGCATTGGCGCATCCACGGCGATTTTTTCGGTTGTAGACGCAGTGCTGCTGCGCCCGCTTCCTTATCCCAACCCCCAACAAATCGTGACGGTATGGGAACAGGAGGCAAACGGTCATCGAGCCCATTTGGCCGATCCGAACTTCCTGGATTTCCGCGTACAGAATCACACCATGAGCGCCCTGGCGGTGTTCAGCGATGGCCCGGACTCCGTCTCTGGTGGCAGCGAGGCTGCGCGGATAAATGTCGCCAGCGTTTCCAAGGATTTTTTCAAGGCGCTCGGAGTGCAGCCGTTTCTGGGGCGCTCGTTTGTGCACGATGAACAGGTTGTCAACGGTGCGCCAGCGATGATCGTAAGCTATGGCTATTGGCGGCAATTTCTTCGAAGCGCGCACGATCTATCGCACGTCCGATTGTCGATGAATGGCACAGCTTATCCGGTCATCGGGGTGATGCCGCAGAGGTTCGATTTTCCTCAGGGCGTATCGGCATGGGTGGCGAGAGAGCGTTACGGTTGGAGTGCCAGCCGCATCGCGCACAACGGGGAAGGCATTGGACGTCTTCGTGACGGCGTCACGATCGAGCAGGCGCGCGCCGATCTGGACACGATCGCGCGCCGGATTCATGCGGCGTATGGGAGCAAAGAGAATTCCGAGTATTTTCTGACCGATGCCGCGGTGATTCCGTTGACGGATAGCCTGGTCGGAAATGTCCGTGGAGGGCTGCTCACGCTTTTTGCCGCAGTCTTGCTGTTATTTCTCGTGGCGTGCGCCAATGTGGCGGGATTGCTGCTCGTGCGCACATCGGCGCGCCGCAAGGAATTGGCGGTGCGCGCGGCGCTGGGCGCGGGACGCGGGCGGCTGGTGCAGCAATTGCTCGCCGAATCGCTGGCGCTCGCGTTCGCAGGAGGCGTGCTGGGAATATTGATTGCGGCGTGGACGACGAGTTTGCTTCCGGCGATCCTTCCTCAAAACTTGCCGCGGCAGCATGGGATCGCCGTTAATGGAACCGTGCTTTTGTTCACGCTGGCAGCCACTTTGAGTGTTGCCGTGGGACTTGGGCTTTTCGCTGCGTGGCGCGCCGGCGGAGTGAATCTGAACGATGCGCTGAGCGCCGGCTCGCGGAATTACAGCGGCGGCACCCAGAAAGCGCGCAGCGCGCTCGTGATCGGAGAAATTGCGGCGACGCTGATGCTGCTCGCCGGAGCGGGGCTTCTGGGCCGGAGCTTTTTGCGATTGGTTTCGGTCAGCCCGGGATTCAGCGAACAGAATTTGCTGGTCATGAAGTTCTCACCTCCTCTTTCCGCGGCTGCAATGACAGTTGGCATGAGCCGGGCGGACATCGCGCGGCAGACTCAGTTTCTTGACGCCGCTCTGGCGCGGATGCGGACGATTCCCGGCGTTGTATCCGCGGGAGTGGCCGGAGCGCTTCCCATAGCGGACGCGGATGGGTTCCCCGACGGGCTGTTTTTGATTCTCAATGGCCAGCCGGCGCCGGCGAATTTCCAAGAATGGGGACGCTTCGCGTTGAATCGAGCCCAGACCGGCGAGGCGGATTACTGTGTGGCAAGCGCGGCGTATTTTCGCACCCTGCGGGTTCCGCTGATACGCGGGCGGCTTTTCAACGCGCAGGATGGCCCCGACGCGCCGAACGTCGCGGTGATTAGCCAGACGCTGGCGCGCCAGAAGTGGCCGCACCAAAACCCCGTGGGGCAGGTGGTGGACTTCAGCAATATGGACGGCATCATGAAGCCGCTCACCATTGTCGGCGTCGTTGGCGACATTCGCGCGGAGGGGCTGGATCAGCCGCCGACGCCCATCATTTATGTGGATTATCGCCAGCGCGGGCTGGGCGTCAACAGTTCGCCAGCGATTATTGTGCGCACGGCATTGCCCGCAAGCGCCATTGTTCCTTCGGCGCGCGGCATCTTCCACGACCTCGATCCCAATATCCCGGTGCAATTCTTGACGTTCGCGGAAGCGCTGGGCGGGTGGATGGCCGAGCGGCGCTTCCTACTGCTTCTCGCGGGAGTTTTTGCCGGCGCGGCGCTGGCGCTGGCGGCGGTAGGCATTTACGGGCTTGTGGCGCATTCGGTCGCGCGGCGCACGCACGAAATCGGCATCCGCATAGCGCTCGGCGCGCAACGAAACGACGTGCTGCGGCTCGTGTTGGGCCAGGGAATGATTCTCGCATTGACAGGTGTGGGAATTGGGCTAATCGGCGCGATGGCTCTGACCCGCTTCCTGTCCAGTTTGCTTTACGACGTGCGGCCAATGGATCCGCTCACGTTTGCCGCGATGTCATTCATCCTGATTGGGGCAGCGCTGCTTGCCTGCTACATTCCCGCGCGCCGGGCAGCGAAAGTGGACCCCATGGTGGCCTTGCGGCACGAATAAAACAGTGACGAGTGATAAGTGACGGGTAAAAAGGCGGCGATGTCCTTATCATTGGACGGGTCGTCCTCAATGCCGACCGGCGGCCGGGACTCTGGCGCTATAGAAAAAACTGCCGGTAAGGGACGCCGGCGGTCGGCTGAAAGAGTTGACTCGTGCCTGAACGCGCTTGGGGTCGAGCACCAAGTTGAGTCCGCTGTAGCGCCGGTCTGTGACCGGCGGATTTCGCCGCTCCCTGCCAGGGCAAGCTCCGAGCGGCGCTCGAGTAGAGCTGGTCTGCGCTTTGCGATCCTCCGTAGTTCCGCCCGGAAAGCATTTGAAATTTCACATTGAGAATTGATGCAAGGTCCTGCGGCATGTACTCAAACTGTTGACGTGTTCTGTGCACAATAATGAAGTGATAAACGCCTTCGAAAATAATTGATCTCGTTGAACCGGATATTGATTTAGAATACGGCCCGCTTCGCTCTAAAAGGCGGCAGGCGGTTATGAAAAAATCAATTGGCGACCTCATGTTCCCCAAAGGCTGGACCTTCGAGCAAGGTCTTGACCTGACGAAGAAGGCCGGCTACGACGGCATCGAGCTTTGGCTGGGTCGAACTCCGTGGTTTCCGATGGAGATCCCTGACCGGGATGTTCTCGATCTGCTGCGCAAAGTCCGAAACGCAGGGCTGGAGGTTTCGAACGTATCGGACGGGTTACTCCGGAAGTACCCGTTGGCTGCTAGAGACCCGAAAATTCGCGCTCAGGGTTTTCATGTGGTCGAACGCCAGCTCGAAACGGCTCACCTTCTCGGCACGGACGCGATCCTGGTGATCACCGGAGAAGTGAGCGATGAGAATCCTTACAATGAACTCTATCAACGATTGCAGAATTCGCTTCGGCAACTCGCGCCGCGAGCGGAAAAGGCCGGCGTCAAGATCGGCGTGGAGAATGGCAACTCCGAGGATCACTTCTTGCTCAGCCCCAGGGAATTCAACCAATTTCTTGCGGAGATCGACAATCCTTGGGTTGGAATCCATTTGGATCTTGGCAACATTCACGATACCGGCTTCGCTGAGCAATGGGTTGAAATACTTGGACCCCGGATCACCCGGATTCACGTGAAAGACGTCATGAAGCGCCGGGGCCGGTGCTGCGATTCCGTATACACCAATCTGTTTCTGGGTGACAACGATTGGCCCGCAATTCGCAATGCGATGGTGAAGGTAGGCTACGACGGTTGGTTAGTGGCTGAGATGGAGCGGCGTTACCGCTACGCGCCGGACCAACAGTTTTACGACACTTCAGCGGGCATGGCCCGATTCATCTCCGGCAAACTTTGATTTTTCAGACCTCGATGTGGACTTCGCTTTCACGCGGCGCGGCCATCAGGTAGTGGCGCAGTTTGTTTGCTGTAGCGGCGCTCTGTGAGCGCCGAACTTGGATCGTCAACGGTTTCCGGCGCTCTATGAGCGCCGCTACAACGCTGGTGCCACCACAGGCCATCATGGAAGATGGATTTCTCCGCCACTTTCCAAGGACTTCTGAGCCATCAAGCAGAGCATCACGGCGCGCCGGGCTTCTTCCGGAGTTATGGGCAGCGGCGCTTCACCGCGTACGGCGCGCGCGAAGGCTGCAATTTCTTCGCGCAACTCAAATAGTTCTCCGGGAGTGCCCGGAATTTCAACTTTTTGAAGAGAACCGCCTTCGGATACTTCAAGCGAGTAGCTTGGCCGCTCGGACCGGTCCATTTCCGCGTGCCACTCGGCGCGCAACATGGCTTTGGATCCAAAAACCTTAATGCTCAAGTGATGTTCCACCCCGTCCAATGCCTGGGAGATGGACGCATAGGCCCCGTCCGGATAGCCGACGATGGCGGTGAAGTTGTCATTCTCGACCGGGTCGTAGGGAATGCTTGAATCGGCGCGATTCCCCCGCGCATAAATTTTCGATGGCTGGCCCGCGCTCTCCAGAAACCAGCCGGCGGCGTCGAAGAAGTGGACGGGCTCTTCAAGGATCCAGTTGCCCACTCGCTTCGCATCCATCCTCCAGCCGTCCGATCCGGGGCGGTAGGGGCGGCGCCAAAGGTCGATCAGAACATATCGAGGTTGCCCGATCCGGCCGGCCTCGATCAGGCTGCGAATCGACGAGTGCAAGGGCGAAAACCGCATCTCATGGCCCACGAGCAGGAGCCGGCCAGACCGCCGGGCCGCGTCAATAATGCGATCACAGGAAGCAACCGCAGTGGCCATCGGTTTCTCCAATAAGACGTGTTTACCGGCCTCAAGCGCCGCCACCGCCATTTCCTCATGAAGATAGTTGGGGGAAACAATATCAACCGCGTCAAGCTCCGGCAGGTGAATCAGTTCCCGATAGTCTGCGTAGGTAGCCGCGCCCGTATCATCTGCTGCGCGCGCCCGCGCCGCATCGGTTCGCGCGCAGACTGATCGCAATTCGCAGCCTGGGGAGCGCCGAATTGCTTCGGCGTGGCATTTTCCCCACGCGCCGTACCCGATCAGACCGAAAGACAGCGAAGGGCTCAGAATTGCAGGCTTTGGAGTTGTTTTCAGCATCCTGTTAAATGTTGGTAGTGTCTCAGTTTCTTTGTTGTAGCGGCGCTCTATGAGCGCCGAACTTGTATCCTCAACGGTTTCCGGCGCTCATAGAGCGCCGCTACAGCAAACTGCGTCATTACCTAAATGTTTCCTCGCTTCATTTCTTGAAGAAGGTAATCGCACGAGCGAACGCATAACGTCATGATGGTGAGCGTTGGATTCTGGCACGCGGATGAAGTGAAACCGGCGCCATCCATCACAAACAGATTCTTGACGTCATGCGTTTGTTGGAACTGGTTGAGCACAGACTTCTTGGGATCATTTCCCATGCGCGCGATGCCCACTTCGTGAATGGCATGGCCGGGGATGCGGTCCGGAACCGAATAAGTCCGGATATTCCTGGCGCCTGCTGCTTCCATCATTTCTCCGGCCGCTTCTTTCATGTCTTCGATCATGGCCCGCTCGTTCTCCCCATAGCTCATATGGAAGCGAAGAACCGGGATGCCGAAGGCATCCACCGTCTGAGGGTCGATTTCAACATAATTTTCCCAGCGAGGCAGGCACTCGCCGAATCCATCAATGCCCACCGTTGTGACCGGATCGTGCACACCGCGTTTGAAGGCTTCTCCAATCCCTCGCGCCTTCCAATTGAAAGACGTTTGGCCTCCGCCTTCGTAGCCGTATCCGCGCAGGAAATTCTTCGATCGCGGCTGATGGGGAAGATTCCGGAAACGGGCGACATAGATTCCGCAGGGGCGGTTCGGCCCATTGATGTTGAGAGCACCTGGTTGGTCTGGAAATTCGCCCGCCGCCCCGCCACCACACCAGATGTGGTCCATCAAGTAGTGCCCAAGGATCCCATTCGAGTTCGCCAGACCATTGGGGTATTGACGGCCGGCGGAATTGAAAAGGATGCGGACCGACTCCAGAGCCTGCGCGCAAAGCACGATCGCCCGGCCATGCACTTCGCCAAGCTGCCGGGTGTTGCGGTCGATATATAGAACACCACGGGCGCGATTGCGGTCAGAGTCCATCAGAACCTTGTAGCCCATGGCTTGCGGGATGTGAGTTAAGCGGCGTGTGGCGAGGGCATCGGCAATGGTGGTGAAAGCCGCGTTGAAGTAAGAGTGAGTGCGGCATCCTCGATAACAGGGCCCGCAGTAATGGCAGGGCGCGCGGCCGTTCAGCGGGCGAGTGAGATTTGCAGTGCGGGTGGGAGTGGCCGTCCAACCCAGCTTTTCTTTCACCTGCTCCCGGAACTGTGTCTCCGCGCAAGCCAAGCCCATGTCCGGCTGGAAATGCCCGTCCGGGAGTTGCTCCAGTCCTTCGTTTCGCCCCGCGATTCCGACATAGCTTTCCACAAGATCGTAATAGGGCTCAACGTCCTTATAGCCGATCGGCCAATCCTCACCGTAGCCGTCAAATGACGCAGCCTTGAAGTCCAAATCGCTCAGGCGCAGGCTGACCCGCCCCCAGACCATCGTCCGGCCACCGGTCACGCGGAGCCGGCCCAGCCAGTTGAAGGGTTTCCCAGGATGCGTCGTGTAAGGCTCCTCCAGGTCGTTGCAAAACCACTTGTAGGTGTATTCGTTGCAGGCCCCCGAATGCGATTGAATGGGCCGGGTCGATTTGACAATTTGCGGCGCCAAATTGCGGTATTTGAGTTCGAAGCGAGGTGTGTGCTCGCTGAATTCTGATTCAGGTACCGGGCGCCCGCAATCAACCAACGCCACCTTCAATCCTGCCTCCGTCAGCCGCTTGCAAGCCCACCCTCCCGACGCGCCGGACCCGACGACGATGGCGTCAAAGAATTGCTTCGAAAAGTCTGCTGCTTTGGGATTCACTTGCTACCTCCCTGTGGAGCGCGGATTCCGGCATCAATCATTTCTGGGCCAAGCGATGGAGCCAGCCATAGCGTTCGCTCCCTTAGTACCATATTTCTTAAATACACTAACGTATTTGATTTGCCCTGCTGAGC
>CALCEB010000226.1 GCA_937900045.1 uncultured Acidobacteriota bacterium
CCTTGCGCGACGTCTTCGAGCGCATCAGCTCCCATCCCATGAACCGGCTGGCCGAGTTGCTTCCTGACCAATGGGCGGCAGCACGGGCCACCTCAACCCTGACACCCTGACCCGTTTCCCATATCCCCCCACGTCTACCAAGCCCCCCACCTGGGTTCACCGGACGGTTACCCCTGTGGCGCAGTGCGAAGAGGCTTCACGGAAAGCTTCCCCCGACTTTTGCGCTTGGCTGTTCGGCTCGCGAGGCCAGATGCAAGTCGAGATTGACAGCATAGGCTGATAGCTTAGACTCGTTAATGCGAAATTCGAGGAGTTGTCAGAGAATGTTCCACCTCAACGGTCAAACCTCTTCGAGTCTCACTGGTCAATCCAGTGGCTTACCGCTGTGACAGTTATCTTGGTTGTCTCCACCTCCCGTGTGAGAACCACAAAAGGGATGGCAGGGAAATCAGGCTATCGGCAACTGATCTCGCAATACCGAATTCCTTGGACAAAGGCAGAAGGCAGCCTGCTACTTTTGGCTCGTCGTTCACGGGGTGAGCTAATGCATGGGAGCTCTGACCTGAACCGAAGCATCACCGACAAGGGTGAATCCCGCCCAATAGAATGGCACTGCCTGAGCACGAAATTTCTTCAGCAAATCGAGCTCAGCTTGGCGGAGCGCTTCGCCCTCATCCTGACCGGCTGCGAGATTCCGGTAAAACTGGTCCATCAGATCGGTCGTATAAGTATCAGAAGCCGTCCACAAACTCGCGAGCATAGACTGCGCTCCGGCAAAAAAATGCACGCTCGATGTTCTCGATCCCTTCTTTGCCCTCCAGCCGCCCGGCACCGGTATCGCACGCCGACAATGTTACCAAGTCAGCGTTCAAATGGAGGTTCCTGATTTTCCGCGCCTGAAGCAAGCCGGCCTCATGATGGGTGGAGTCTTCTGCCAGTACCAGCGCCGCCCTGTCCGGGAATTTCGGGCTGGCGATGCCGTGAACGGCAAGATGAATGATCCTGTAACGCTCTGGCGATGCGGCCATGAATGCCGCACTACCAAGCAACAGGACGCTCGAATTGCCAAAAATCTTGCCAGCTGAAATAACCGCGTCCCTGCTCTGCGATAAGTCTGGAAGCGGGTCGGCCTTAAGGTCAAAAGGATTCGAAGTGGAGGCATCCCTTTCATTCGTGCTGGACCCAAGCTTTCCAGCCTCGCTTGCGGGTGGGCTCTGACGGATCTTCCCGACGCAAAGGTAGGTTAAGTGTCAGATAAAAAAGGATTAAAGTCAATATCTGGATTACAATTGTAGTCATGTACACGTAAATTTATATCGCATTTTGTAAGAGAATTAGGTATAGACTTTATCCGCGTGCCCAACTTTTTAGAGCGAGTAGGCATGAAAATGTAGTCAGGCGTTCACATTTCGACCAACCTAGCCAACTATCCTATTTGCAATTGGATAGCAAGACATCCCCAACCTTTTATGTCCGGAAGATCCGTCTGATACGGCACACCGCCGATACCCAGGAACATGACCGGAGCAGGATTCGCTCTGTTCTCAGTTTGGATCAGGTCCAAAACTGTGGCCGAGGGAGCATAGGTGACCACGCGAGAAGCGAGGACATATTTTCCGGAGCCGTCTGTGAGCGCATCAAACGGGATCAGGTATCACGGCTGTCCCAACGTTGAATTGGGATTTCGCTGTAAGTAATAGTTGGTAGAGATGTTACCTCTCAAATCGAGCATAATCTACTTCAACTCCGAAGCGGAAATTTGGCTTCCGCCTCTCGCCATCGCACAATGTGATGGCTATGTTCACTGGACGAACCATCTTTGCCCAACTCATGGACTTGCTACCCCTCCACGAATTCCGCAAGTGTGTCGCGCGCGTTCGAGGCGAGCACAAAGTACTCAGCTTTTCTTGTCTCGATCAGTTCTTGTGTCTCGCCTTCGCGCAACTGACCGGTCGCGAGAGTTTGCGCGACATCGAAGCCGGTCTGCGTGCCCTGCAACCCAAGCTCTACCACATGGGATTCCGGGGCCGCATGGCGCGCAACACTCTGGCCCATGCCAACGAGCGCCGCGACTGGCGCATCTACGCCGACTTGGCTCAAGTCCTGATTCGCCAAGTTCGACCTCTGTATGCCAGCGAGGACTTCGGAGCCGAACTGGATCAGACCGCCTACGCCTTCGATTCCACCACCATCGACCTGTGCCTGGAACTGTTCCCTTGGGCTTGATTCCGGCGGCACAAGGGCGCGATCAAACTGCATACGCTTCTCGACTTGCGGAGCAGCATTCCGACCTTTATCCATCTGACTCCGGGCGCGGTGCACGACGTCAACGCCCTCGATCAACTCCAGCTCGAACCCGGAGCCTTTTACATCTTCGATCGCGGCCACCTGGATTTTGCCCGCCTGTACGTCTTTACTCAAAGCGCCGCATTCTTTGTCACGCGCGCCAAATCGAATACGCAGTTTCAGAGGCGATACTCCCATCCGGTCGACAAGTCCACCGGACTGCGATCGGACCAAACCATGGTTCTCACCGGTGTCACCTCGGCCGCCGATTATCCGGCCTCCCTGCGCCGCATTCGTTATTTCGATGCCGAGCACCTCAACGACCTCGTCTTTTTGACCAACAACTTTGTCCTTCCATCGCTGACCATCGCCCGACTCTACAAGGCGCGTTGGCGGGTGGAGTTGTTCTTCCGCTGGATCAAACAGCATCTACGCATCAAGGCTTTCTACGGCACTTCGGAGAACGCCGTCAAAACTCAAATCTGGACGGCCATCTCCGTCTATGTCCTCGTCGCCATGGTCAAAAAGCAGCTTGGGCTGAGCTTGAGTCTCTACACAATATCTACAGATTTTGAGCCTGACCATTTTCGAGAAACGCCCGATTTCTCAAATGCTTACGAATATTCCACCTGAAGTCCTGGACAGCGACTCCGCTATCCAATTGGAGTTGTTCAGCTTATGATGGGACAGCCGTGATCAGGTATAGCTCTTCATCCGGAACGATAATGAGTCTTGGTTTGAGGAGCCGGACCGGAACCGGCTGCAGCAAAGCGGAGTAAAGCTGCCCCGCACTCGTAATCGTCATGGCGCGCTTAGCAATCTCAGCACGGCATGCGGTGATGAGCTTATCCACCTGCGCACGGCTGGTCGGCAGCGCGGTCACTTCCGCGTGGTGCCGTGATATGGAGAGGCAGAACGATTGCGGGTCATCCAGCACGTATTCGAGGATGGCTTCGTCCTCACTCAATGAGTCTTGAATGTCGCGCAACGCGGCAGGTTTTGCATGTAATGCGGCCTTCTGAAGATCCGTCCGCGATTCTCCTGCTGGACCCAGCACCTGCTCCACTTCAAAAAGCCGCTCCAAAAGCTTGCTCCGCTCCTCGGGCGAAGTGGCGTGGAGCAATTCGATTTGGAGGCGGTTCAATTCCTCCCGCGCTGCCTCCGTAACCCGGTCCTTCGACGGGCGCGGCGGTGTACCGCTCCGAAGCTGGTCCGCAATTGAGCGCCCGCGCGCACTCTCCAAGATCTGGAAGGCCTGGGGAATGTTCTTCAACTGTAGAGCCGCCAGACGGAAGTGGCCCAGGTAGATGTTGCTCACCGTTGCGATGAGGGAACTTTCCACCCGGCGGCTGGGCACGGACACCAGCAAGCCCTCCGTCACGTCTTCGGCTCGCCGATAAAGTTCGTCGACCGTCTGCGCGCGCCCGGCCTTTGCCGCAAGGTGCGCCATCAGCGCGAGGTCTTCCGGCAGATGGTATTTGTCATCAAGCGCTTCTGTCCGGTATTCTGCCAGCGCGGCATACTTCTCCGCGTGGGGAAGATCGCCTTGGTCGCTGTAAGCGGTCGCCAGTTCGAACGTCCCCCAAGCCAGCACGTGGCGGAAGCCGTGCGCTTCGCAGAAGGCCGTTGCCGCTTGCAGTTCCTGATGGCCTGTGCGCTGTCCGTTCCAGCTTCTCGCTCCCCACGGACCACCAGAAGCTGCGCCTCGGCGGCCAGCGCGTTCTGTGCTTGGGCTTGGTGGATGGCCTGGTCCAGCACTTGCCTCGCTTCACCATTACGTTGGAGTGCGATCAACCCGCGAGCCTTGCCTTCGTAGGCCATGAACGGGAAGCCGATGTCTTTCATGGTGGCTGCGGTCTGGATGGCAGTGTCACAGTATTTGATCCCCGCCTCGGGCTGGCCGGCCTCCACTATGCCGTTGCCCACAATCGATCCGTAATAGATGGTGCCCATGTCACCCCGCAGGTAGAGCGAGATTTGGGCAGTTTTCAGGGCTTACGTTGCCTTAGCCACATCACCGTCAAGGAAGTCAATAATTCCGAGCTCCGCCCGCGCCTGCCAGCGCCGGTCTCCCAATCCTTTTGCAAGTGCCAGAATCTTTTCCCACGTTTGCCGCGAAGAGTCCTCGTTGGCTTGCTCTTCTATTGCGGCTTTCGCCAACAAGCAGCGAAGCCTTAGCGGAGTGTCGCCTTGAATCACTGGATTCCGCAAGTCCTCCTCAACCTCAGCGGCCAGTGCTGCGGATGGCTCTTGGTAAGCCTGCGTTCGAATCCAGCCCAGACGGGCCTGAAGTTCTGATTTCGCATTACCTGCGTTGTGGAATTCCTTTCCGGCCTCGGTGTAAAGCGGAATCGCTCGCGGCCAGTTGCATAGCATGGCCAGCCGGTCAGCTTCGGCCAGGAGAGCAGTGGGATTGCTTGTTTGCGCCATTGCCGGGTGTGATAAGGCAGCCAAAATGACGAGCGCAATGGCAGCGCGAACACTGGTGATCTGCATGGCCTTGCTCGGCTCCGGCTACATGTCAAGGATGGTGAGCTTCCGACGGATTTTCCCCCTCCCTTGACCCTTGGAATCTGAAGTAAGCGATTTATTTTCATGTTGGAAGGTTCAGGTGCGGACGCTCTCTCCCACTGGCACAAGGCTCGCGTCGAAGCCCTGCGCCGCGCCCTGCGCGGCGAGTTCGATCATCTCTCCCCTCCTGACCCCCAACTCGGCGCCTGCTTCGGACGGCTCTTCGCCTTGAAACAGATCGCGGATCGAACCGGAATCACGGCCGCCCTGGGCAAGGGACGACTGGCCAAACTGGGGTTGTTCCTGGCTCTGGCCCGCATCGCCCATCAAGGCTCGCGGTTGTCGGCGGTGCGCTGGGCCGAGGATCAAGCGGTGGCGGAGGTGCTGGGACTGGGGAAGTTCGACGAAGACGATTTGTATGCCG
>CALCEB010000227.1 GCA_937900045.1 uncultured Acidobacteriota bacterium
GTCAATCCGCGACCGAGACGCCGTCCCGCCTCTGAGAATGCGCCGGATTCAGGTCCAAAGCTGTCCAACAGTTCCGGCTTGGTCACACTCCGGGCCAACCGGACCGATAGAAGGAGTTGACGCGAATGAAGGTTTCGAGAATCGTTCCCAGGTGTATTTGCCTCTTGTGCTTGCTGGCGGGATTATCCCGTGCACAGTCATTCCGCCCTCCGGCAGTTCCTTTGGTTACTTCCGATCCATATTTCAGCGTCTGGTCCTTCGCGAACCGTTTGACCGACGATACGACTCGCCATTGGACGGGAGCGGAGCAATCGCTGGAGAGCGCCGTGCGGGTTGATGGCAAGCCTTATCGTGTCATGGGCAGCGAGCCGCATGAAGTCCCAGCCATGACCCAGACCGGTCTCCGGGTCTTGCCGACGCGGACGATTTACGATTTCAAGGCAGCCGGTGTGAGCGTGCGCTTGACCTTCATGACGCCTCTGCTTCCTGATAACCTCGACGTCTTTTCCCGTCCTGTCACCTACTTGACCTGGGACGTTCGCTCCACGGACCGCAAGCCGCATTCCGTCTCCATCTATTTCGCAAGCAGCGCGGAACTGGTGGTGAACACCACGGATGAGCAAGTGGTTTGGTCGCGTCCGCGAGCGCCAGGGCTTACCGTGCTGCGCATGGGGACAAAGGGCCAGCCAGTGCTGAAGAAGTCCGGAGACAACGTGAGGATCGATTGGGGCTATCTTTACGTGGCCGCGCCCCACGATTCCACAATTCACAGCGTTGTCGCCCCGGCCAACGCCGCTTGCCAGCAGTTCGTTCAGCAGGGAACGTTGCCAGCCAGAGACGATTCGCAAATGCCCCGCGCTGCCCGGGACCACACGCCGGTTATGGCCTTCACCCTTGACCTGCGAAGAGTGGGCGCACATCCGGTGCGGCGCCATTTGATCCTTGCCTATGATGAAATCTATTCCATCGAATATTTTCACCAGCGCCTTCGCCCTTATTGGCGCGGTAAGGACGCGGACGCGGCCGCTTTGCTTCGTGATGCGGAGCGCGGCTACGGCCCGCTCGAAATTAAGTGCAAAGCTTTCGACCATAATTTGGAAGCCGGCCTCACCCGCGCCGGCGGTCCCAAGTATGCGCAGCTCGCTTCTCTTGCCTACCGGCAGAGCCTTGCCGCTCAGGTTCTGGTGGCGGGGCCGGATGGCGAACCGTTTTTCCTCCCCAAGGAGAATTTCAGCAACGGCTGCATCGGAACCGTAGATGTGATTTATCCCAGCTCGCCCATTCTGCTTCTGCTGAATCCCTCCTTGTTGAAAGCCTCGCTGGCGCCGCTGCTGAAGTATGCGGAATCCAGCCGCTGGCATTTTCCCTTTGCGCCGCACGACCTTGGCACTTACCCACTGGCCAACGGGCAGGTCTATGGAGGGCTCGAAACTTCGGAGAAGGATCAAATGCCGGTGGAGGAGTCCGGCAACATGCTGCTGATGGTTGCCGCCATCTCCAAGATCGAAGGCCATGCTGACTTTGCCGCCGCCCATTGGCCGCTTCTTGAAAAATGGGCGGCCTATTTGAAGCAAGCGGGTCTGAACCCGGCCAATCAGCTCTCGACGGATGACTTCGCCGGCCATCTGGCGCACAATGCCAATCTTTCGCTGAAGGCTATCGAAGCTTTGGGAGCTTTCGCTGCGCTCTGCGACATGCGGGGCCAAAAAGATGAAGCGAAAGATTACCGCCAGACCGCGACTCACTTTGCACAAGAATGGACGGCGATGGCCAATGACGGCGATCATTACCGGCTGGCCTTTGACAAGCCTGGAACCTGGAGCCAGAAATATAATCTCGTTTGGGACCACATCCTGGGCCTTCACCTTTTTCCCGCACAAGTGGCCAACACCGAGACCGCATATTACCTGACGAAAGAAAATCGGTTCGGATTTCCTCTGGACAACCGCAAGGCTTATACGAAGCTCGACTGGGAATTCTGGTCGGCAACGCTCTCGCCCACAATGAGCCGGTTTGAGCGGCTGATTGCTCCTATTTACGATTGGGCCAACGAATCGCCCAGCCGTGTTCCTCTCACCGATTGGTACTGGACAGATTCCGGGAAGCAAGCGGGATTTCAGGCGCGCTCTGTAGTGGGAGGCCTCTACATCAAGATGCTCGCTGACCCGGCAATGTGGTCGAAGTGGGCGCATGAAGTCCCGGGGAAAGTAGGGATGCCATCCCGGCGGCGCCCATTACCCTAATGTTGTCAGCTCCTCCGCGCCGGCTTCGGAAGAGCCAGGAACCAACGCCTTAATCGCGTCGAAAAGTGCCTGCGCCTTTATCGGCTTCGACACGTAACCATCCATCCCCGCCGCCAGACAGCGTTCCCGGTCGCCTACCATGGCATGAGCCGTCATGGCCACCACCGGCAGATGCTTTCCGGTGATCTTCTCCTGTTCTCGAATGGCGCTCGTGGCCTCAAACCCGTCCATATCCGGCATCTGCACATCCATCAGCGCCAAGTCAAAGGTCTGTTTTTCCAGCGCCGCCAGCGCCTCCCGGCCGGTACCGGCCACCACCACCGTATACCCGCGCTTTTCCAGCAGCCGCGTGGCCAGCCTTTGGTTGACGGGATTGTCCTCTGCCAGCAGAATGTGCAGGCCCTGCCGCGCCTCCCTTAGAGAATGGCGCGTGACGACCACAGGGGATTGCATCCTCTGAGGCGCCGCGGCGAACACCCGCAGGATGGCATCCAGCAACTCCGATTGCCCGATGGGCTTGGTCAGGTAAGCCGCCACCCCTAACTCCCGGCAGCGTGCTGCATCCCCGCGCTGGCCGCCCGAGGTCAACATCATGATGGTGGCTCCTGCCAGGTGCGGATGATGTTTGATCCGTTCTGCCAAAGTGAAGCCATCCATTTCCGGCATATGGGCGTCAGTGAGAACCAGGCGGAACGGCTTCCCACTTTCCAAGGCCCGCTCCAAGGCAAGGAGGGCCGCCTGCGCACTGTCTGCCAGGGCAGGCTTCATGCGCCAGGAAGTGAGCATCTCTTCCAGGATTCTCCGGTTCGTGGCGTTGTCGTCTACCACCAGCACGGACAAATCTTCAAGCTGGGAAAGTTCAGCGGAGGGCGGGGTCGTCCATGTGGCCTTGGCCACCCCGAAGCGCGCCGTGAAGTGGAATGTACTGCCTTTGCCGACTTCGCTCTCCACCCAGATGCGGCCCTGCATCATCTCAATCAGGCGAGAAGCGATGGAGAGACCAAGACCCGTGCCCCCATAGTGGCGCGTGGTGGAACCATCCGCCTGCGTAAAGGCGTCGAAGATAAGTTTCTGCTTCTCCGCGGCGATACCGATGCCTGTGTCCCGGATCGCAAAGTGCAACCGGGTGGCGCCCTGCTCGTGAGACTCGGTTGCTACTTCCATAGCCACCTCGCCCGCCAGGGTAAATTTGATCGCGTTCCCCACCAAGTTGACAATAATCTGGCGCAGCCGACCGGGATCCCCGACTAATGCCTTGGGAACGCCGGGCTGTACGTGGCAGGCCAGCTCCAGTCCTTTTTGGTGCGCTCGGAGCGCCAGCGTCTTGAGGGTGTCGTCGAGGTTGTCGCGCAGGTTGAACTCGATGGGATCTAGTTCCAGCTTGTTGGCCTCGATCTTGGAAAAGTCGAGGATGTCATTGATGACCGTCAAAAGGGAATCTCCGGAAGTCTTCACCATTTGAAGGAACTCGCGCTGCTCGTGCGTCAGCTCGGTCTCGAGGGCAAGCTCAGTCATCCCCAAGATACCGTTCATGGGGGTGCGTATTTCGTGACTCATGTTCGCAAGAAATTCGCTCTTGGCATGACTGGCAGCCTCCGCTGCCTGTTTGGCCTTTTTTAGATTTTCCTCCACCTGCTTGCGCTCAGTGATGTCGCGGATGGTGCTGGAGACTAAGATCCCTTTCTCTGTCTCCAGCGGGCTCAGGCTGATCTCTACCGGGAACTCCGTGCCATCCTTGCGCAACCCGTAAAGCTCCAGCCCCGCCCCCATGGAGCGGGCGCGCGGCCCGGCGAAGAACCCGTTCCGGTGGCCTACATGCTTGTCCCGATGGCGCACCGGAACCAGCATCTCCACCGGCTGCCCCAGCAACTCCTCGCGCCGGTAGCCAAACAGTTTCTCCGTCTGGGCGTTGACCAGCGTGATGCGGCCCTGCTTGTCCACAATCACGATGGAGTCCGGAGCTGACTCCAAAAGCCCCCGGAACTTTTCCTCCATCAGCTTACGTTCTGTGATGTCTCTTGAAATGCCCACCAGACCCGAGACTTTCCCCTGAGCGTCGAAGATGGGTGCTTCAGTGGCTGAATGCCACTGAACTTGCCCATCAGGTGTGACGACTTTTTGGATGTGGTCAATCATGGGCTGGCCTGATTGCAAGAGTTTCTGTTCGCCGGCGTAAAGCTCCCGGGCTAGCTCGGCCGGGAAAAAGTCGAAATCGGTCTTTCCGATGGCCTCCCTCGGATCATTGACCCCCAGCAGTTTGGCCTGGGCCTTATTGATCCTCACGAAGCGGCAGGCGGTATCCTCGAAGTAGACGACGTCCGGAATGCTTTCCATCAGGGCATGAAACAGATTCCGCTCTTGGGCCAGTTCTTCTTCCATCCGCTTGCGCTCAGTAATGTCACGGGAGACGCCGAAGGTGCCGATGATCCGCCCCTGCGGGTCGTAGAGGGGCATCCTAGTGGTTGAGACCCAGGTGTCCGGCCGTCCATCGGCATAATTCTCGCGCTCCTCTTTGCTTATGATCGGCTCGCCAGTTTGCAGGATGCGCTGCTCGTCCTCCAGGGCGCCGCGTGCGTGCTCCTCGCCGAAAAAATCTGCGTCCGACTTGCCGATTGCTTCCGACGGGTCCTGGAGTCCAAGCTTTTTGCCGTTGCTCCTACTGATACGGACAAACCGGCTTTCCATGTCCTTGAAGTAGATCACGTCCGGAATGCTATCCATGAGCTTGTCGACCAGCGACGTTTGCCGCAGAATCTCCTCTTCCGCCCGCTTGCGCTCAGTGATGTCCTGGGCGACGACAAGGATAGCTTTCCGTCCGAGCCAGTCAAGCTGGTGAGAGATGATATCGACGTCGATGATGCGCCCGTCTTTGAGGCGATGTCTCCACTCGCCGGAACGTTCCAAAGCGGAATGGCGTTGCTGGACCGCTTCCAGCAGGTGGGGCACATCTTCTTCCGGTCGAATATCTGTGATCCGCATCACGGAAAATTCTTCGCGAGTGTAGCCGTAATGCGCAACCGCAGCATCGTTCACCTCCAGAATCCGCAGGGCTTCCAGGTCGTAGACCCACATGGGCAGGGGGTTATTTGCGAAGAGGTAGCGGAACCGGGTCTGAGTTTCCCGTTCGATCTCCTGCGCTCGTTTGCGCTCGGCGACCTCAGCCAACAGGGTCTCGTTAGCTTTGGTCAGCTCCGTGGTCCGATCCTGAACCCGTGCTTCCAACTCGTCGTGAGCCTTGCGCAGTAGCTCCTCGACCCGGTTGCGCTCAGTGATGTCGCGCTGGATGATGAAGCTTGCGAGGCCTGCAAGCGCGAAAGCCAGGAGGCTTCCCAAACCGATTATAAAAATAGTCCTTTGGGTATACGCTTTAGTCTCGGTCCTCCGGCTGTTTAACAACCGCCTCTCCTCATTTTTCATCTCGTCGATCGCCTTGCGGATATCGCCCATCTGCGTCGCTTCAAGACCCTGCCGGACCAGTGCCACACCCGCCCCGTGTCCCTCTTCGTTCTCAGCATCGATGCCCTTCTTGAGTTGAGCCAGCCTCGCCGCAATTAGCGGCTCAAGAGTGTCCAGCCGCCGCTGTTGGCTCGGGTTATCCCCAGTCAACTTGCGGACATCGTGGAGGTGTTGGGGAACTTCGGTGAGTGCAGACTGGTATGGTTTCAGATAACTCTGGTCACCCGTTATGATATAGCCGCGTTGGCCCGTCTCCGCGTCCCTCAAGTCGGAGAGGACCTCGTCAAGTTTGTCGAGAACGTGGTAGGTGTGCGCCACCGAACCACTCTCTTCTATGAGTATCCTGATGCTGCGATAGGAGACTGCGCCCATGACGAGCAGAATCGTAAGGGCCACTGCAAACCCCGCTGTAATCTTTCTTTCCGTCGGCAATTGGATATGCCACATAGGGTGCACCCCCGAGTGAGTTATTCCGTTTCGCGACTTCGGTGACGGAGCGCGGCCTCAGCCGGCCAAAGGGGACTTGCGCGTTCGCGGTCTTGGCTGCCCCCTTCCGGGCGCTTGATAAGAGATCCCTTCGCATTTCCCCACGTAGCAGGTTGCGGAAGAATCCTCTGGGAAGGGCGTAGCGGCGATTTCATGTCGCTATAAGCCCAATGCTGTCAACCCGCGGCTGGCAGTATAAAGCCGCCGCACCACGTTTTTCCGCAGGCTGCTAGAGACAACCTCCAGTCAAAGCGCCATGATGGAAATGAGTTTACCACTAACATAGTACCATTTCAATAAATAACCTATACAAACAACTTAATCCGAGCCAGTTGAGGAGCTTGGCACTCAACGATTCTCCACATGCTAAGTACAGTGGTTCATAAATTCACTCACGTATTTTTCCGTTACGCGGCT
>CALCEB010000228.1 GCA_937900045.1 uncultured Acidobacteriota bacterium
GCATCGTCTTTCTGTTCGAGTTGAGCCACAATCCGAATGCGCTCCTGCCGCTCATCGTCTGCGTCATGATCTCCGACGGTTTCGTTCGCCTCTTCAGTCGTGAATCGATGATGACCGGAAAACTCGTGAAGCGCGGCTTGATCGTTCTCCAGGACTATTCCGTGCCGGTACTGATGCGGGCGCGCATTGACCAAGTGATGCGCAAGCAGTTCAGCGTCATTTCGGCCGACGCCGAACTCCACACCGTTCTACAGAAGTTTTCGCCCGAAAACGAAGAGTTGCTTCCGGTGGTCGAAAAGGACGGGGTGCTCGTTGGCATCGTCGAGCCGCACGACCTGTTGAAGATCGAACCGCCCGATCACCACTTTAAGATGCGCGAGCTGGCCCGGCAGGACTACGTCCGCGCTTATCCCGGCGACCTGGTGGACAGGGTGAACCGGGACATGCTGCTGAAGAATGTGGAGAACGTCGTCGTCCTCGAATCCGCTGCCAGCCTGAAGCCCATCGGCATCGCCCGCGCCAACGACATCCTCCAGCTCCGCCGCTGGCTGCTCGAGGAAGAAACGAAAGCTCCGCGCGCCCCCCGCGGAAAGCAGGTTTGACGCTCAATTTCTCCCTTGCGCGCCCTCGCCGGCAAGCAAGGTTGCTTGTCCCAAGGCTATCGCTCGACCAAAGCCGCAGATGGCCCGAAAGCCGTAAAGATGAAGTGATTGACGTGGCGGTATGTTGATGCGGCAAGTATTATTGTCCGGTGGGCCGGAGGCCGCAATCGTTTCTGCGCCCACATCGCAGCTCAATCCGGCGCGGCCAGCCTTTAGCGGCGGGCTGCTCTTGTCTGCCCCACTCGATCCCGGATGAAACTGACAATATCTTCGGTCGACGCTCCGGGTTGAAATACTTCAGCCACTCCACCTTCCTTCAAGACCGGAATGTCTTCGTCTGGAATGATCCCGCCGACGATCAACGGGACATCGCTCATGCCCTCGGCTCGTAGCAATTCGCAAATTCTGGGCAGGATGGTGTTATGCGCGCCGGAGAGAATGGAGATGCCGATGGCGTCAACATCCTCCTGGACGGCAGCGGTGGCGATCTGCTCCGGCGTCTGGCGAAGACCGGTGTAAATCACCTCCATACCGGCATCGCGCAGGGCGCGAGCCACGATTTTCGCCCCACGGTCATGGCCGTCAAGGCCGGGTTTGGCTACGAGAACACGAATCGGTTTTTCAGGCATGGCATTATTCGCCGCCATCGGCCCTGAAAACCTCGATATTACCGTCTTTCTGTACGGCTTTGTATGCGCCAACAAGGCTTGGCTGCAATCGAGGCTCGGGATCAAAGTGCATCTGGATTCGAAAATGAAAAGTTCCGCTAGGGTTGAGGGAACTATGCGCGATCCATTCTTTTAGCATATCCGTCACGTCCAGACGACGCACCTCGCCCTTATCGAGTGCAACCGTGTAAGTTGCCTCGGGTCCTATCCGGGTTCGATGGCCACTCGGTCCGTATAAACGCAGGTTTCGAACCTCTATCCTCGCGTCAGTGTCGTTTTGAAGGTCAAGAAACGCACGCCCATTTTCGGACCTCGCCACTGCCCTCACTATGCCTGCGGGCAACGCTTTGTTGACCGGGTCGGGTTCCGAGATGATCGGACCGGGTTTCCATGGCTGCCTTGGCCGGGGTAAATCGCTCTCCTCCAATCCTGAGGGCAGTTGCCTTTCAGCTATTTCCTTGCTCTTGCTTTCGACGCTCATGATTACACCCTCGCCCTAAGAAATTGTACACCCAGGAGCATGAGGCTTACCCAAAGAACGATCAGCGTGACAAATGCCCAAAAAATCGCTCGCCGTGCCCATATTTGCGTCGCCTTGAGATGATCGTCAATATATCCGAGTAACATGGGCAGGAATGCCTCCTTGGTCCTTCCTACATCCTCGTTGGTCCATTCGACGAGGGATTTGAACGGGATGCCATCATAGTATTGGCGCATCTTAAACGCCTGATAAGCGAGACAGAGACAAACAACTATGAGAACGATCCCTATTGAAAAGACGACCTTAGTCGGCCTCCATAACAAATGGGCCATTCGCCCTGCGTCTGATGTCAGTGCCGCAGCCAATAAGCCGACAATAGAAGCTCCAAGAAAACCGACCAGAACGCCCATCTTCACGTCGAGAGAGTCAATAAGCTTTTCCTGCTGGTCGATCTTCTTGATGCCGGAGTCATAAACGAAATGGACTCCAGAGGGCGGAGGTGGAGCTTCCTGAGCAGCTTCTGGCATCTATGGCCCATCCTTTTCAGCAATCCTGCACTGTCATAGCAGGCCCTCACCGGAATGCCGGCTCTTCATAAGTCCCGAATGCGCGCCGCAGCACATCACACATTTCGCCCAGTGTGGCGTAGGCACGCACGCACTCCAGAAGATAAGGCATCAGGTTCTGGTCTGAACTCGCGGCGCTTCCCAGCGCCTCGATTGACGATTGAACCCGCGCATTGTCCCGCGTCTTCTTCAATTCGGCCAGTTTTCGTTGCTGTTGGCGCGACACGCTCTCATCGATCACCAGGATCTCCATCGGCCGTTTTTCGTCACTCACAAAATCGTTCACGCCCACCATGATCTTTTCTTTGCGCTCAATGGCCTTCTGGTAGGCGTAAGCCGCCTCGTGGATTTCGCGTTGCGGGAAACCCTTTTCGATGGCGGGCACCATGCCTCCAAGGGCGTCGATCTTATCGAAGTATTCAAGGCACGCGTGTTCGGTGTCCAACGTTAATTTTTCAACGAAGTACGAACCGCCCAACGGGTCGGCGGTGTTGATCACGCCACTCTCGTGAGCGATGATCTGCTGCGTGCGCAATGCGATGGTGGCAGCCTGCTCCGTCGGCAGCGCCCAAGCTTCATCGAGGGAATTGGTATGGAGAGACTGCGTTCCGCCCAACACACCCGCCAGGGCCTGGATCGTGGTGCGGATGACGTTGTTATAAGGCTGTTGCGCCGTCAGCGAGCAGCCCGCCGTCTGCGTATGGAAGCGGCACAGCCACGAGCGCGGGTCGGTGGCCCCAAACCGCTCGCGCATCACGCGCGCCCATACCTTGCGCGCGGCGCGGTATTTCGCCACTTCTTCGAAGAGATCGTTGTGGGCGTTGAAAAAGAAACTGAGGTGCGGCGCGAATTCGTCCACGCTCAAGCCCGCGCGCGCCACCCACTCCACGTATTCAATGCCGTCGCGCAACGTGAACGCCAATTCCTGCACGGCGGTCGAGCCGGCCTCCCGGATATGATAACCACTGATCGAAATCGGATTCCAACGCGGTACTTGGCGCGATCCGAAGACGATGGTATCCACCACCAGCCGCATCGACGGCTGGGGCGGGAAAATGTATTCCTTCTGCGCGATGTATTCCTTCAGAATGTCATTCTGCGTGGTGCCGGAGATCTTCTTCCAATCCGCGCCATTCTTTTCCGCCACCACCAGGTACATGGCCCAGATCATGGCGGCTGGCGAATTGATGGTCATGGAAGTGGTTACCTGCTCCAGCGGCAGCCCGCGCAGCAGAATCTCCATGTCCGCAAGAGAAGAAATGGCCACTCCGCACTTGCCTACTTCACCTTCGGCCAGCGGGTGGTCACTGTCGTAACCCATCAGCGTCGGCAGATCGAAGGCGATGGAGAGTCCCGTTTGGCCCTGCTTCAGCAGGTAATGCAGACGGCGGTTGGTGTCCTCCGGCGTGCCAAAGCCGCTGAACTGCCGCATCGTCCACAGCTTTCCACGGTACATTGTGGAGTGAATGCCCCGCGTATAAGGATACTCACCGGGGTTCGCCAAGTCGCGATCATAATCAAGCCCTGCGAGGTCGTTCGAGGTATAAAGTCTCTCGACAGGCACCCCGGAAATGGTGGTAAATTCTTTGGGGCGTGCGGAAAACCGGCTGCCCCCGGGTTTTCCGGCCGGCAGTGTGATGGATTCTGGGTTGGGAGCCCCGCTCTCAGAGCCCTCTTCTGCGGTCGTGGACTTGCTCTCGTTCTCCATGCCTTCAATTGCATCCTATTCGAATTGAAATGTCAACGCGGGCGGCCGCTGGGCAGTGGCCCAATTTGCTGTAGCGGCGCTCTATGAGCGCCGAAAACCGCTGAGGGTCCAGGCTTGGCGCACCCTGTTAGGGCAGGCTCCGGGCGCCGCTCCAGCAAACAAGCCGCGCCACTACCGGCATGGTTTAGGGCGCGGCTTCAGCCATGCCGGAAAAGTCTCGCAAAAAACAAAACCAGCCTGGACTCGAATCCAGGCTGGTGTCTTTCTCAGGTATCAAACTCCGTATGACCGGCCATCCCATGCGGCAGCAGGCCGGGCTTTGCCGGCGTAGCCCTCACTGTTTATGATTCTGGTCAAAATCGCGGGAGCCGGGAATGTTGGGGATACTGCTCACATCTCCGGTCAACGCGTTCTGAATCTGAACATGATTCGCCGCCAGCGTGGTTGCCGTGGCCTGTTCGTATTGGGTCAGAGCCTTTGCGTAAGTTGAGTAGGCTGTCACCAAGGTTCCTTCCGCCGTGGTCAGGTTGTTTTGCTGCTGAATGACCAGAGTCACGGTGGATTCGCCCAGCTTGAATTTCTTCTGCTCCGCGTCCAGGGTTTGCTGGGCGTAATCCACGGCCTTCTTGGCGGCTTGGATTTGAGACTTGGCCTGGGTCACAGCGATCTCAGCATTGCGAACGTCCTGCTCCACCGTGTTGATCTGCTGTTGCAAAGTGGTTTGCAGGGAACGCTGTTCGAGCAGAGCCCGGGCCGCGTCCGCCTGGGCGGCGCGATTCCGGATGGGCATCTGCAGAGTGAATCCCGCCGAGTAGTTGGGATAGTTGTTCCCGAACATCTGGGTAAACAAACCAGTGTACCCACCCGCAATGAAACCGACCGGTGTCGGAAACCTGGCTCCGGGGAGCGTTTCGTAGATGACCTGGTTCCCCGCCAGCGCGCTGGGTTGCCAAGTGGCGAAAACATCCAGCGTCGGCAGAAGGCCATTCCGGTTGGCCTTGAGCACAATCGACTCATACTTCAGGTTCAGCTCATCGGTCTCGATTTCAGGACGATTTTTCAGGGCGATTTGCAGGGACTGGTCCAACGAAGGAATGTCGTCGGGCTTGGGCTCGGGCAGCTTATCCGTCGGCACAATTTCAACCGCGGAAAGGGTGGCATCCACTTGCTTGGAAAGGGCGGTTTTCAAGATGGATTGAGCCTCTAGAAAATTGGTCTGGGCCACCACCAGGTTGGTTTGCGCTGTCGCGAGCTGCGATTCCGCCTGCACCACGTCGATGGGCGCCAGCGTTCCGATTTGCACCTGCCGTTTGTTGTCCTCGAGGAGCCGCTGGGCATAAGTCACGGCTTCTTGAGCCACCCGCACGTTCTCATGGTCTGTGGCCAGCGTCCAATAGTCATTCAGCACGGTGGTGAGGGTGGTGATGGCCTGTTGCCTGAAAACCGCTTTCGAGATCTTGATGTCATTGGCGGCGATGCGGATGAACTTGGCGTTGGCGCGATATCCAAAGCCGTTCAACAAGTGTTGGTTCAAGCCAATGGTGAGCCCGCTTACCAATTGCGGATTGAAGAAGTTGGTCAAAGAATTGGTCGATTGCCGCATCCCAAAAAGGCTCACGGCGTAGCTGGTTCCAGTGGGAAATTCCTGGCCAAGGAATCCGCTATAAGTGGTGGTGTGCTGGGCAAGGTAGGGGACGCCAGTAACAACGTTCGTCCCCAAGGGACTCACGGCGTCATTCCAGCCGGCCGTAAAGCCCACCACCGGATCAAAGCTTCCAATCGGGCCAATGTTGGTAGCTCCGCCGCCGCTACCCGTGGCGCCTCCCGCCCGGCCCCCCGAACCGCCGGACGAAGCCGTGCTGATGCCGCCGCCGAGGGCGGCCGCGAACAACGCCGAGGAGTTGAACGCCCCTGGAATTCCCCGCGTGGCTTGGCCGCTGGCGGCGCGCACTTGGTCGATCTTGGCATACGCAGTGTTATATCGCGAAAGATCGATATCCAGGTTGTTCTGAAGCGCCAGGGCGACGGCATCCTGCAAAGACAGTTGCATCTTCCCATTCTGGATCAGTTCGTAAATCAGCGCCGAATTGCGCAGCTTCATGGGCGGCACGTGGGGATTCATGTACGGTTCAAGAATGTTTGGAAATATCCCCGTTCGCGTGTAAGTTGTCTCATACATTGACTTGCCAGTGCTGTTTGTGGGGGTCTGTTTCGTAGCAGTCGGTGGCTGCTGTTGACACACCAGGTTCATCGCTCCAAACCCCAGGGCCCATATCGCCCCGGCCACCGCCAGCCGGTAACTTTTTCGATTCAACATTCCGGTCCTTCTCCCTTCTCATCACCTGCATATCATTAATACTTTTAGACTCAAAAGATACTTACGAAAATGTTAGACGAAGGGTTTCAAAAATAGTTTTGCAGCCTTGTTGGGCGCCGCCAAGGGAAATTGCATTCAATCATTTAATCATTGAGGACAAAAGAACGGCTGGTGATGGCAACGCTGGACGCGGCGTCCCTGCTCCGCGCAGGCTCCATCGAGGAACATCTCAACCTTAATTGAACTGCAATTTGTGAGTTTATCATTGAAGGCCGTTCCTGGCCAGAGTTCCCGTACGTGGGCAGTGACGCAGTTTGCTGTAGCGGCGCTCGGAGCTTGCCCTGACAGGGTGCGCCGGAAACTGTTGAGGATACAAGTTCAGCGCTCGCGTGCGTCAGCAGGTCCTGCTCTCCAATCTCCAATCTGAAATTTGAAATTCCAAGAGTCGGGATGCCAAGCCCCTCACCTCCGGCTTCTCACTTTTTTCTTGACACGCCGGGGTCATTCGCATATACTAATTAGTTAACAGGTTGTCTCCGTGCTTTACCCCCCTCGCAAATTTGCTCCTATGGGTGTGTCTAGTCTCATGGACCCGGCCGCGCCGCGCCGCAAATATACCGTCTCGGATAAGGGCCGTGCCGCCTTGCGCGCCAACCTTGCCAAGGCCAATGCCGTCCCGCGCGAAGTGCGTTTTCGCTCCACGCCCCGCCGTCTCGAGGCCTGCCGCCGCAATCTTGAAAAAGCCCATGCCGCCCGCCGCCAGAAGGGAGGCGGCAACCTGCGGCGTGGCCTCTACTGCGCATCGATCGAGCGCAGCCTGCGCCAGGCCGGAGAGCTGCTGGAGGACTTCCAGGCGCACTGCGAGCGCTTCCTGCGCGTCTTCCCGCTTCTTGAAGGCTCGGCGAAATGCGCCGTGAAGGGATGGGCGCAGGCGGTGTGGCGGCGAATGCGGGCGTTGCGCGGTGAGGGGCGTTGGGAATCGCGGCTCTTTGGCCAGTGGTTGGCGCGGATGGAATCTGCCGCCGCCCTGCACTGGCTGCCCTCGGCATCGTCGGCTTTCACCCAACTGTTTGAGGTGTTCTTCAGCCGCCAGACACTGGAGCGGAACTTGGTGAAACTGGGCTGGCGCCTGCAGCGACTGGCGAACCTGGCGCTGTGGCTGGGATGGAGGATCGACAGCAGCCGGATGCCCAAGCTGGATTGGATCATGCGCGACCCCGACGCCCTGGGCAACCCGTTCTGCTCCCCTCGCCGCGTCAAGGAGATCCTGAAAACCAAGCCTATCTGCGTCAGCCCGGTGGAACAATGGCAGGAATGGACGGTGCAAGCCGGCTTGCCTGACGTTGACCCGGCGTCCTCGGCGGCAGCAAACAGCACACCCGGCGCCGCGCCGGCATCTTGCCCGGCAACCCCGGATGGAAATCCCGGCGCCTGCCATCCGGAGCGGAGCGAGCACTCCGAGGACGGTATGCCGGATTCTTTCGCATCCTTCGCTCCACGCTTCGAGGCCCTCCTCCTGCAACTGACCGCGCGCTCCAACCCGGATCCCGAGTCTCGCCGCGAACTCGCCAATGCCGTTTGGCAGCGTCTGAAGCTGTTTGACGAGTTTGCGGCGGCTGAGTCAAAACGTCTGGAGGACCTCATCGCCACGGCAGAGAGACCGGATCTCTCGCGCCGTGAGGTGCGCGACCAGGCGCGGAAGCTACTAGAGATGATGGGCACGGAACAGAGTGTTTTGGATAGCGCCGTGGCGGCCGAACAATGCCTGCTGGACGCTATGCGGCGATGCCTGACGGCGGATGAGCCGCTGGAGATTGAGATTCCTGAGCCGGGCGAGATCGGGGTGGAGCTTTTCAGAACCGCCGACGACGGCATCGAGTTTGATGACGAAGATTGGGACCTGGACGGCGAAGAAGATGAGGATGAAGACGAAGACGATGAGGATGTCGAGGAAGATGATGATGGCGATGATGAGGAAGACGACCTGGACTCTTCCTCGCGACCTGGATAGTCGCGGCACTTTGTTGTTGGTGTCGTGGGCATTTGGTTTTTGGCCGGGTCTTCAACCGGGACGGATAAGACCTGCGACGCATGAGACAGATGGAACAGTGGCTGCGGGCTTGAGCAATGCTCCGAAGGGCGCATGTGGGGAACTTCGAAATCATGCCCGGCGTTCCACCAAAGGTATGGTATCCAACGTGCCTGAAGTCAGAAATCATGCCTTGCAAGGTGAACTACGAAGGAGCGAAACTAATCTGCAATAGATTCGCCGCGCACAAAATTTGCCGTGAAGCCCCCCGGCGCGGCGTACCTCCAGTCCCGTCATTCTGAGCGAAACGAAGAATCACTGTACTTGATGCCGCCTCCAGTCCCGTCATTCTGAGCGAAGCGAAGAATCACTGTATTTGTCGTCTTCCCCGGCAGCAAACGAAATGGAGATTCTTCGCGGAGTTTACCCTGAGAGAAATGCCGGGATTCTTCGCTTCGCGCAGAATGACAAGCAAAGGGCTCAGAGTGGCAGGCTGGCCGGACCGCCGGAATCGTGCGGTGATATACTTAAAGATTAGTTAATTTCTACGGTCAGGTCATCATGCACCCTGCACTGTTATGGTGCGCATTAGCTTTTTACGGTCTTGGAATCGCCCTGACCCTGCCTTCGGTCATTGGCGGGCGCCCCAGGCTCTCCTCCGCGACACTGGCGGCGCTGTCTCTCGGACTTCTGCTTCACGCGACGGCGCTAATCACGGCGACCATCCAGTTGAACCGCCTGCCGGTGATGGACGTCCAGAGCGCCCTATCCTTCTTTGCCTTTACCGTGACCCTGGCGTTTTTTCTCGCCTACCTCCGCTACCGGGTGACATCACTCGGGGTTTTTATGCTGCCTTTCGTCTTCGTCCTCACTCTGATGGCGGCGGTCCGCCCCGAGCGCCTGCCGTCCACGTCCGTGTTCCGTGGCGGGTGGCTGGTGGTTCACGCCTTGTCTATGATCTTGGGATACACAGGAATCTTCCTTACTTTTGTGGCGGCGCTGATGTACTTGATCCAGGAAAATGAGCTGAAGTCCAAGACCCCGAGAGGTTTCCATTACCGGCTGCCCTCGCTGGACCTGTGCGTGGACCTTTATGACCGGTCGCTGAAGTTCGGATTTCTATTTCTGAGTGTCGGTATTCTGACGGGCTTTTTGTGGGCAAGCCGGGCCTGGCAGGGTCCGTGGGAGCTGGACCCGAAAATCCTGGCTTCACTTATGACCTGGCTGATCTATTTGACGCTCCTTTCGACAAGGGTTAGCGGCAACTGGCGCGGGCGCCGGTCCGCTTACGGCGCGATTCTGGGCTTTGCGGCGACCATGGTGACATTCCTGGGAGTCAGCTTCCTGAGCGGCCCGCACGGATATTTCCCCAGCCTGACTCGCCTCCCTTAGGTGGTCCGGGCGAAGGAATGGGTTACTCCCCCCTCGCGCCGGAGGATGAGTGATCCGAATCACAGTGACCGGGCTCGAGATGCGTCGATACTGGCTTGAAAACGGGGAAAGAGATGGCGAGAGAGACCTTGGGGCTTCGGAGTTATTGGACCCGCAACTATGAACCTGATCCTCGCTGGAATTAATCATCGGACGGCGCCGGTTGAAGTTCGCGAGCGCGTGAACATTGAAGACGCCCGGCTTGTTGCGGCGTTGAAAAACGTCATTCAACGCGCCGGCATCCGTGAATCGATCATTTTTTCCACCTGCAACCGTGTCGAAGTGCTGGCCAACGCCGAGGACCAGCTTGACCCGGAGCCGGTGATCCGCCAGTTTCTCGCTGATTTTCACCATTGCGATCTGTCAGCCTACGAAAGCTATCTTTACTGGCGGCGGCAACAGGATGCCGTGCTCCACTTGTTTCGCGTGGCCTCCAGCCTGGACTCGATGATTCTGGGAGAGCCGCAGATTCTGGGGCAGGTGAAGCGGGCGTTTTTAATTGCCCAGGAGGCGGGCGCGGTAAAGGGCGAGCTCTTCGAAGTTGTGAATCAGGCGCTCACCGTAGCCCGGAAGGTGCGGCGCGAGACGGGTTTGGGCCAGGCGGCGGTCTCTGTGCCGTATGCGGCCGTGGAGCTGGCCCGCGCGATTTTTGGCCGGCTCGAGGGCAAGGCGCTTTTCCTGATCGGCGCCGGGAAAATGAGCGAGATCGCTTCACGCCACCTGCTGCGGAGCGGCGCCAACGAGATTTATGTGTCGAACCGCACCCTGGACCGCTCCCGGGAACTGGCGCAAAAGTTTCATGGCGCCGCCATTCCTTTTGAGGACCTGCTGGATAACCTGCACAAGGCGGATATCGTCATCAGCTCCACGGCCGCTCCCGATTTCATCATCCGCAAAGAACAGGTGGAACAAATTCTAGCGGTCCGCAAACACCGCCCCATTTTCTTCGTGGATATTGCCGTGCCGCGGAACGTTGATCCCGCCGTGAATGATCTGGAGAGCGCCTACGTCTACGACATCGACGACCTGCAACAGGTTGTGGATGCAAACCGCAAACAGCGCGAGAAGGAGGCGGAGCGGGCGGAGGAGATCGTCCACCAGGAAGTTCAAAAGCTGGTCCGCAGGCTTGCTTCACGTGCCGTGGCCCCCACCATCGTGGCTCTGGAGCAGCGTCTGGCGGCGATCCGTGACAAGGAAATGGAGAGGTTCCGCAGCCGCCTGGGGGCGCTCACCCCGGATCAGCGCGATGCCGTGGATCAGCTCACGCAGGGAATCCTGAATAAGATTCTGCATGGCCCTATTACCGAATTGAAAAGCGAAGCCGGCAATCCAGAGCATGGAACTTTGGTACACCTGGTCCGGAAGATTTTTGGCGTGGGGGAATGAGGGCGGGTAGTGCGGGTCAGTTCTCCGGCCCGGATTATTCACGAACCTCCAATAGGGGACTGTCAGGGCACGGTT
>CALCEB010000229.1 GCA_937900045.1 uncultured Acidobacteriota bacterium
CAAACCGACCAAAATGGCAAGAACTTTTTTTCTTTGTGGCATTATTTCTCCTCCTAAGTCGGTGACAAGATTCTCAGTTTCCAGGGATGACTTTCGAGTGCTTCGGCTTAGTCCCTTCAACGGCGCGAAGGCTAACCAGAACCTGCTTCTTGCCCCGAAGGGTGAAAATAACATCCAAAGGTTGCTATGCTACCACGAAATTCACAGAAAACAAAGGCCCTTTTCTATCCTGGCTGCAAAGGTTGAGTTTTACCATACAGCGCGAAGCCGTAACCACAGCTCCAGCCCCTTGCCTTCCCTTGCCCTGCATTGAATCAAATAGATAGTACCTGGGACGGAACACGAAGCTTTCGTTTACCGCTTTCGAGGTTTATTAATCGCCTTGAAACAACCATTTATCCACGTGCATTGCTTTCAACTCCGTCAATAATTTACCAGAAATTTAATTGCAAGCAAAGAAAGCTTCTAAATTTTCTGAAATGCAGATCGAAGTTGCGCCACTCTCCATGTCAGTTTGACCAACTTGGATTCCAATTCTCGCCCACCGTGGTCAATTGTTTTGGATTCGATCCATCCGCAAGCATTGTCCAGAGTTCTTTCCTGCCGGAACGAGTCGATTCAAACACCAAGTGGCGTCCGTCGGGCGACCACGACGGATGTTCGTTGCGGGCAGCGTCATGAGTGAGCTGCACGATGCGGCCGGTTGCGATTTCAACAATATAAATGTCATACGTTCCTGTGTCGGAGACTCGCCAGTGAAAAGCCATAAACATGCCATTCGGTGACCATGCGGGCGCGCTTGCATCCCCGCCACCCGTAATAAGCCTCCTCAGATTTGTCCCGTCCGAATTCATAATATAAATCTGTGGATTGCCGCTACGGTCCGAAACAAACGCGATCTCGTTGCCAGTCTTGGGATTCCACACGGGTGAGATATCCACTCCCGGTGAATATGTCAGCCTTTGCAAATTAGAACCATTGATATTTGAAACATAGATCTCCGGATCCCCGCTCATGCTGGAACAGAAGGCGATCTTCTGGCCATCTGGAGACCAAGCTGGAGTGGCGTTTAGCCCCTTGTAATGGACAAAAGGCAGGAGGTGATGCGTCAGGAATGAGTAAATCGAAATTTCGGGATTACCGCTGGCATAGTTCGTAAAGGCCAGCTTCGTATCCTTCGGCGACCAGCGCGGCGTGAGGCAGAGAGATCCATAACTAGTGATGGGGTGTTGGTTAAATCCGTCATAATCCATGACCCAGATTTCTTCATGGCCGGTGCGCTTGCTGACGAAGGCCACCTGGCTCAGGTTGATGCCCGGAATGCCGCCGCCCAGCGTTTTGATAATTTCGTTGGCAAACGTATGGGCTGTTTCGCGGGTGGAGATTTCGTTTAGAGTGGCCACAAAACGTTTGGCAAGCACGCTGGGATTCCCTGGATTCTGCACGTCGTAAAGGTATGCCGTTACTACCAGGTTGCTGTTGATCTCCTCCGTTTTTCCAAAAACCAGCATCTGCGCGGCCACCTGCGCGGAAGTCCAATCGGCAAACACTACGCTACCGGGGTCCACCGGCGTCTTCAGCGGATAGTAGCTCTTGCTGACCATATCAAAAATGCCGGCATTATCCAGATCATTCCAAAGCACCTGGTTGAACTCCGTGGTGAGTCCGGTGAGGTTGGGGTCCGTGCCCTGCGCGGGGAATGCAGGAACCGCGATCCGGATTTTCGGCGCACCACGATTGATGCCGGTCTCGAGCCACCCCTGCCCGTAGGCTAGTTGAAGAGAGAGCAGCAACAATGCTGCGGTTGCTGCAGTCGATACAATGGAGCACAACTTTCTCATTTTCATTTTCTCTCCAGGCCGGGAATTGCACTTGGGTTCAAATCCTAACCCGCGTTTGATTCTTGAAATGCCAACCTTCCGGATACTCTCCGCAGCCGGTCACCTTCGAAGATCAAAATAAAAAGATACGGTGACGGAATTCCCCCGGTAATTCGAGGGCAACGGCGCCAAGGGGTTCGAAGCGTCAATGGCGCGCAGGGCGGACCGGTCCACCTCTTGGTAACCGCTCGACTGCGTGAGCCTGACACCGGTAACTGTGCCGTCTCTCAATATCTTAAACTCCACATAGACCCTTTTCGCAGCGGTAATGTTCGGACTGATCATGGCAAGCAGCCAATTACTGCTGACGCGGTTCTTGACCGCTTGAACGTACCAGCCATAACGAGTTCCAAAGTTTCCATCCTCAATCGCGATCCCTCCACGCGTTGAGCCAATCACGAACTGGCCGTAATCGATGGCGGCCTGCCCCTGATTTCCGAAAGGAATGGCATTGGGCGGGGGAATGGGCGCTACTTTCTGGATGCGCTTGTTGATGCGAATCGCAGGCTTGGGATGGATAGCGTCCTTAAATTTAGGGATTTCGAGAGCATTGGGAAGCGGTAATTCCTTCGGCTGCAGTTGCGTTTTATAGAGGCCGGGATTTTCATCCCGCAAGGTGCTGCGGGTTTGTTCCATCGGCGCCGGAAGCGGGATTCCGGGGAGCGAAGACACGACGTTCACTTGCGTCGCCGTGCCCTTAGCCCAGGGATTGCCCCAGCCAGGGCCGTGGTGGAAGCCGAGCCATGCATATCCGGCGGCGCACAAAAAGATGCCCCCGTGAAATGCAATCGAGGCTGCCAGCGAGCCTCCTAGCGATTCCCGATGGTTAAAAGGCAACGGAAATGTTTCGGCACTCATTGTTGAATTGCATTACGGGCGCCGTGATTCTAGCCAGACCCAGTTTTGACCCGTCCCCAATGGTTCCTTAGCTTGATCCTTTGGTCTCAATCGGCCGCGTCACAATGCTGATGTTGGTGATTTTGGACTGCTTCAGCGTATCAATCACCGTGGCGAATGTGCCGAAAGGCACTGCCTGGTCCGCCCGGATATAAACCGGAGAATCGGTGGCTCCATGCATCTTATCGATCACGGTCTGGCCGAGCGCATTGATATTCACCGGGTCGTTCCCAATGTAGAGGTTCTGCCGCTTGTCGATGGTGATGACCACTCTTTCCTTGCTGATCGTCTTAACGGTTTTGGTTTTCGGCAGGTTAACTTCGATGCCCGATTGAAGGATCGGAGCGGTCAACATGAAAATGATCAGCAGAACCAGCACCACGTCGACCAAAGGCGTGATGTTGATTTCGGAAAGTGAGGTTTGCGTTCGTCCTTTGGGAGTCGTGAATGCCATGTTGGTTCCCTTAAGCTACGTGGACCTGAGATGATTCGCGGGGAAGCGAACTCGTCTCAGCGGATGGATTCAGCCTCAGCAACAAGTTCAGAACACTGGTTACTGACCGCCCTTAAGTGAAAAATCGCTCCGTTAAATTGATGAATTCCAGGGTAAATTCATCCATCAGCGCCCCAAATTCTTTGATGCGGCCAAGATAGATATTGTAAGCAACCACCGCCGGAATAGCGGCGAACAACCCGGCGGCGGTAGTAATCAAGGCTTCGGAAATACCCGGGGCCACCGTGTGTAGTGATGCCGTGGTTGCCGTTCCCAAGTCCTGAAAGGCATCCATAATGCCCCAGACGGTTCCGAACAATCCAATGAACGGACTGACTCCAGCCGTCGTAGCCAGCCAACCGAGCCACCGTTCAAGCGAAGTCAACTCGGCCGAAGACGCAATCTGGAGCGCCCTTTGCACTCCCTCCAGGCTGCGAATGCGCGGCTTGCCTGGATTTTCGGAATAAGTCGCTTGGGCTTCAATCTCACGGTAACCGCCCAGAAACACCTCAGACAACGGGCTTGCCGTCAGCGTCTGGCAGGCAGCCTGAATTTCTGAGAGCTTCTTGCTGTGACGGAAGATTTTCAAGAATTCCAGGGATTGAAGGCGAGCCGTCTTAAAGCTACGGGACTTCTTGAAGATGATAGCCCAGGAAAACACCGAGAAAAACAGGAGAATCCCCAGAACAATTCTTGCAACCGGCCCCGTATTAGCGAGCAACTCACCAACTTCCCCTTGCAGCAGGAGAAAAAAGGCGAAAAGCAACTAACCTCCTCATGGACCCCAGTTTAGACTCTATCTAACACTCGAACCTAACATATGCCTAAAACGCGCGTCAATGAACAGCGCGACACCCATTACGATTTTTTAGTGCTGGAGAAGCGGCCCAAGGCTCTCGATTGGCGCCGGAACCATTTCTTGTTATCCAGGGAGCGCTGTTTTTCGCTCTTGCCGGGTCCCCAGCGGAAGGCTGGCTCTGACACAGCATGTTGGCGATCCCGAATGGATTTGGATTCATTCTTGTACGGGAATGACGGTCCGTGTGGGAATAACGGCTCGCGCGGGATTGACCACATTCGAGGAGATGACGTTTCGGCCGCGCGCGGCAATCAGCGTGCTCGCGGCAACAGACTGCGGAGGTCTGCGACTACGGATAGCTCGACACACCTCGGCCGCTGTTTAGGCGCTCTCTTCAATAGAGCGCAACAATTCATAGTCCGCTTTGTTAAGGCGGCGAAGCCGTCCAGACCTTGGATACGGCTCGATGATCTCGCCCGACTTCATCACAAATAGGGGTTTGATTCGTCGCGTCGCCACTTCAACCTTCAAGTGAGTGTCTTCTAAGGGAAATTCTCCGTCTTCGAGCCTAAAGGCGAAGAGGTCTGCGACCGCTCCCACACGCATCGTTCCCAATCCCGGCGCTTGTCCAATCGCTTTCGCGGGAGCCCAGGTCGATTTCAGAACAATGTCCTCGAGGGACATTCCCAAGTGCAGAAACTTGGTCATGGTGGTGGGCATGTCAAAGGCCCAGCGTTCCACCGAATAGCGATGCAGGTCCGTGCTGATGGTATCGGGGTAAAACTCATGTTCAAAGGCGCGGCGCGCGACTTCCCAGCTAAAGCTGCCCGAACCGTGGCCCACGTCAAAAACCACTCCTTCTTTGCGAGCATCTTGAGCGGCCGGGATCAGATTCCCGTTCTCCACAATGCCGTCTCCCCGGCCCTCGAAGCAGTGCGTCACAATGTCACCGGGACGCAGCCGCCGCAAGATTTCGGGAGTCCGCGCCCCCTTTCCGATATGCACCATCAGCGGCCGCTGCGCTTGCTGCGCTGCCTTCAGCGCGTCGTCGAATGCTTTCGGACTATGTCCCTCCTTCATTCGAACTTTCACACCCATGGCAATGCCAGGAAACTCCTCCAGGACGCTGATAGTTTCCGCAGGACGCGAATAACGCAGATCCTCAAGCTCTCCTGCGAACGAAGTAGGAATACCGCAGGCGGCAATATTCACAAAGGCTAAGACCCGGACGCGGGCTGCGGCGATCCCGTGCCGATGGAACTCGGGAAAATTGATGAACCCTGTTGTACCGGCATCAACGACGGTGGATGCTCCCCTTTGCAGGCAAAGGTCGGGATCAATTCCCCAGGCGCTCCCTTCATACCAATGGCCGTGAAGGTCGATCAACCCAGGGCAGACATAGGCGCCGTCCAAACCATTTTCGGCGCTTCCGTCCGGCGCGCGAAGAGAAGGACCAACCTCCACAATGACGCCACCCCGAATGGCGATATCCAACCTGCCATTCAGAC
>CALCEB010000230.1 GCA_937900045.1 uncultured Acidobacteriota bacterium
TCGCCTGTCATTCTGAGCGTAGCGAAGAATCCCGGCATTTCGCTCAGGGTAAACTCCGCGAAGGATCCCGGTATTTCTTCTCGTGGCAAACCCCGCCGAGTATGTTCGCCCATTCGCTGCCCTGAAAGACATCAAATACAGGGATTCTTCGCTTCGCTACGCTCGCTTCAGAATGACAGCACTCGAAGTTTGGATGAGACTCCAGTGTCAACTTGCCACATTCATTTTGCAATTCGCAGGTCGCCGCCTTTACTCGTGCTTTGATTCCCCCTACCCCGAAAGGCCCACGGACGGAAAAACACTACCCGTGGCCACTCCGCTTCGCCGGGGACAATCAGGGCTTTGAGGCCAGGTCCGCTTTGCCGGTTTCGAGGTCGACCGGAACGGAAACGTGCTCCATGGTAATCAACCACTTGCCGTTGATCTTGCGATAGCAGTCGCTCACCCGCAGGGTGATGCTGAACTTCGAGCCATCCTTTGCGGTCACGATCAGGGGCTGAATACAGTGCGAGTAGGCCAGCATCCTGCCGGTCACAATGTGAAGGTCATCGACTTCAAACTTGTCAACCGGACCCGGGAAGGCGCTAAAGAAGCCCTGCCAGTCTTTCTTGTAGTCGTCGAAGCCAACGTGCTGGCGCGGGGGTCCACATCGAAGACAAACAACTCTCTGCCCGGCACATACGCCTTCATGATGGCGTCCACGTCCTTGGCCCGGACCGCCGCCGCAAAGCGCTGTTCGAGCCCGCGGATTTCCTGCTCTTCCTTGCCGGCGGCCCTGGCGGCAGGCGATGCCGCCGTGAGCCCCACGATTAGCAACCCCGCAAAGATCCAAGATCCAGAAGTTATCATAGTGCACCTCCCTTGTTGTTTTGTGGTGTAGCCCGCGAGGTTCCTTTTGGCGGTTTATCGTACAACTCTACGGTTTAGTGCGCAAGGCTCTCGCTGTAGCGCGGCTGTCCTCATCCGCGCATCGGACTGGCGGCGGATGTCCCACGCCGGAGCGTCAATGGTGCTGAGGATAACGCTCGGATTAAATCAAATGCAGGTGGGAACACCGGCGCTACAATCTATCTTTCCCCTTGACAAACATCCAGTATTTTGTTAGCGTTTGGCTAACCCTCGTAGCGCCTGTCTTCGTGTCGGGCGTATAGATTGTTCCTTGTACGCGACTCCAAATTCCCTGCAAGGGAGTATCCCTACGAATTCAAAGGTATTACTCACGGCAGCGCCTGAAGCTCGCCGCGCCATTGCCCAGAAGTCCTCGTGCCCCAGGGATCGCACCGGGAAGATCGAATCGGAGCACTAAGGGATTCCTTTCAGAAACAAACCTAAAACTTATTGAAAACAAAGGAAGTCTCAAGGGAAAGGGCTAAATGCCAAAGCTAAGAATTCTCGTAATCGATTGAATCTAAAAGGGTAACATGCATTTTTCGACCAAAGCTAAGCATTTAACAAAAAACAAAGGAGTTATTTTGTCGTCTGTGGAATCTTAGGTTTGGTCGGAGGGTTTCCGGTTTGGCTTGGCACCGGGTGGCGTTGTGGTGGCGGTGGCCGGACCTGGGTCCTCTGCGGTTTTCCCCGCTCCCGGTCTGGGTAAGCTCCGAGCGCCACCACCCGGGATATCCGTCGCTTGCTAATCCGCGGAAGCGCCCCTAGAATGGATTAGATAGCTAGGTTCAGCATCTAAATATTGGAGACGCATGGGAAGTAGATTTTTTGAAATCGCGCTGGGCAAGGTCATCGGCACCAAGAACGACCGCGAGCTGAAGGCGCTTGAGGCCCGGGTGGAGTCCATCAACCGGCTTGAGCCGGAAATGCAGAAACTTGCGGACACGGATTTCCCGCTTTTTACCGCCAAGTTCAAGCAGCGCCTGGCTGCGGGCGAAACCATCGATGACATCCTGCCGGAGGCGTTTGCCTTGTGCCGCGAGGCCGGCCGCCGCACCCTGGGCATGCGCCACTTTGACGTTCAACTGATCGGAGGCATGGTCCTCCATCAGGGCAAGATCGCGGAAATGAAGACGGGCGAAGGCAAGACGCTGGTCGCCACGCTCCCCGTCTATCTGAATTCTCTCGAAGGCAAAGGCGTCCATGTCATTACGGTGAATGATTACCTGGCCAAGCGCGACGCTGCCTGGATGGGACCTATTTACCGCCTGCTGGGCCTGAGCGTGGGCGTGATTGTCCATGACCTGGACGACGATGAGCGCCGCAACGCTTACCACGCCGACGTCACCTACGGCACCAACAACGAGTTCGGCTTCGACTATTTGCGCGACAATATGAAGTTCGAGCTCGCCGATTGCGTGCAGCGCGAGCACCATTACGCCATCGTCGATGAAGTGGACTCGATTTTGATTGACGAAGCGCGCACTCCGCTCATTATTTCCGGCTCCTCCGAAGAATCCACTGAAAAGTATTACCGCATTGACAAGATTATTCCGCATCTCACGCCGGGAGAAGATTACGACGTGGATGAGAAGCTGCGCACCGCCAGCATCAAGGAACCTGGCGTTGAAAAAGCCGAGAAGCTGCTGGGACTGGAGAATCTCTACGACCCCGCCAATGCGGATTACATCCACCACATCTACCAGGCGCTGAAGGCGCACGCCCTGTTCCACCTCGACAAAGACTATGTGGTGAAGGATGGCGAAGTCATTATCGTGGATGAGTTTACCGGCCGCCTGATGCCCGGGCGCCGCTGGAGTGATGGCTTACATCAGGCGATTGAAGCCAAAGAAGGCGTCAAGATTGAAAAGGAAAACCAGACTCTTGCCACCATCACCTTTCAGAATTATTTCCGCATGTACAAAAAGCTCGCCGGCATGACCGGCACGGCGGAAACCGAGGCAGCGGAATTTGAAAAGATTTATGAACTGGAAGTGGTGGTGATCCCGACGAACCGGGAACTGATCCGCATGGAAAATCCCGACGTGGTTTACCGCACGGAACGGGAAAAGTTCAATGCCGTGATCGAGGAAATCAAAGAATTTCACCTGCGCGGCCAGCCGGTATTGGTGGGCACCATTGCCATTGAGAAGTCGGAAAAGCTCAGCGCCGTCCTTCGTAAATCCGGAGCGTTGCCGCTGCGCTTGCTTGAACTGCTGAAAGCGGCAGGACTGGAAGGCCCCAAGGTTCAGAGGTGGGCGGAATCCCTGGTGGAGCGGCACGGTCCGGCCTTCGAATGGTTGACGCGGGCCGAAGTCCCTGCGACTCAGGTTCAAAAAGTGCTGAGCCAGAAAGCATTCCAGGGCACGGCCAACGGCTCCGAGGCAAATGCCACTTTTCTGCAGGCGCTTTTGAAATCGGTGAAGCGCAGCGCCGCTGACTCCCAGGATTTGATCACCGGCCCGGGCGTGGTTCAAGGTATTATCCGGCTGGTGAAAGAAACCAGCAATGGATCATCCCCCGCCGCCAATACTGACAAAATTCTGCCCGTCCTCGACTACCTGATCGGCATCCAATGCTCTCCGGCGCGATTCGCGGAAGTGGTGAGCCAGCGCGAACTGAAGCATAACATCCTCAACGCCAAGCAGCACGAGCGCGAAGCCTTGATCGTGGCCCAGGCGGGGCGCATCGGCGCGGTGACCGTTTCCACCAACATGGCCGGGCGCGGCACGGATATTCTGCTGGGAGGCAATCCGGAATTTCTGGCCCGGGAGGATTTCCGCAAGTCTCCGGAGAAATACCGCGAACAAGGAATTGATCCGGAGCCTCCGGAGCGGCCGCAAGTGGGCGCCCCCGAGGAAGAGTTCAAGACCTACCACGAGGCTTACGAACGCTGGCGCGAAAAATGGGCGCAGTTCGTCAGCCGCCATAAGTCCACAACCGATGTCGAGCATGACCAGGTGGTCGCGCTTGGCGGATTGCACATCCTGGGCACCGAACGGCATGAGTCCCGCCGCATTGATAATCAGTTGCGGGGCCGCGCCGGCCGCCAGGGCGATCCGGGATCATCCCGCTTCTACATGTCGCTGGAGGATGACCTGTTGCGCATCTTCGCCGGTGAGCGGATCTCCAAGATCATGCACCGTCTGGGAATGGAAGAGGGCGTGCCGATCGAGTCCCGCCTGATCTCCAAGCGCATTGAGGCCGCGCAGAAGTCCGTGGAGGCGCAGAACTTCGAATCCCGCAAGCACCTGCTGGAATATGACGATGTGATGAACAAGCAGCGGGAAACCATCTACGGCCGCCGCAACGAGCTGCTGAAAGGCCTGGACCAGAAAGAAACCATTTTCGATTCGGCCGACCGCGTGGTGGATTGGCTGGTGGCCACTTTCTGCCCCAAGGATAAGCGCTTTGACGAATGGAACATTGAAGGCTTGCGCGCGGAGTTCTGGGGCCGCTTTGGTATCGATCTCCGCAAGTTTGAAAACCTGCAATTTGATCCGAAAGTCATCGATATCACCACGGACGATCTGAAGCAAATCGTCCATGACCGTTACGAGGAACGCGAAAAGGTGTGGGGCAGCGAACGCATGCGCTCCCACGAACGCATGATCCTGTTGCAAGTGGTGGATTCGCTTTGGAAGGACCACTTGCTGACCATGGACCACCTGAAGGAAGGCGTTGGCCTTCGTGGCTATGGACAGCGGGATCCGCTGGTGGAGTACAAGCGCGAGGCTTATGACACGTTTGAAGCGCTCATGGACCGCATCGAGGACGAATCGCTGCGTTATCTGTTCCTGCTGCGCACGCCCGAAGAAGAAGAGGAAATGATCAAGCAGTACCAGCGCCGCAAGCGGCGCGAGCAGGCGGAGATGAAAATGGTGGGGGCGGGCGCCGCCATGGAAAAGCCTCAGCAGGTCATCCGCAAAGAGAAGATTGGCCGCAACGACCCCTGCCCGTGCGGCAGCGGCAAGAAGTATAAGAAGTGCCACGGAGCGGGCGCTCCGCCGCCAGCGGCCGGTTCCGGCAAAGGCCAAGACCAAGCCGTCTCCAACGCCTGACATTCCCCCACACAATCCAGCTTCGGCTTGATATGCCCGCCTTTGGGATCATCTGAAGGCTGGCAGCGGCATGGAGATTCCGCCGCCAGCCCGTTGAGGAATGAGTCCTACGGATTGTTATCCCCGTTGCCACCGCTGCTGGGTGAGACCACAACGTAGACAATTCCACCTTGATGGTACAGCCGGATCAGCGTCTGCCCCGTTGCCGCGGCCGCAAGACGGTTGAAGTCAGACACGTTGGCCACGGGATGGCGGTCGATGCTCATAATCACGTCACCACGGCCGATGCCCGCTTGTGCCGCGGGGCTATTGCGATCGAGTTGCGAGATGACAACCCCGTGCAAGTTTTGGGGCAAACCAAGCTGGCTGCGAATGTCCGCGTCAATATTTTGGACTTGGACGCCTGCCAAAGCGCCCTGAGACGGAGCTTGGCCCATGCCTGGACCTTGCCCACCTCCAGGACCTCCACTTGGGAAATTGGCCGGTTGTTCGCCGAGGGTCATCTTAATGGACATCGTCTTGCCATTTCTGAGGATGCCCAGGTTGACCTGAGTTCCCGGGCTGCTATTGGCCACGATGGAAGAGAGCAAACCCCGGCTGGGCACATTCTGGCCATTCAGCGTGCGGATCACGTCCCCGGATTTCAGTCCCGCCTTCTCCGCAGGCGATCCCGGTTCAACCTGGGTCACGAGCACCCCGGAAGTGTCCGGCACGTTGAACTGCTTGGCCAGGGCAGAATTCAGATCCTCAATACCCACACCGAGGTAGCCGCGACTGACTTTGCCGTTCTTGATCAGGTCCTGCATGACATGTTTCACAACGTTCGCCGGAATTGCAAATCCAATCCCGTTAAATCCACCTTCACCGTTGGGACCGCTGCTGGTGCTGAAGATGGCGGTGTTGATGCCCGCCACCTGGCCGTGAATGTTCACCAGCGGACCGCCGGAGTTGCCGGGATTGATGGCGGCGTCGGTTTGGATAAAGTCCTCGTACTGCTCGATGCCGAGTCCAGCCCGGCCCAAGGCGCTGACGCTGCCACGAGTCACCGTAAAGCTCAGCCCGAAGGGATTGCCAAAAGCCATCACAATGTCTCCGACGTGAAGAGTGGAAGAGTCGGCAAAAGGCACTGTAGGAAGACCCGTGGCGTCAATTTTGACCACGGCGACGTCCGTTTGCGGATCAGCTCCCACCACTTTGGCGCTGAAAACCCGGTGGTCAGGAAGCGTCACTTTGATATCCTTGCCCTGCTTGATGACGTGGTTGTTGGTAACGATGTAGCCGTCTGAGGAAACAATGACACCGCTACCTAGAGCGTGCTCCTTCTGTTGCTGCGGGACGTTGGGGAACATGTTGCCGAAGAACTGCCGGAAGAAGGGGTCCATCATAAAAGGCGACTGCTGGACCTTAACCACATGAAGGGACTGAATGCTCACGACGGCCGGCCTGACATTATCGGCAATCCGCTCGAAGGCTTCGTTCATTCGCTGAAGTGAGTCGATGTCGGCGCCCGTCAGCCCGCTTCCGTTGGCCAATGCAAAATGAACATCGCCTTTCCGGTTGTAGTGCGTGACGAGCGATAAAGAGAGAAGCAGCAGGCCAATCAGCGTCAGGCTGAGGCCCATAAAGTTGTCGCGCCAGAACTGTTTGTTAATGCGACGCATTTGAAAAATCCTCCTTGTTCAATGCAGCCGGATCAAACACGGCTCAAAAGATCTCATCTTTGCACAGGTTATGACCATCCGGCGCGAAAGCGGGTAGTGGTACGTTTTCGCGGCTGTAGCGGCGGTCTCCATTTCAATAACCGGCCTCTGGGGTAGCTCAATCTTCCACATCCAACCCTTCTCAATTAATTAGACGTTGATGACACTAGCTCGAAAGCGCAGACCCTTGAGATCGCGCCATTGACCGGTTTCACGGACATTTGAGGCTCTAGGGATATTTCCAACAAAGGTGTATGCAATACTTGTTGCCTTGCATTCAATAAGATGCGGGAGTTCCGTTAGGGGTTTCATCAATCCAAAAAATCCCGGAGCTTGGTTGACTCCAGGGTCGCTGAACTTGCCGCAGGAGAACCGGCTGGCACCCGGTGGTATCCGGTGCTTCAAGTGATGGATTTCGACTTTTCAGCGTAGGGCTTCTTCATGTAGAGGTTAGCCTGGTCTAGAGCGCCCTGAGTGTTGTCGTTGGTTTGCAGCGCCCGTTGGTACTCATTCAAGGCGCGGTCGCGCTGCCCGGTCGCATCGAATATCTTGCCGATCTCCAGATAGCTCCAAACCTCGACCCACTTGGGTTGCAAGTCTCCGTTCAAGACCTGCCGGAACTCCTCGAGCGCCGCATTGTAGTTGTGCAGCTTGAAGAGCGTCTCGCCGATGCGGTAATGAGCCAGGGAATCATTGGGATTCAACTCCAGCACTTGGCGGTAAGCTTTGATGGCCTCGAAGTAAGCCTGCTCTTGGTAGAGTTGGTCCGCCCGGGCCATCTCCACCTGAATCTTCGTCTGCGCCGTGTATTTCAGGATCGCGCTCGCCGGATCAATAACCACGCGGGTGGGACGCCCCTTGGTGTCAATGGTGAAGTCGGCGGCGGTACCCACCATCTCCAGGCGGTCGTTCACCATGGGCCGGCCGCGAACGTAGACGCGGATGTCAATCGGCATCCGGAAGATGTCGAGATCCTGCTGGACCTTTCCCACCACCTGATAGCCGGTCTGGGTGCGGTAAATAGCCCAACTTTGCTTGAACTGCGGCACGCCCGTCGAATCGACCCACTGCGCAAAGAAATAGGTAAGCTGCTGGTGGCTCTCAGTTTCTGCAAGCTTCTGGAATTGGCGGATGGAAATCGATTTCCAGGCGTACTGTTGGGCCATGGCGTGTAAAGTATTCATAAAATTACTGTTACCAATCACCCAGCGGAGCATGTGGAACACCATTGCGCCCTTGTCAAAGACCACGGACTCGTACTCCGGCGTGAATTCGTGCAACTGAGACGCCTGGGCAATGGGCGCCGCACTTTCGTGAGTCAGGGCGCCAATGGAAATCTGCTGCATCTCGGTCTCGAAAGCCCCCTCGCCCTCCGCATACTGCAAGTACATGGCCGCAGAATAAGTGGCTAAGCCTTCGTCCAAAAAAGCGTCATCTGGTGACGCCGGGCTTACCAGACAACGCCACCACTGGTGCGAAATCTCATGCGCCAGCAGCTTTACATTCACAGGCTGGCTGAACCCACGGCTGGCTAACGCCACCACGCCGGGAGCCGAATATCCACCCACCGTTTCATTGTCGATTTCGACGATGGAAAGGTGGCCGTCGGGGAGCGGCCCAAACTTGGTTGAGTAGAACTCGAGGCATTTTTGGGCCTCATCCCCGTAGCTCGACGCAAACTTTCCCTGGCCGGGCTTCAGATAGATCGTGATGTTCGCCCCCGCTGCCGTCACCGGCTGGATGGAGTACTTGCCCGCAATGACGGTGCCCGGAAATGAGCTGTGAGCATAATTGAAAGTGTAGGTCACCCCGTCCGATGCCGTTTCCGGCTGCGCAGCTTCACCTGAAGCGATCACCGTCTCGCCGGAAGGCACGGTGATCCTCAGGGTGGAGGAAAAGCGGTTCACGCCATACTGATTCACAGGAAACCAACAGGCGGGATAGAGAAGATAAGACCCTTCGGTACCCACATAGGCCAGTTTCAAATCCTCAACTGGGCTGCCGTCCGCCGAAGCCAGCAGGCCGCTGTACTCCACCGCGACCATGGCCGGCTTACCCTGGGGAAGCGGATTCAGGAAGGAAAGGCTCAAGCTCAACCCTTGCTGCTGAAAGGAGACGGGCTGTCCTTGCGCATCGATCACTTTTTTCACTCTAAGAGCGCTATCCAGTGTGAAGTCTGCTTCCGTGAGGTCGGTTCTTGGAGTCAGATCGACGGCAACCTTCGCTGCAAGGACGTGGGTCGAAGGGTACAGCGTCGCGTCAATGTTGTAATGCGTGACCTCGAAACGCGAAGATGGAGTCTGGCCGGAAGCTGGCAGCGCCGCCCACAAAATGGCTATGGCCATGATAACGAACGGCCTGATCTGCTCCTGTTTCCACAAGCTTCCTCCTTTGGGTTCAGTCCTGGACCGTGCCCGACGTGTCGTCATGTGCGGCTCCGTGCTTCGAGAACCCTGCACGAGTGAGGTCTGTATCGGCGAATGGATTGATACCTCTTATCTGGAAACCCGGAACCATGCGGGGTAGCGCGCACCGGTCCTGCTTCCTCAATTACTTTGATTATATAACATCGGGAATCGTTGCTCCGGCCCGGGCGGTGACCGGCGCGACTCGCCGCCTGCACTTCGCAGGTTGCTGAAAAACGCTGAACTGTCATGCCGAGCGAAGCGAAGAAACCCCGTATTGCATTGAAAATAAATGACAGGGATCCCGTTCGCTTCGCTCCGGGCAAGCTCTTCGCTACACTTAAGATGTCAGGCATTGGAGCTTTTATTCCCGCGTCCTACTTAGAGCTTACGATAGCCTGGGCATTAACTCCGTGGTTTTTAACATTTCTATAACCACACTGGCAGCCCGGCCGATGGCCCCGCTACCGCCGAGGCGCAACCGGATGCCGCGAAGTTCCTGCCTCATCGCCTCACGGTGCGAAGGAGAGTCCAGCAATTGCTTCAACTCCGCGTCAATTCGCTCCGCCGTCAAATCTTTCTGAATCAGTTCCGTCACCACCCGCTTGCCCGCTAACAGGTTGACCATGCTATAAAAGGGAACATCCAGCATGAACCGCGCGAAAAATGCGGTGACGGGAGAGATGCGGTAAACCACCACCATCGGGCATTCGAGAAGCGCCGCCTCGACCGTCGCCGTGCCGCTCGCCACCACTGCGGCGGTCGAGTGTGCCAGTGCATCGTAGGTTGAATTGGCCAGGATGCAAAGAGGCAAGGGGCGTGGGTCAATCTGGTGAATGCGGGATTCGGCCTCTACTCTGTCATGTCCAGGGGCCAGCGCCAGCACGAATTGGATGGGTCTCGCAGCGGCCAATCGCGCGGCTGCATGGATCATGGGTGGCAAGTTATAGCTAAGCTCGATGGCCCGGCTGCCGGGGAGCAGCGCTACCAGTGGCAGGTCCTGATTCATTCTTGTCTCATTAAAGAATTGCTCGCGGTTGCGCCGGGGCCGCACCCGGTCCACCAGGGGATGCCCCACATAGCTGACCGGAATCCCAACCTTCCGGTAAATCTCCTCCTCAAAATCAAAGATGCAAACCATCCGGTCAACCAAACTTGTCAGTTGCCGCAAGCGCCACTTTTTCCAGGCCCAAATCTGCGGGCTAATGAAGTACATGACAGGAATACCCATCCGCTTCAACCGTTTTGCCAAGCGCATATTGAGCGAAGGCGAATCAATCAGCACCGCAAGCTTGGGCTTGCGGTTTGCAGCTTGGCGCAGCAATAGATGAAAAGCCCGATAGGCGCGAGGCAAGCCTGCTGCCACCTCGGTGATTCCGACCATCGCGAACTGATGCGCATCCACCACCGTCTGGACCCCGCCGAGGCGCATCTCCTCCCCGCCACAACCGAAAATCTCAACCTCCGGCAGCCGTTCGCGGAGCGTCGAGGCAAGCTGGCTTCCATAGACATCACCCGAATGCTCGCCTGCCACCATCATGATGGAGACCTCAGCCATAAGGCAATCAAGCCTCAGCGGGATTGTTCAGCGGACTTCCGGAAATGGAGTTCCTTGGCAAATCGCGCAACGCTGCGGAGGGTTCTGTTTACTGACTCAGAATCCGGAAAACACGCGAAACATCGGGATCAAGAACTACGACATTGGTTCCCTCCCGATAACGCCTGGCATTCCTCCTGCGAACGCTTTTGCTGAAATCATTTCCATTATGGATCCCGGAATTCCTCTTCCGCTTGTTAGATTCCCCACCCCTGCTATTGTTCATAATCCCTGATTCCAATACGCCCGGATGGATAGCTCTCGACCGCGGGCAGTTCCTGATCCTTGTATTGCAACTGGTAGAGCTTGTAATAAATCCCGCGCTTCTCCAGCAACTCGCGGTGCGTTCCCATCTCGCGCACGCGGCCCTTGTGCATCACGATGATCTTCGAGGCATTCTGAATGGTTGAAAGGCGGTGGGCAATCACCAGCGCGGTGCGGTCCTGGAGGAGGGAACGAAGGCCCTCGCGGATCATGTGATCGGTTTCAGGATCAACACTCGACGTGGCCTCATCCAGGATCAGAATCTTGGGACTGTGCGCAAGAGCCCGGGCAAAGGAGACAAGCTGTTTCTGGCCGGTGGAAAGCGTGACGCCTCTTTCCCGCACCGGTTCCTTAAAGCCTTCCGGAAGGCTCTCCACAAAGTTCAGCAGATTCACGCGCCGCGCCGCTTCCCTCACCTCGTCATCCGTAATCCACGCCGTACCCAACCGGATGTTGCTCTCAATCGTCCCGGAGAACAGGAACGGATCCTGCAATACCATCCCGAAGTTCTTGCGCAGATCGCTCAAGCGAAGGCGGCGGATGTCCACTCCATTCATTAGCACTTCTCCGTCCTGCACTTCATAGAAGCGCAGCAGCAGGCTGGTGAGCGTGGTCTTGCCGGCGCCGGTGTGTCCGACGACGGCCACCGTCTCTCCGGGATCGAGGGTGAATGACACGTTCTTCGCAACCGGCTGGCCAGGGTTATATGCGAAGCTGACATCGCGGAATTCCACGCGCGCCGCCTCGCCGTTCAGAGCCACCGGGTCTTCGGGATCCTGAATGTTCACCGGAGTATCCAGCAGCTTAAAGATGCGCTCCGAGCTGGCCATGCCGGATTGCAGGATGTTGTATTTATCGCTCAAATCCTGAATGGGACGGAAGAATCGCTGGGAATATTGAATGAAGGCAATCGCCGTGCCCACGGAAACCGCACCATGCAGACTCATCACGCCGCCGCGCCAGATGATGATGGCGACCGCCAGAAGGCCCAGGAATTCTACCGCAGGGTAGAACAGGCCGTAAGCCAAAATTGAATCTTTATACGCCCCCATGTGGGTGCTGTTGATGTTCTCGAACTCTTCCAAGCACCTCTCTTCGCGGCCGAACAGTTGCAAGGTGGCCATCCCGCTCAAGTGCTCTTGAAGGTAAGCGTTGATGCGGGCGATGGCGATGCGGATACGGCGATAGGATTCACGTACCACGCGGCGGAACGCCATGGTGGTGACAATTATCAGGGGCAACACTGAAAACGTGAGCAGCGCCAGCTTCCAGTTCATCTTCAACATCACCACGACGATGCTCAGAAGCGTGAAGAAATCTCCGAAAATGGCCACCACCCCCGAAGCGAACAAGTCGTTCAGCACATCGACGTCCGTCGTGACCCGCGTCACCAGGCGGCCCACCGGGTTACGGTCAAAGAAGCTCATTTCCAGCCGCTGCAGGTGCGTGAATATCTGATTCCGCAAGTCGTACATCACCTTTTGCCCTACCAACTGCATGGCATAGGACTGGCCAAACTCGAGCAGAAACGCTGCGATAACACAGGGCAGAAAGAGCTCGAAAGCGATCTGCAGGATTCCGGTCTTTGGGTTTTTGTTCAGGAAATGAACGAAGAGCGCCGGAATGTGCCCATGACTGTGAGGATCGAGATAAAGGTCCACTTCCAGCTTCAACAAGTAGGGAGGAATGGCCTGCAGAATTCCGTAAAATAAGATGGCGGCCAAGGCCACGGCCACCACCAGGCGGTAAGGGGCCAGATAGGTTAGTAGCCGCCTCATCAGCCGCGAGTCGTAAGCCTTGCCTAAAATTTCCTCTTCGTGCAGGTTATCCGCCATATTAGTTTGTGGGTGCCGCCAACATCAAAATTCCGGTTGAAGATTCGAAATCGACCGCCGTATCGAAAGCCTTCAGCAGTCCTTACGCCTCTTTCTCCAGCGCCTCTTCGATCAGTTGCCGGTTGTAAAGCTCGGTGTAAAAGCCGTTCATGCTAAGGAGCTCTTCATGAGTTCCCCGCTCCACAATCTCTCCGTGGTCAAGCACCACGATTTCATCCGCATTACGAATGGTGGAGACGCGATGGGAGATCATGAGCGTGGTCCGCCCCGCCATAACTTCCGTGAGGCGGTTCAGAATTTTTTCTTCCGTGCCGGTGTCGACGCTGGAAAGCGCGTCATCCAAAATCAGGATGCGCGGGTCGCGGATGACGGCTCGGGCGATGGCCGTGCGTTGTTTCTGCCCGCCGGAAAGCGTGATTCCGCGCTCACCCACAAAAGTGTCGAAAGCCTTGGGAAAGCTGCTGATTTCCGGCAGAACGTTTGAGATTTCCGTGGCCCGTTCCACTTCCTCATCCGGCGAAGCGGGAGATCCGAACTTGATGTTTTCCCGGATCGTTTCACTGAATAAGAAGCTTTCCTGCGGGACGAATCCAATGGCCTGCCGCAAGGCGGCCAGCGGGATCTGCCGGACCGGCACGCCGTCAATCAGCAAGCTGCCTTCCGGGGCATCGTAGAGCCGGGGTACAAGGCTTACCAGAGTCGATTTCCCGGATCCCGTCGCCCCCACAATCGCCACCGTCTTCCCCGCTGGAATGTGGAGATTAATATTTGTCAGCACCGGAACGCCGTTATAGGAAAAACTGAGATTGCAGAATTCTATCTCTCCCTGCAAACTCCGCGGCGCATCGGGGGAAACGGAGCGGTCATCAATGTCGGTTTGCGCTTCGAAGATGGTCCAGAGACGCCGCAGCGAGGCAAGTCCGCGCTGCACCAGATTCGTCACCCAGCCCAGCGCAATGATGGGCCAGATCAGATACATCAGGTAAAGATTAAAAGCCGTGAAAGTGCCCAAGGAGATTCTGCCGTCTATCACGTGGCGGCCACCCACCAGTAGAATGAGCAGGAAAGAAGCAGAAAACAACAACGCCAGCGACGGCCACAGGAAACTGGTGATCCAAATGAGGCGCTTGTTCTTCTCCACAAATTCCTGGCTCATGCCGCGGAATGTTTCAATCTCCGCCGGTTCCTGGCAGAAAGCGCGGATCACGCGCACGCCCGCTAGATTTTCCCGCACCCGCTCCGTGACCTCTGAATACATCGCCTGGATTTTCTCGAAACGGTCATGAATCTTCTGCCCGAAAAACTTGACGGCAATCGAAGCCAGCGGCAGCGGCGCCACCGCCATCAGCGTCAGCCGCCAATCGAGATGAATCATCAGGCCGATGCAGGCCACGCCCACCACCACCGTGGATGCCGAATACATAATGCCCGGTCCCACCAGGTTGCGCACGGCGTTCAGGTCATTGGTCAGCTTCGACATCAGGTCGCCCGTCCGGGTCTGGTTGTAATAGCGCTGGGACAAGCGCATGAGGTGGGAGAAAAGATCATTGCGGAGGTCGTATTCAATGTCACGGGAAGCGCCGATCAGAATCCATCGCATCCAGAATTGGAAGAAACCCTTGACGAGCGCCACCGCCAGGATCAGCCCGGTATAATCCAGGAGTCTGCCCGCGCCAACGCGGTGAATCATGCCATCAATTCCCGCCTTGATAATCAGCGGTATAATCACGCCGACGCACTGAGCCACCAGAAGCGCAGCAAAACCGGCTACGTATTGCTTTTTGTAGCGCGCCAGATAAGGGAAAAGCGGGCGGAGTCTATTGAGCATACGAGAACCGAAGGTTTCCCTGCCCGGAGGTATCCGGATGCGCCCAAACTTTCTTGGACCAGGAGTCAATTTGATTATAACGGACGGCTCACAACCGCCGCAATGTAGGAAAGCTGGGGAGGGCCTTTTGCTGATTTCCCGGAGGGCTAGAACGGATCGCACGCTCGTCCGTCCGGCCACTCGGCCCACTCCAATTGGGGGGATGGGTTTGGAGTAAGGAGACGGCCCAAACTTGCCTCGTTTGGCGTTACATCTCCGGGTCGAGGAGTCTAGGTCGGGATTTCTCTTACGCGCTTGGAGCCGAAAAAGCTACCATAACCCTCCCGGCAAGAGAGGAAGTGTGCGAATAAGGGGGGGATTCCGGTTTTGGAGTAAGAGGCAGGACTGGAAAAAGCCTTGCTCCGAATGCGGAAATCCAACTCCTGCCTGACGATGGCGCCAGGCGAAAAATGGAAAGATGTCAAAGATGTTAAGTATGATAAACGAACCGGAGTCAAATGTTATCTGCTGTCCGAAGAGAAGAGGTTGAAAAATGGCAAAGTCTATTAGAAAGAAGGGTAGAAGACGGTTTCTGAAAACCGTGGCGCTCGGCGCGGGCGCAGTGACGATTCCCGGTGGGGTAGCAGGTGGAGCTCATGCCGAAAAACCGGACCAGAAGCAACTCAGGCCGGACTCGCGTCTAGATTCCATTGAATTCCCACGCCGGTTCACAGGTAACCAGCGGAAGATGATTTCCTTCCCTTTGGGCGGAGTGGGGGCTGGCAGCATCGGGTTGGGCGGCCGCGGGCAACTGCAGGAATGGTGGATTTTCAACCGTCCGGATAAAGGCAATTCGCCAGATTATGCCTTCCCTTCGATTTGGGCCCAGGTTGGAAACAGAAAACCCACGGCGCGAGTGGTCGAAGCTCGCATTCTGCCTCCGTATGAAGGACCCAGCGGCCTCGGATCCGCCAACGTCCCCGGTCTCCCGAGGCTTGCCTCTTGCACATTTACTGGTGAGTTTCCGTTGGCCCACGTGGATTTTGAAGATGGCGATTTCCCTGTCAAGGTGAACTTGGAAGCCTTCACTCCTTTTATTCCGCTGGAACCGGACGATTCGGGCCTTCCCGCCGCCATCCTTCGGTACACCGTGACCAACCCAGGAGCGGCGCGCGCCAAAGTTGCCATCGCCTTCTCGATTGAAAATCCGGTGGGCAAGGAGAGCAATAAGGGCGGTGATTCCACCGGCGCATACGGACGCGTTAATGAACATCGCATGAGTCAACGGCTGGATGGTTTGCTGATGAAAAATCCCTTTCTTCCGCCGTCGAACCCACTGGCTGGAACGTTTGCCCTTGCCATATTGCGCACAAATGGTGGCAAGCTCACCTATTTGCGAGGTTGGCCCAGCGCCCGTTGGTGGGAAAGCCCATTGCTCTTCTGGGATGATTTTTCGAGTGACGGTGAGTTAGGTCCGGAAGCACCGGCCCGAACGGCCATCGGTTCTCTTTGCCTTCAACGTGAGATTCCGGCGGCCGGCAAGGCTCAATTTACGTTCCTTCTGGGCTGGCATTTTCCCAACCGCACGCCGTCGCGGTGCGGCTGGGCAGCGCCCAAAGGACACGAAAACGATTTGATCGGAAACCATTACTGCGCCCGCTTCCAGGACGCCTGGGCAGCCGCCGAATATACCGCGGAGCATTTGCCCCAGCTCGAAAGCCTTACGAAGCAGTTCGCTTCAGCTCTGCGAGCGACCACGCTACCCGGCGCCGTCTTGGATGCAGCCTCAGCCAATCTTTCTACGTTGGTCACCCCGACCAGCTTCCGCACCCAGGACGGCTCCTTCCACGGCTTTGAGGGCTCGAATGACCAATCCGGCTGTTGCTTCGGAAACTGCACTCACGTTTACGCATACGAAGCCACGATTGCGAACGTCTTCCCGCAACTTTCCCGCTCGCTCCGTGAACAACAGTTCGGCTTCCTGACAGACTCTGAAGGATTAATGGATTATCGCGAACTCCTTCCCTATGGAATCGAACACTTCGGTGTGGCCGCAGCGGATGGGCAGATGGCCTGCATCATGAAGCTCTATTATGACTGGCGGCTCTCCGGCGATACACCATGGCTGCGCAATCTGTGGCCGGCCGCGAAGCGTGCGCTGGAGTTTGCCTGGATTCCCGGAGGCTGGGACGCGAATCGCGATGGGGTAATGGAGGGCGTGCAACATAACACTTATGACGTGGAGTTCATCGGTCCGAATCCGCTTTGCGGCATTTGGTATTTGGGCGCGCTCCGGGCGGGCGAGGAAATGGCAGGAACCGTAGGAGACTCCGCAGCGGCTAAGGAATACCAGCGGCTTTTCCAACAGGGCAGCGAATGGATTGACGTCAACCTCTTCAACGGCGAGTATTACATTCAAAAGATCGGCTCGATTCCACAGGATCAAGTGGCGAAGGGGCTGATGGAAGGAATGGGTTCCGCCAACACGGAGCATCCCACCTTTCAACTTGGTGAAGGCTGCCTGGTGGACCAACTCGTGGGGCAGTATTTCGCACGGGTCGCGGGCCTTGGCCTGCTGCTTGACCCGCAACACATCCAAAAGGCTCTCGAATCTATTTACCAATACAATTACAAACGGACGCTCTACGATCATGAATGTGTCATGCGGACTTTTGCCTTAAACGATGAGCCGGCGCTCGTCATTTGTGACTATCCTCATGGCAACCGGCCGCAAACACCCTTTCCATACTTTGAAGAGGTGATGACGGGCTTTGAATACTCGGCTGCCATCTTGATGCTCTATCGCGGCAAAGTTTCAGAAGGAATCGAACTGATCTCAAATATCCGGCGCCGTTATGATGGCGAGCGGCGTAACCCCTGGGACGAAGCCGAGTGTGGCCACCATTACGCCCGTCCCATGGCCAGTTGGGCGGCGCTGCTGGCCCTGAACGGCTTTTGCTACCACGGCGTCGAAAAAAGTGTCGAGGCGAAACCGGCTATCCATGCCAAGCGGTTCTCCTCCTTCTGGTCCACGGCTTCCGGTTGGGGCTTGTTCGAGCAGCGAATGAATAAAAGCTCGACTTCCTTTTCGTTATCGGTCCTTCACGGCAGCTTAGTGTGCCGGTCCGTGGCGCTCGCGCCGGGAATCCCGGGTTCAAACTCGTCCGTTGCCAGGCTTGGCTCATGCAACGTGACGCACGAGCTGCGAAAAGCTGGAAACGAGGTTGTTTTCGCTTTTCCGGCTGAGGTCACGATTGAAAAGGGCGAGGAGTTGGCCTTGGCGTTGGAGTGACGAGGCAGTAAACAAGGGCTGTGGACACTACGAAGGCGCCAATCCTGGGCGTACTGGCTCGACTAGCTCTCAAAGCGATGCGGCGCTCTTCCATTTGTGAAACGGCGGAGCGGGACACAGTGAAATTCAAAATGACCTGAGAGCTGTAGGGTCTGAGCCGGTCCGGGCCTCTTGGATCATATGCTCACCGAGCAGGTCCCAGCTCAGGAAATGGCCGCCCGCTGTGGGTTGGCCGGTGTCCGGGTTATAACACTCGTTCATGCCGCCGGTCACGCGCAGATCGCGGACCAGCAGGCTCACCGTCTTCTCACCTAATTCCCGAGCTTCCTTCTTGTAGCCATAATTCATCAGCCCGTGCATGAGGAGATAGTTCGAGATCACCCAGATGGGACCGCGCCAGTAACCCGAGCGCGGGTTATAAAGCGGCTCGCCGGGCGCTAGTGTGCGTATGCCGTAAACCGCCCAGAATTCACGAGGGTTCAATAAATGCTGCTGAATGCTGCGCTTGGCTTGTGCGGGAGTTGCGATCCCCGCCCACAGTGGGACGAAGTTGGTCCACGTCTTGATGCGCACGAATTGGCCTGTAGCGGAGTCAATGTTCAGGAACGTGCCACCTTCATCGGACCACATTTTACCTTGGACAAGGGTCTTCAGGTCTTGCGCCTTCTTGCGATAAGCTGCGGCCTCTTGCGGGCGCTCCAGCTTTTCCGCCAAAATAGACAGGGCCATATACTCCCGGTAAATGTAGCACTGCAGGTCCACCCCCTCCGTTACATTCGCGGGTCGGGCTGAAACCGCGGGATTGTTATCGACTCCGCTTTCCACACCGTTATACCATCGGAAGAATCCATCCGGCGAGCGCCGCGTATTTTCCCAGAAGGCAATGGTGTGCTCAAGCCTGATGAAATAGGGCTTTAGCCAATCCGCGCCGCCCATTGTCAACGAAGCCCGAAGCGCCGCCTGGGCCAGAAACGGCTTGCACATTTCAGGCAAAGCCCACAGGGCATCTGGCGCAATTTCGCGCGGCGTGTACCCCTCATCGTTGGCGTTCGCGTCTACGAATTCCAGAAAATCCTTGACGGAGTCCGCCACGGGCTGGCCCACCTGATCGTAGCTAAGGGCAACACCCATGAAGTACATGTCCCAATCGAATAGCTGAAAGTAAGGCCCGCTCGGGACGAGGTACGGATGCTTTAACAGGCCCTTGGGAGGCTTCACGATGTTCTGCTTCAGGTCGTGTTCTTTGAAGAGCTTTGCAATTTCCGAGGAGTCCTGGGCTTCGGCCGGAGCGGCCAGGATTGCGATCAGGAACGGGATGACGATCCAAGTTGAAGCTAGACGCATCATGTGCGCAAACCTCCGCAGTTCATGGGTGATCCCGCAGAATCTATTTCCGTCGCCGGATGAACGACCCAAGTTCTACAAGTTTTCGGACCAGTGGCACAAAGTTGCGAAGGTCAAGAGCATTGGCGCCGTCGGAAAGAGCCTGCGAGGGGCGGTCATGAACTTCCATGAACACACCGTCCACTCCTGCTGCAACACCCGCCAGTGCTAGAGTCTGGATAAACTCAGGTTGGCCGCCGCTTTGCTTTCCTTGTCCTCCCGGCAATTGCAGCGCGTGAGTCACGTCCAGCACCACAGGGTATCCCCACTCGCGCATCACTTGAATGCCACGCATGTCAACAACCAAGTTGTTATACCCGAATGAAGACCCGCGCTCGGTGATAATGATGCCGTGATTCCCGGTACTTTCGACCTTCTCTACCGCGTGGCGAACCTCCCAGGGTGATAGGAATTGACCCTTCTTAATATTCACCACAGCTCCCGATCGTCCGGCTTCGAGCAACAAATCCGTCTGCCGAGAGAGAAATGCAGGAATCTGAATCACATCGCAGACCTCAGCCGCTGCCTCCACTTGCCGCACGTCGTGGACGTCGGTGAGGACGGGCAAGCCCGTCTTTTCCCGGACTTTCTTTAGAAGCTCAAGCCCTTTTTCGATTCCGGGTCCGCGATATGACTTTGCCGAGATTCGATTCGCCTTGTCGTAGGAAGCTTTGAAGATAAGAGGGATTTTCAGAGCCTGCGCCGAAGCCGCAAGACTTGCGGCCATTTTCAAGATATGTTTCTCACTCTCAATCACACAAGGTCCCGTAATAAAAAAGATCGGGTGCCCTGGCCCGATGACGTGTTTGCCGGCTTTGAAGTGATGCGCCATTATCCATGCTCAATAAAGAAGCCATTGTAGTCGCTGCGAACCGCTTCTTCGCTCTCTTCGATGGACGCCACGGACGCTGCGATCGGACCTTGTGCCAATTGCCTCTTGAAGGCATCGAGGTCGCTTTCCTCGCCGATTGCGTAGACTTCAACTGAGCCATCGCAAAGGTTCTTAATATAGCCGCTGATGCCCAGCTTGGTTGCCAACCGCTGCGCGAAAAAGCGGTATCCAACTCCCTGAACCCGCCCCAGCACCCGGTACTTCCGGGCCACACTTGTCCGAGACTTGCTTCCGGCCGCCTTCGGCACAATCTTCATATCCCGCGCCTCGCTCGAAGTGCTATTGTGCCATAACTGTCACGCAAATCGCCCACGTAGTCGCGGTTCCCTACCCTCACTACCTTTGGCGGCAGAGCGCGCTCCTGCAGGAAATCACGGCGAGGCGGACCGGCAGACAAACATGGGTTTGTGCCACTCGCCAAGCCATTTCTGCAAAGCATCAACAGTAACAAATAATTATTACTACATGACTTAGTACTGTATAATGTATCAACTTTCCAAAGGAGGAGTCCATGAAAGACGGAACAGCGGCACGAATGGCAATTCAACCGGTGAACCCACCCAGGATCCTCACAGGACAAGACCTTGAGACACTGCAAGGCACAGTCCACCAAGTGATCTCCTCACGAGCTTACGAACTTTACGAGGCAAGGGGCTGCGAAGTCGGACACGATCTTGATGATTGGGTCAAAGCTGAACAGGAACTTAGCAAATCAGAGAGTCTGGAGGTGCTTGATACGGGTCAGGAGATTCGCATCCGCGCCCGAGTCAACTCCCTCATCGGTCCAGAAGTCGCAGTGGGGGTTTCTCCGCAACGCGTGATCATCCTGGGCCAAAACCTCATAAGCGAACCGGCTGGTTCAGACGACCCAGTCTCTCCCCGGCCCGTGCTACTGCAAGTGGTTGACTTGGTGCCAAAGGTAAACCCCACAGAGGCAGTCGCCCGACTTTCAAATGGTATTCTTGAAGTGACACTGCCTGAAGCCAAGTAGCAAGCAGTCCCCGGCGGGTACCATCATCTCCCCAGGCAGGGCGCAGTCCGGGCCGTAATCCGGTCCCTGGACGGGTGTGCGAGTTCTTGACCGTTGCTGTCAGGTATCCCGTAAGCGCGGCTGTCGAGGCCGTCCGGGAGATGGGAAGCGGCCACGGCGACGCCCCACCTGCACCGGGACCCGCGTTCTCGTCACACGGGAAGGAAACGGTTCGGTGCAAAAGGCAGTAGGGAAGCTCCGTTAGGAAACGCGAGCAATCTTGCTGCGGGAGTAGGATGCGGATGTACTGCTGCGGACAGCCACTGCCGTTACGCCTCGAGGCTGAACCTTCCAGAAATGCTGCCGGGCTTCCAGCCAGGAGTCAAGAATATGGCGGGCGCGCTCACTTCCTGTCTTTTGGTAATGGGACGTAACAAGGTCACAAACCGTCTCTGCTTCATGCGGATCAAAAAGACGTTCAATCCGGACGAGTTCGACATTCGCGCGTTGCTCGAACTTGGAGAATGGGTCAAACACGAAAGCCACGCCATGCGTCATGCCAGCCGCAAAGTTGCGTCCCGTATCACCCAGCACGACGACCGTGCCACCGGTCATGTATTCGCACGCATGGTCGCCAGTTCCCTCCACAACGGCAACGGCGCCGCTGTTGCGAACCGCGAACCGTTCTCCGGCACGGCCCGCAGCAAACAAACAGCCGCCAGTTGCGCCATAAAGCGCAGCATTGCCGAGAATCGTGTTTAAGTGAGACTGGAATCGGCTTCCGTGGGGCGGCCGGATGACAACTTCTCCCCCACCCATTCCTTTCCCCACGTAATCATTGGCTTCGCCCTCCAGAACTAGCCGGACGCCCTCCACCAGAAATGCGCCAAAGCTCTGGCCAGCCGTGCCGTCAAAGCGAAACTCCGCCGATGTTCCTTCCAGGCCTCGATTCCCGTGCTGGCGGGCAATTTCGCCGGCCACACGAGCGCCGATGGTTCGATTCGTATTGCGGATGGCATAGTGGCGGACCACTGGCTGCCCTTCTTCCAGGGGAAGCCGAATGTCCTCCATCATCTTCATGGCGAGGCGATCGACAACGTGTTCGGCGCGGCTGGAACCAGCCACCGCGGTCTCCCGACTGGTTGGGTATTCGAGGATCCGCCTCAATTCCAACTTGCCTTGGCGGCCTGGAACACTGTAGCCGGTCGGCTCAAGCAAATCCGTCCGCCCGGAGACCTGGGCGAGTGACCGGAAGCCTAATTGAGACAAAATGGCGCGGACTTCATGCGCCACGTGAACGAAGTAATTGATCAGACGGCCGGGATCATTGGGGAAGCGGGCGCGGAGGTCCTCGCGCTGGGTGGCGACACCGACGGGGCAGGTGTTCAAGTGACACTGGCGGGCCATCACACAAGCGAGCGCCACCAGCGCGGCTGAACCGAAGCCGAATTCTTCTGCGCCCAGAATCGCCGCCAGGACCACATCACGGCCCGTCTTGAGACCGCCATCCACTCGAAGCAGGATGCGGTTCCTCAACCCGTTTGCGACCAAGGCCTGATGGGCCTCGGCAAGCCCCAATTCCCACGGCGATGCCGTGTTCTTCATCGAACTCAGTGGTGAAGCTCCGGTACCGCCATCATGCCCGCTGATGAGGACCACATCCGCATCTGCTTTTGCGACGCCCGCCGCTACCGTCCCCACGCCGGCCTGCGAAACCAGCTTTACGCCGATCTTGGCCTGGGGATTGATCTGGCGAAGGTCGTAAATCAGTTGCGCCAAATCCTCGATGGAATAGATGTCATGATGCGGGGGCGGTGAGATCAGGGAGATACCTTCGACGGCGCGGCGCACCTTGGCAATGAAGGGAGTCACTTTGTGAGCCGGCAACTGGCCGCCCTCGCCCGGCTTCGATCCCTGCGCCATTTTGATCTCAAGCTGCTCAGCTCTTGCCAGGTACTCCGGGGTCACACCAAACCGGCCGGAAGCCACTTGCTTGATCTTGTTTTCCGCAGAAAGCCCGCTGAATAGCTCGACGTAGACGTGTGGATCCTCGCCACCTTCGCCGGTGTTTGACTTTGCACCGATGCGATTCATGGCAATGGCCAGCGTGCGCTGCGTCTCAGGACTGAGTGAGCCGAGAGACATGGCCTGGGTTGTAAAGCGGCGAAGGATCGACTCCACCGGCTCGACCTCTTGGACTGGAACCGCCTCGCGCGGCTTGAACCGCAGCAGGTCACGGATGGCGAGCGGCTCACGGGTCTCAACCTCCCGGGCAAAGTTGGCGTAGGATTCGGCATCATTTTCCTTGACCGATTTCTGAAGCTTGCGAAGGGCATCAGGCGCGAAAGCGTGGCGTTCAAAGCCGTGGCGAAAACGGTAATATCCAGCAAAATCGAGCTTGCCGGAAGGCGATTCGAAAGCCAGGCGATGCCGGTCCAGAACATCCTGCGCCAGGTCATTCCAGGTGCGGCCGCCAATTTGCGAACGGGTACCGGGGAAAAACGTCCTCACCACTTCGTCATCCAGGCCGATGATCTCAAAGAATTTCCCTCCCATGTAGCTGGCCAGCGTCGAGATACCCATTTTGGAGAGAATCTTCTTCAGCCCGGCTTCGACGGTAGCCCGGAAACGGCCGAGAGCATCCGCGACGGAGAGATCGCCTAGTTCACCCGCGCGGGCGAGATCCGCCACAATTTCAAGAGCCAGATAGGGATTTACCCCTGCAGCTCCATAGCCAATGAGACATGCAAATTGATGAGGTTCCCAAGCTTCCGCCGTTTCAAGGATCAGATCGGACTTGTTGCCCACTCCCATTTCAATCAATCGTTCCACCACGGCGCCAACCGCCGCCAACATGGGGACCGGGGCCCTGTCCGGACCGATACCCCGGTCACTCAAAATTAAGATCGAGCTT
>CALCEB010000231.1 GCA_937900045.1 uncultured Acidobacteriota bacterium
CTCAGGCCCCTCGAATCCTAAAGTCAGCGCTTTTCACGCCGGATTCAGGTATAAGCGAAGGCTTGAAAACTCGGAAGCGGGGCACGGGAGCCCATCCTAACAGGTTATTGCATGTTTCAATTAATTCTATACTGACGATATAATAACCCTGAAGTAATACATCTATGATTTCAGAGAGCGGAGTATCCCCAATTCCAATGCAGCAACGACTCTTGCGGTCGCTTCCCTTCCTTTTCTTCTTTTCAGGTGCTTCCAGCCTGGTGTTTGAGACGATTTTCACCCGGCTCTTAACCTATAGCTTTGGCAACACGGCGCAGGCCGTGAGCACCGTCTTAGCGGTATTTCTCGGAGGGCTGGCGCTTGGCGCCTATGTTTTCGGGAATTGGGTGGACACGCGGCGCCCAAGCCTGTGGATTTATGGAACCCTCGAGCTGCTGGTGGGCGTTTACGGGATTTTTATCCCGCGCCTTTTTTCCCTCACGACTCGGGTTTACGTGCGTGCTTATCATGCATTTCATTTTGGACCGGGCGGACTCCTGGCGGTCCGTTTTTTTTTGGCTGCTGCCGTGATCGCCGCTCCTGCTGCGCTCATGGGAGGCACGCTGCCGGTTCTGGCCCGGTACGTCAGCGCCCGCCGGAAAGACTTCCTCGGCGACATTGACCGGCTCTACGCGGTGAACACCTGGGGAGCTGCGGCCGGAACGCTGGCTTCAACTTACTTTTTCATGCCGAATTGGGGAGTCTTGAGCACTCTGGGGATTGCTTGTGCGATTAGCTTCTCGATATTTGGATTCGTCGCCCTTTCGGCGCGTGGGCCGAAGGAGCTTCCTCAACCGCAGGCCATCGCAGAATCCAGGGAAACAGTAACCGAATCCGGTCATCATCTAAGATTCCCAGTTTTTTTGCTCCTTGCGGCCGCATTTTTGACGGGGGCCACAAGCCTGGCTTACCAGGTCATCTGGACCCATATCCTGGCCTTCATGGTGGGCAATACGGTTTATGCCTTCGGGTCCATGCTATTCACCTTCCTGATTGGGCTGGCTTTGGGAGCTCACTTTGTGGCCCACCGCTTGCGCCGTCCGGATTTGTGGGTACCGGCGCTTGCGCTCTCGCAGTTTTTTGCGGGACTGGTGATTTTCATTTCCATTCCCGTCTGGAACTTTATCCCGGATGTATTTGCCCAGGGACTTCGCAACTCCTTGCAGATTGACTTCGTTGCTGTTGCCATCTGCATAGTGCCCAGAATTGCTTACGTGGCCTATAAAACCTTTTCCGAATTTCTTGCCCAAAGTCTTCCCTGGAAACGGATCGCTGAATTGGTTGTGGAGGGCGCTTTTCTGGCCGCCGTGATTTCCAACCGGATCACCTGGCTGACGCATTTTCAGAGCGCCTATTTTGTGGGGGGAGAGATCCTACGCTTCTTCTGCGCCTTTTTCATGTTGATTGTTCCGGTGTTGCTCCTCGGAATCAGTTTCCCGCTCCTATTGAATCTTGCCAGCGGCACGGCGAAGAAAGTCGGGTCGAGCGTGGGTGGCATTTACTCCGCGAATACGCTAGGCGCAATTGCCGGTTCAGTTGTTACTGGCTTCTTCTTCATTTCGCGCTTTGGATCGCTTTCGAGCCTATGCGGGGCAGCCGCGGGCAACATCGTTTTAGCTACGGTCTTTGTGCTGACGATGCTTCCCATCAGCCAAGCCAGGAAATGGGCGGTGGCTGGGGGAGCGGCTTGCCTGTTGGCGCTGCTTTGGGCGAGTCACGGAACCTGGAACCCTAAGAAACTTTCGCGAGGTTCGTACGTGTATTTTGACCAGGGCTGGCCCATTGACCATGTCGACTATTTTCACGAGGACATCCAAGGAGGATTGACATCCGTGGTGCAATCTGGTCCTAACCGCATACTTCTTTCGAATGGGAAGTTTCAAGGCAATAACACGGGCGAGGTGGGCGAGCAGGTCCGGTTTGCGCTGACTCCCATGCTATTCGAGCGCAATTTCAACCGCGCCCTGGTCATCGGCCTGGGGACGGGCAACACCTTGCGCGTGGTTTCACTGTTCCCCTTCCATCGGATCGACGCGGTGGAACTGGCGCCTAGTATGGTGGATGCTGCCCGCCGGTAGTTTCCAGATATCAACGGGCTGGTGTTTGACCGTGACCCGCGCGTGAAGCTCTTCATTACCGACGGAAGAAATTATCTGCTTCTTTCGAAGCAACAGTATGACCTTATTACCTGAATCCGGCGCATTCTCAGAGGCGGGACGGCGTCTCGGTCGCGGATTGA
>CALCEB010000232.1 GCA_937900045.1 uncultured Acidobacteriota bacterium
CAGCCGCGTAACGGAAAAATACGTGAGTGAATTTATGAACCACTGTACTTAGGCATCGGGCGGACTTCCGAGATCGTTCTCAAGTCGTGCGAAACGCCTCAAACTTGTGCCTCGCTATCTGTTCATGAATAAAGCAGGTTAGGTCTTCTCAGTTCAGTGGCAAGTAAGCCAGGCGGTTCTTTTCGTGGATTTTGAAGTGGCAGGAACAGGCCTGACGTCCGCAAAGGACGGAAATGGCTCCAGCATATTGGGCTTGAGTGATCAGGTCCAAATGGCCGCATTGCGGGCATGACAGGATGGCATAGAAGCCCGAATCGACTTGAGCGCGCAGGTCAGACGTGTCTTCCAGCAGGATGATGTCCCCAGGGTCCATTTCGCCCACGGAATCTTCCCTCACATAGCGGAGGCGCCGGGGTGGTTCCACGCGGTTCCTTGGAAAGTTACAAACCTCGCATTTCTCCCGGTTCCTCGTAAAAGGGCGAAGATTGTTTTTCCGGATGGCCCGGCTTTGTCTCATGAAAGGCCCTCGATCTGGATGCTGCATTTCGTCATTGCGGCGGCACATGGGCGGGCGGCAGCCCCAGTAGCCCTGCGCTTCAGCCCGGCGGTCCCGGGCTGAAGCGTGGAGCCACGAACTGACACAGCTCGTCATCGCACCCGCGAAATGCAGGATTGATCAATCCCTCGCGGCGCGGAGCGCCGGGGGAATTGTTTCCCCCTCCGTTCAACAGTATCGACTTCGCAGACGGAAAACTTGAGGGCCTGGATTGAGGATGACCGGGTCGATCGAGAAGAACTGCGGCGCTCAGGATGCCTGGTGAGCTTCGGCGTGATGCCGGACATCAATGCCCTCAATCAGGAAGAGCACATCCTCCGCGATGTTGGTGGCGTGGTCGGCAATGCGCTCCAGATTGCGCGCCACAAACATCATACTGACGCACTGCGGAATCATGGCCGGGTTTTCCTGCATATAGCGGATCATCTGGCGGTAGATGGTATCCCGCCAGTCGTCCACCTCGTCGTCCGAAGTGAGCACACTGCGGGCCAAATCCGACTCCTTCTTCACGAACGAGTCGAGCGCCTTGCGGACCATGGACTCGACGAGCGTGGCCATTTGCGGAATGTCCACCGAGGCGGTCACGGCAGGTTCGTGGACGAGGTCAAGCGCCCGCTCGACGATGTTGACGGCGAGATCGCCCATGCGCTCGAGATCGTTATTAATCTTGATGGCGGAGGTCAAGAACCGGAGGTCCTTGGCGACGGGCTGTTCCAGAGCCAACAGACCGATCGCCAGGTCGTCGATTTCGATCTCCATCTGATTGATGCGGGACTCATTGTTCAGCACCTGCTGGGCAAGGTCTTCATCGCGCTCCACGAGCGAGTGGACGCTGCGGTAGATTGCCGATTCCACAAGGCCGCTCATCTGCAGCAACAGTTTGCGGAGGTCATCCAGTTGTTCTTCAAAATGACGCAAGCTTATTCCTCCGGGGACAAACCCGATTGGGGATAGAAAGTGATACCCAGCCAAATTACTTGGCGCCGCAATCCTCCGTAACGGCGCTCGGAGTCTACCCGCTGTGCGGGAGCGGTAAAGCTGGCGAATTCATGAAAGATTCCGGTTATGGATGTCACCGGTCACAAGCCGGCGGCACAGCACGGGTTACCCGAATCGGCCCGTGATGTAATCCTCTGTTTCTTTGCGCGCGGGCGTCTTAAAGAGAATCCGCGTTTCGTTAAACTCTATCAGCCGGCCCAACAAAAAGAAACCCGTAACGGTAGAGACGCGGGCCGCCTGCTGCATATTATGGGTGACGATCACGATCGTACAGACGTCCTTCAGCGTCAAGAGAAGGTCTTCGATCTTGGCGGTGGCGATCGGGTCCAGCGCCGAGCAGGGCTCGTCCAGCAGCAGAACCTGCGGGTTCACTGCCAGCGCACGGGCAATGCAGAGCCGTTGTTGCTGTCCTCCGGAAAGGGCGTAGGCAGACTTGCGCAACGAATCCTTCACTTCATCCCAAAGCGCGGCGCGGTGCAGGCTCTTTTCCACGGCTTCGGCCAGGGTCATACCGCGCGGCACACCGTTGACTCTCAGGCCATAGGCGACGTTATCGAATATGGTTTTGGGGAATGGGTTGGGCTTTTGAAAGACCATGCCCACCTGGCGTCGCAATGTAACCAAGTCCATGGTCTTAATGTCTGTACCATCCAGCAGAATCTGCCCTTCCATGCGGGTGTGACGCACGGTTTCCGACATGCGGTTCAGCGTGCGAAGAAAAGTGGACTTCCCGCAGCCGGAGGGGCCAATCAGGGCTGTGATGGTCTTTTCGGGGATGGCGAGGGAAATATCCATCAGGACTTTCTTCGGTCCATAATAAAAGTCGAGGTCCGAAATCTGGAATTTGGCCACGGCGCCCGCAGGGAAGCGGATAGCGGCGTCCGGCTTTTTCCCTTCGGCAGGTGGAGGATAAGCCATGGAAGGTTTCGTGGCTGAGCTCATGAAATTCTTTACCGCCCCGTGGGATGACCGCGCAGCAGAAGGGCACGGGCGCAGATATTAATCAGAAGAACCAGCATTAGGAGAACAAAACCGGCAGCCCAGGCTTGCCGCTGCCAGTCATCATAGGGCGAAATGGCATAGGTGAAGATCATCACGGGAAGCGAAGCCGTAGGCTGCATCCAGCCGGTCGCCCAATAGCGGTTGTTGAAGCTGGTGAAGAGCAAGGGCGCCGTTTCCCCGGCAACGCGGGCCATGCTGAGCAGAATGCCGGTCGCGATTCCCCGGAAGGCGGCGGGGACCACCACGGTCGCGATGCCTCTCCAGCGGCTCGCGCCAATCGCCAGAGCGCCCTCGAGCAACGTCCCCGGGACAGCACGCAGAAAATCCTCCGTACTGCGCATCACAATAGGGATCATCATGATACCCAAAGCCAAGCCGCCGGCCACTGCGGAAAATTCATGGAACGGAACCACCACCAAAGTATAAGCGAAAATGCCGGTCACAATCGACGGAACGCCATTCAGGAGGTCCGCAGCGTAACGGACCATGAAGGTCATGGTATTCCCGCCGAATTCCGCCAAATAGACTCCGGCAAGAAGGCCAACCGGAATCCCGGTAACCGCTGCAATCAGGAGAATTTTACCACTTCCCACAATGGCATTCGCCATGCCTCCGCCCGGCTGACCCACCGGGGTAGGAAGCTTCGTGAGGAAGCTCCAACTCAGGTAGTGACCGCCATTCCAGAGAAGGTAGCCTAGAATGAAACAGAGAGCCAGGACGGACACGACGGCGCAAACTCCGGTCCCAGTGAACATCAGCAAATTGACCATTTTGCGGCGCGCCATGCGTAGGCTCATGAGCGAATCGATCCTCTCTGGGTGGTGGCCAGAATCAGCAGGCGGGCCAGGCCATTCAGGATCACGGTAATGATGAAGAGGACAAGACCGAGCTCGATCAGGGATTGCAGATAGAGTTTTCCAGTAGCTTCCGTGAATTCATTAGCAATCACCGCGGCAATGGTGTAGCCGGGCGCCAGTAAGGACGAACTGATTTTGGGATCGTTGCCGATCACCATGGTGACGGCCATCGTCTCACCCAACGCGCGCGCCAGCGCCAGGAAGATCGACCCCAGAATCCCGGTTTTCGCGTAAGGCACCACCACCTGCCAGGTCGATTCCCATCGCGTCGCGCCCAGGCTGAGAGCGGCTTCGCGCTGGTCCGGCGGAACCGCCAGCAGCACCTCCCGGGAAACCGAAAGAATGTACGGAACAATCATGATGGCCAGGACGACGCCCGCGGTCAGAAATCCAACGCCGTAGATGGGCCCGGAGAATAGGGGCAGGTAGCCAAAGAACTTCTGCAGGATTGGATCGACCGTGGTCCTCATGATGGGTACCACCACGAAGATGCCGAGAAGTCCGAAGATGACGCTGGGCACCGCAGCAAGAAGCTCGACGATGAAAGTCAGCAAATCGGAAAGCCGGGGTTGAGCAAATTCAGCCAGAAAGATAGCGCCCCCCACGCCCAGAGGAATCGCCAACAGCAAGGAGAGCGCAGAGGTGACGACCGTCCCGTAGATGAACGGCAGCGCCCCGAAATTATCAAAGACCGGGTCCCAGGTCCGTGAAACGAAAAAATCCCATCCAAACTGGTGGCGGGGAACCGACGAATTCCGGTAAAGTTCGAAGACCAGAAGGCAGACGATCAGGCAGACGCCGGCGGCGAAGACCAGCGTGATGAGGTGGACAATCTCGTCCCCGTTACGCAAGCGGGCGGCGAACGACCTTGCGTCCGCCGCCGCTTCAGGCCCCCGTGAGCCGGCGGCCATCGTGTTGACTGTTCCCATGGGTTAGTTGATTTCCGAAATGTGTTTCATTTCAATTGCCACAACGGCTTTGGGCAGGCTGGCATAAGCCAACGGCTCAGTATACTTCTGTCCGTCGGTCAACATCCAGTGCAAGAAGCCCTTGATAATCTCCCTCTTGGTGGCGTCCGCAATATGAGCCGGGATCAAAAGATAAGTGAAACTGCAAATGGGATAGGCGTTCGCGCCCGGCGCATTGGTAATCGAAACGCGGACATCGTTTTGCATTTTCGCCGCAGCGCCCGACGCTGCCGCCGTCACCGTTGCCAGGCTTGCTTTAATAAAGTGACCCGAGGAATTCTGAACCGTGCCATAGGGCAGATGCGTTTGCAGAGCATAGATCAGTTCCACATAACCAATGGAATAAGGCGTTTCCTTTACGAGCCCCGCCACTCCTTCGTTGCCCTTGCCGCCAAGACCCACTGGCCAATTCACTGAAGTATTGCTACCCACACGGCTCTTCCATTCCGGGCTGACCTTGGAGAGATAATCCGTCCAGACAAAGGTGGTGCCGCTGCCATCCGACCGGTGAACCACCACGATGTTGTTGCCGGGCAACGATACCCCGGCATTTGACTTGGCAATGGCCGGATCGTTCCATTTCACAATCTGGCCAAGGTAAATACCCGCCAAGGCTTGCGGGGTGAAATTCAGCGTCTGGGTGAGGCCGGGGATATTATAAGTCGGCATCACGGCACCAAGAACCGTGGGGAAATGGATGATCTTGAAGTGAAAGGTGCTCAGTAGTTTGTCATTCAGCGGCATGTCAGAAGCGCCAAAATCCACAGTCCCGGCCTTGAGCTGCTGAATGCCACCGCCTGAACCGATGGACTGATAGTTAATTTCGACATCCGGGTGAAGCCGATGGTAGACGTCGAACCATTTCGAGTAGATTGGATAGGGGAAAGTAGCCCCTGCCGCGTTCAGCAGAACGTTCGGTGGGGAAGGTGGCGCCGGCGCCATAATCAGGGCTCGGGTAGGGGAGGGCGCCGGCGCCGTGGAGGAGGGCCGGGTTACAGAAACCAATGCCACAACCACAAATCCTACTAACAAAAGGGTGGGCATGTACGTCTTCAGAAGCTTGTTCACTGATGGCTCCTTATAAGCTAAGCAATTTTTGAAATATCAGAGTAAAAAAACTGTGTTACAACCAGATTAAGGCGACTTTAAATTTAATGAAATAAAGGAAATAGCCATAGATTACCCTCTCTGGTGTGCCCTCGGTCCAAAGCACAACATCCACGTGCTTAGAGGCTTGATCTGTTCCCCCGAAAACCCAGAAAAAGCTGGTAGGCCTGGAGAGATTTGAACCCCCGACCCACGGTTTGACAAGCGATTTTCACCCCGTTCCGCCTGTTTGAAACCAAACATTTTCAATGGGTTATCCTGCAACTGAGAGCAACCCGCATGGGCCACCGGTGAGGACGCGGTCGCCACAGAGCCAAAACCCACCCCAACCAAACCTAAGATTTCCACAGGAGACAAAATAACTCCTGTGTTTTGTGTAAAATGCTTAGCTTTTGGCACAAAATGCATGTTACCCTTTTCAATTCAGTATGTTACATGAAATCCTTAACCCAACTTCCGCGCCCACCGGCCGTTTTGCTGGGCTTGGCACGCGTAAGGTTACTGTTTTCAACGTGAGCATCGCAGACGTCCAAAATAGTGACGAACAATCTGTTTCAAATAGTCCTATTTTGCCGCTACTTTTATCTTGACAGATCCAGATTCCGCTGTGTTATGGTCAGTACCATGAAAGCTGCCATGTCACAGCTAATAAGCTATGCAAGTTCGGCCCGAGAGGGTCGATATAGTGACGGAATAAAATAGCAACCCATTGTAAATAAATCACTTCACGCTGCCGGGTGCGGAAGTTGGGCTAACAGCGCGGGTCAGCTCCGAGTTAAACTTTGATGCAATTTCTTCTTCGCTCATCCGTTCTAATTCGATTCCGTGACGGACGTAGTCAACTGCAATATTCCTTTCATAACCTTCTCTTCGAGGGCCCGCAAAAACATCTGAAACGTAATCTGTTTCCGGATCGTATTCGGCACAGCCAGATGACAGCACTGCGAACCGTCTGTCGATGCACTGGCTACACGTGCCGCAGTGCCACTGGGTTTTCGACTTAAACATCGGATGAGCGCAAGAGCAAGTGTATTGAATCAGATCCGCCCCTTGGTTTGCCGCAATGCTCCTGACGATTTCGGCCTTGGTGTTGAATAAGAAAGGATTGTCCACTTGGAGGTCGCGACCTGTTACGAGGCTGAAGAACTGTCTGAAGAGGTGCAGCACTTTGGGGTGGGTAGTCCGAGAGGCCCTTGCGCGCAAGACCTCATCTGCGACCGGAAGGTTGATGCTCACAATGCCGTTCTCAAAAAATCGAACGCCACCCCCTTTGATTGATTGCCTTCTCAGCAGTATCTGTGGGTTGATTCTGGCTCGGGGAGTCGTCCTAACGTATGATAAAGAGCGATTTCCATGGCTTCCCAGGTTCGGAAGCCGTAAGAACGTCTGGTCACCACTCGAATCTTGTTGTTGAGACCCTCGACCGCGCCGCTGGAAATCTCTCCCTTGGCTCGAAACCAGTTCAGCAGCAGCTTCTCGTGGGTGCGCAACATGCGGGCAACCTTCTTCATCGGCTCCCGACGGCTGCGCATCGCCCGGAAGCACCAGTAGTCGAGAAAGGCTCCGGCCCAGATCACCGATTGGTATCTCCAGAAGTGGGAGAAAGCTTCTTTCAACTCCCACGCCCGCGCCGTCTGAAGCGGGCTGGCCAGAAGGGCCTTGAGCTTTTGCCGGGCCCGGCCGCGGACGCGACTGCCGCGGCGCAGCAGCGGCCAACGCATCTTCTTCAGCCGCTCGGCCGCTTGAGCACCTTCGGCCCGCAGCCGCGCGCTCTCCCTCCGCCGTACCTCATCGACCGCCTGGTTCAGGTGCATCGTGATATGGAAGCGATCCACTACGTGCAGGGCCTGACCTGCCTCAGCCGCCATCACCTGCAAGTACGGCTTCCACAGGTCGCTGCAGATGAAACGCCACCCCTTCACCACGTCCGGTCCCAACGCCTTCAGACCTCGCCGCAGGGTGGCCTGCGTCCGCCGTCGTCCCACCCACAACAAGCGCCGGCAATCCGCATCAATCTGATAGATCACCGTCAGGAACTGATCGGCCCGCTTGCCTTTTCCCCAGTGAATCTCGTCGAGCCCGACCGACGCGACGCCGCGCAACTCCCGGTGTTCCAGACCCCATCGCACCAACCATTCCACCGATCGATACACCGCCTCCCAACTCGTTTGAAACACCTGCGCCGTCTCGCGCCAACTCAGCCGCCGCGCCCAGCGCGCCAGGAAGCCCATCATGGGTGTCGTGAGCGGTCGCTTGCCCTCGCTCCACGGCAGATGCTCCACCACCACCCCGTGCTGGGGACATT
>CALCEB010000233.1 GCA_937900045.1 uncultured Acidobacteriota bacterium
AGATTGGCCGCCCGGCGGCGGTTCAATTGGGCTTTTGGCCTGTTGTTGCTGGCCTTGGTTGCAACCGCCTTCCTTGGGTGCGGTAGTGGAAGTGGCAGCAGTGGAAGCGGCAGCGTCAGCAACCCCGGCACGCCAGCCGGAACTTACACGGTTACCGTGACCGCCACGGGCGGCGTCATCTCCCATACTGCAAATTTCTCGGTGACGGTACAGTAGGCGAAGGGCGCGGTAAAAGCCGCACGCGCGACTTGAATATATTTCAAGGGCGCAGGCAGCCAGCGAAGAAGGGGTAGAATTCGATAGGTGAACTCGGAGCCACCTGCTCAAGGCGAGGGATTTCCATCATCCCCGATACAAACACTAAAGTAACTACCCTGTTGACTCCTGGTATTGTTAGCCAGTAACCTTGGTTCGAACTGGCAGCCGGATCAAGGCAATCAGAAATGGATCGAGAGGTTGAACCTGTAGATGGCTTGCTCCGCTCTGCATGACAGACGGCTTTTTTTCAGCAACCTCTCTGGAAGGGAGAAATTCCAAATGAGAGCCAAGAATATTGCACTTTTACTAGTGTTCACCGCAGCGGTCACGTCCACAGCCTGGGGGCAAGGCATGGGCTTCGGGGGTCCGCCGAAGATACCCGGCCTGTTTAATCCTGTGGTGGGATCCGGGGCGGAATACCAGCTTAAGAGCGAGCAAGGCGCAGGGCTTTCCTCGTTTGCTTATGCGGTGGTGGGCAAGGAAAATGTGAATGGCGCCGAAGGCTACTGGTTTGAAATCCGCATGATGGGCGGACCGCATAGCATGGTGATGAAGCAGCTCATGGTGGTGGAAGGCGGAACGCCGCAGGTGAAGCGCATGATTATGCAGACGGCGGGCCGTCCCCCGATGGAGATGCCGGTAAGCATGATGAACCAGGCCATGGCCCAGCGTCACTCCAATATCCACACGGATGCAAAGGGTTTGGGTCAACTTGTGGGAACGGAAACGATCACCGTTCCTGCCGGCGCCTTCGTTTGCAAGCACTACCGCCAGACTACAAACGGCAAGACGTCGGACTTGTGGATATCAACCAAGGTATCGCCCTATGGACTGGTGAAGTTGGAAGGTCCGGGAACCACCATGGTGCTCACCAAAGTGCTTGAGCACCAAACTTCACAAATCCAGGGTGAGCCTCAAAAGTTTCCGATTCCCCCGCGGAATTGATAGGCGCTTGCGGGCCGCTTGTTTAAAAAATTCGCTTGCAACTCAAGGGAGAATCTAACCGCTTGTAAATTCGCCTGGCGTGCCCTACACTGACCGGGACCTGCTCGTGCGGGGTGGGCCCGTAAACGGTGTCATCCAAAAAATTCCCGTTGAATCAAGGCCCATCGGCTCACAAAAGGACCCATCATGTTTCCTGCGCCTGCGCTGAGCGGTCCCGGCTATTCGGTGCAGTTGCCCCCCGGTTTCACCGTGATGAACGGTGTGCCCGCCCTGGGCGCCTACTGGCTGTTGCCGCCGAACTCCACCGGTCCTCAGTTCCCGGCCATTATTCAGATTCGCTCCGTGCCCCCTTACCAAGTGCAGATGCTCCTGCAGTACGTTTACGCCATGGAAAATCCCTGGGTGGCACAAATGAATGCCGCCAACCTGGGGCTCACCTCGGTGACCCAGGTTTATCCAACGCGCCCCATCCAGATGCCCCAAGGGGTTGCGCACACCCGCGAGTTTGACGCCCTCACCGTCTTTGGCTTCCCCGTCCGCGTCATGGCCATTGTGCTGCAAGGGATGCAGGCAACGGTGGAAGTGATCGTCATGATGAACCTCTATCGCTGGGTGGAATTTGCCCGCCCGTCGTTCGAGCTGGTGGGTAGCATCTGGTTGCAGGGCTCGCCGCCGCCCAACTTGCAGCTCCAGGCGGTGGTTGACCCCAACCGGACCGGCCAAATCCAATATCAGTTCGTAAAGCCGGATCAAACGGCCATACCGCTCTCGTCCCTTCCCACTCAAGTGGGAACGCAGATTATTATCCAGCACGCGGAGATTATCCAAGCGGGAGATATCAACGGCACCGGCATCGTGCTCGGTTCGCACAACGCCACCACGGCCAGCTCGGGAGCGAAGCCGGCGTGAAGCTGGTTTTTGCTGCGGGCTGGAATCCGGATTTCGGAGTCGAGGGTATGGAATCAAACTCGAATCAAAAATGCGGTCGTTCAAGGAGAGGTTATGACTGACGGAGAAAAGACGTTCATCCGCACCGGGAATGTAAGCGGAACCGGTATCGTGTTCGGGAGTAACAATCAGACCACGGTGGTGATGCAATCGGGCACGGAAAAGGAAATCCTGACTCTCGTCGAGGAGCTGCGAGCGCAGATCGAACAATCGTCGCTCCCCGAGGGCGCGAAGAGCGTTCTCCTGTCTCGCGTGGTGCCCTCGATGCAAGAGGCTGCCAAGTCTCCTCAGCCCGCGCCCGCGCTCAAGGCAAGCATCGAGCGTGTCAACGACGTGCTAACAACCGCCAACACCGCCGCCGGCAACGTTCAGGGCATTGTGGCGTCGGTGGCCAAGATCGCCGGTTTGGTGGGTCTGGGCATCAAGGTGGTGGCGCCCTTTGTGGCTTCGCTGCTGTGAGCCGCGGCCAGCGTTTTCCCTGACCGCGAGTCCGTCACAATACAAAAACCGCGCGCACAAAGACGCTGACCGTCGGGGCCGCTTTACGGGTAATGTTAGGATGAAGGCTAAACATGATCCACGAAATCATTCCCGTCGGCATGTTGGCCTGTAATTGCTCGATCGTGGGTGACGAAGCCTCGGGCGAGGCCATTGTCATTGATCCCGGTGACGACATCGATCGCGTGCAGGAAGTGCTCGATCGCCACCATCTGCGCGTGAAATATATTGTCGCCACTCACGCCCACATCGATCACGTCGGCGGCATCGAAAAACTCCAGAAGGCGACCGGCGGCGCCGTGCTGATGAACGAAAACGACCTGCCCTTGTACCAGAATCTGGACATGCAGGCGGCCATGCTCGGTGTCCCAACGCCTGAAGCCGTGGAAGTGGATCAATTCCTGAAAACTGGGGACAAGCTTCGTTGGGGTTCGCTGGCGCTGGAGGTCATGACCACGCCGGGTCACTCGCCCGGCAGTGTTTCTCTTCACTTACCCGGTGAGCACGCCCGCCTTTTCAGCGGCGATACACTCTTCCAAGGGAGCATCGGCCGCACCGACCTTTGGGGCGGCAACTTTCCCCAAATTTTGCGCTCTATTCAAGATACGCTCTTGAGCTTTCCAGATGAGACGCCCGTCTTCCCCGGACATGGCCCGTCCACCACTATTGGCGCCGAGCGCGAGCTCAACCCCTTTCTTCAAGAGCTGAAGTAACGGCGGTGTTGCGGGAACGGCGCCTATTTGACCAGAGGATGAATGGCCCTGAATTCCGGAGTGCCGGCGCGCCCCAGGAGTTCGAAGACCATCATTTCCGTGGAGCTGATAACGGCCCCGGCGCGTTCCATCCGCTTCAACCCCAATTGCCAGTTTTCAGAGGTGCGGGAGGAGACAGCGTCGGCGGCGACATGAACCTGGAGGCCCGCCTCCAGCGCGCCCAGCGCCGTCTGCGCGACGCAGATGTGGCTTTCGACCCCGAAGATCAGGAGCGTATCCGCTTGGGGAGCAACAGCTTCAAGAGCCGGCAGGAATCCGTGGGCTCCAAAGCAACTGAAATTTGACTTGTCCAGCACCTGAACGCCATCTCTCACCCGGTCAATCTCACGGTGCAAATTGCCGAGTCCCTTCGCATACTGCGTCGTCAATAGCCGGGGAACCCGCATGATCCCGGCGGACCGCAGCAGCAGCGTGGCGTTGCGAATCACCCGTTCGGCCTCATGGATCACCAAGAGCAGCGAATATTGCAAATCAACCGCCAGCATGACGGAGGTCTCCCTCCGCAGAAGCAATGGCGAATTCGAATCCGGTGGCATCAAGCACACTCCTCGAAACTCTGATGAAGCAATCCGTAATTATACAGGGCGCCATAAGCCGGCGACGGTCATTCGCTGTAGCGCCGCTCGGAGCTTGCCCTGGCAGGGAGCGGCGAACGCCGGTCGCAGGCCGGCGCTACAGTGTTGGTGCGCCGCCGGCTTACTTCGTTGTGTATGACAAGGGTGTCACTTCACAAATTTGCCATGCCCGCCGTGGGCCCAGGGATCATAAGTGAGCGCGAAATCGATTCTCTCCTTCAAGGGCGGATGGCTGAACAGCCAGAACTTGATGAGCGGGCTGGGGTTTGGATCCGCCAAGTCAATCTCTCCCAGAATCTGGAAGGAGCGGGCCGCCACCTGGGACTCGTCCGGCACAAGTCCATGCACCACTTCCAGGCCATATTGATCGGCTTGATGCTCCTGATAGCGGCTGAAACCGTTGATGGCAGGAGAAGCCAGAAACATGAAGACGGAAACAATTAACAGAAGCGCGGGAAGCGAGGCCAAATCCTCCACACCCCGGATTTTCCAGTCCGGCCCCCAACGTCCCACCGCCCCATAGAGCGCGTGATAACCCGCCAGGAGTAACACGAAGAGAAGCCCAGCCGTGAAAAGAATCCCCTTCCAGATGTGGCCCAGGACATAGTGCCCGGTCTCATGCCCGAAAACGAAAAGCGTCTCGGGAACCGTCATTTTTGAAATCGTAGTGTCCCACACCACCACGCGCTTCGAGGTCCCGATGCCGGTGACGTAGGCATCCACCGATTTCAGCTTGGAGCTGGCGTTCATCTCAAACATGCGGCTGGGTGGAATGTCCAGACCGGCCCGATTGAGCACTCTCTCCATTTGCGCCACCAATTGCGGCTGAGTTTTTTCGAGCGGCGTGAACTTGTAGAATAGCGGATCAATCACCAGCGGGCTGATAAAAAGCAGGAAGATGATGATGGGAATCGAAACCAGCCAAAAATAGAACCACCAGCGCCGGGGACTGCGGCGGATGATGGCGTACAAGATCCAGACCAGAAAAACCCCCAGGACAATCCCCAAGCCTTGGCCCTTGGCCCAATCCCCCAGCCAGGACGCCCAGCCCTGAATGGATTGCTGGTATTTCAGTTCGAGCCAATGCCCGTAAATGTCCGTAGGCAGTCCCAAAATGGCCAGTGCTATAACCAAGAGCGGAGTATAGATGAGAGCTTGAAGAAAACCATTTCGGCCGCCGCCGCCTTCAGCCCAGTTACGGAATTTCGGTCCTAATTTCCACCTCAGCGTCAGCAGCAGAATTAACAAACCCCAGGCGAAGCTGATGAAATAAAGCCGGTAGCCCGCGCGCGAATAGGCAACCGCCTGCCGGTATTTGTCAGGCGAGAGGTGATAGCCGGTGATAGTGTTCTGGGCGCTGGGCGAAGCGGGAGGCGTTGCAACTGGGGCGGATTGCGCTGGTCCTGATGAGGCGTTGCTGGACTGGGGCGAAGCGCCGGCCTGAGCAGCCCCTGCCGGGGCAGCCAGGATAGCTAGCAAGAGGAACGCCAAGCAAGTCAAGGCCAACCAGCGGGCAATCCATCGAGATTGAGCCGAAGGAAACCGAAAAAAACTCCTCTTAGACGCCAAACAAAAGCCAATCCACTCTGTGCCCATAACCGCCTCCCAATATTGCACCGCAGTATGATGGTATGGCGCTACAGAGTCAAGCGCACGGAGGCACGTAGCCATGACGAGCGCCTTGCCTCGTCGTGGGCGTTTCAAATGGTGATATTATTTCCGCCAGGTCTCGCGTCCTGCGATGAGGACGTGGCGACCGCAACCTCTTCGTAACGGCCAATGTTCAACGGGAGCTTCCACCCTTGGCAGCGGCCGGGCCTGAACCCTGAGGAGGGCCCACGAGGAGAAAAACGCTCGTCGTGGCTGCCCGCTCTGGTTGATGGTGCGTGTCTGATGAGGCTGCGGCCTTTGACCCGGAAACCGGCGAAAAGCCGCAGACTTCCTGGAAAAC
>CALCEB010000234.1 GCA_937900045.1 uncultured Acidobacteriota bacterium
AGCAGGCTGCGGAAAAACTCGTTAGGGCTGTCATTCTGAGCCCTTCGCCTGTCATTCTGAGCGCAGCGAAGAATCCCGGTATTGGGCTCAGGGTAAACCTCCGCGAAGGATCCCAGCATTTCGCTCAGGGTAAACTCCGCGAAGAATCTTTGCATTTTGAGAATCAAACACTTACGAGATTCTCCCTTCACTACGCTCAGGACCGCCTGCGGCTCCTCAGAATGACAGGGTGGCAGGGTTTTTCCGCAGCCTGTCAGGCACGGGCCAGGAGCATCTGGTGGATGCGAGATATACGAAACGGCTGATGCTGTAACGAACCAATATCGCGAGGAAACGCGCCCCCTGTTCCGCCCATACAAGAACAGGGGCGAAGCGGCAGGTCATCAAACTTGGCCTGCCGCTTCACCTTGCAGGGTTGGGAAGCGAGCCCCCTCCGCGCAAGCCAACACCCCCCTTGGATTGGGCGTTTGTCACCTGCCAACCAACACCCCAGTTTTACTGGAACTGAAAGATCTGGTCTGTGGCATTCAGGCCCCACACGGCGGCATCTCCGCCCACCGCGACCTTCGTCAGTTGCCCTGGAATCGAATCCCAGTTCTGCGTCTGCGGGTCGAACCGGTAAACCTGCTGAGCGGCGTTCACTCCCCACACCGCCCCGTCGAATGCCACTGCCAACTGCGTCAACTCTCCCGGAATCGAATCCCAGTTCTGCGTCTGCACGTTGAACTGGTAGATTTGCTGCTCCACGTTTATCCCCCACACATAGTTGCTCGCTCCCACCGCGATCTGCGTCAGACTGCCTGGGATCGGGTCCCAGTTCTGTGTCTGCGGGTTGAAACGGTAGATCTCCTGCACTGCGTTGATCCCCCACACCGCCCCGTCCGCTCCCACCGCAATCTGCGCCAATTGGCCCGGAATCGGCTGCCAGTTTTGGGTCACTGGATTGAAGCGGTAAATCTGTTGTGCCTCATTGATCCCCCAAACGTCTCCGTTGGCTCCCACTGCGATCTGCGTCAGACTCCCCGGTATCGGGTCCCAGTTCTGGGTAGCCAAATTAAAGCGAAAGATCTGGTTCGCAGCATTCAGGCCCCACACGTTCCCCCCAAAACCTACCGCAATCTGGGTTAGACTGCCTGGAACAGGGTCCCAGTTCTGAATCCCCCAGTCATAGTGATAAACCTGGTTTTGAGCATTAATCCCCCATACGTTCCCATCCGCTCCCACCCCAATCTGGCTCAGAAGCCCGGGAAGCTGTACGAAGAGACCGGTCGGCTGTGGAGGTTGGTTGAACTCGTAGATCTGATCGGCGGCATTGATCCCCCACACCGCTCCGTCCGCCCCCACCGCAATCTCACTCAACTGTCCGGGAATCTGCTCCCAACTCTGCGTCTGCAGGTTGAACTGGTAAATGTTCTGGTCGGCGTTAAGCCCCCACACGTTCCCGCTCGAACCCACCGCAATCTGGGTCAACTGACCCGGCATTTGATCCCAGTTCTGGGTCAGAGTGTTGAAACGATAGATCTGCTGGGCAGCACTGATTCCCCACACCGCTCCATCCGCCCCCACCCCAATCTGGGCCAGCAATCCCGGCGCCTGTTGGAACGCCTGAGTGCCAGGATTGAAGCGATAGATCTGCTGCGCAGAATTGATCCCCCACACGGCGCTGTCGGAACCCACGGCGATCTGCTCCAGGCTGCCCCCAATCTGATCCCAGTTCTGGATGGCCGGGTTAAAGTGATAGACCTGCTGCGCCGAATTGATTCCCCAGACATCCCCATCCGAGCCCACCGCGATCTTGGAAAGGTTGCCCGGGATCAGATCCCAGTTCTGGGTGTTGGGATCGTAACGATAGATCTCACCCAAGGCATTGATGCCCCACACATAACCGCTGGCTCCCACCGCAATCTGGGTCAGTTCGCCCGGAATCTGCTGCCAGTTCTGGGTCGAAGGATTGAACCAGTAAATCTGATCCGCACTGTTGATCCCCCACACCGACCCGTCCGCACCCACCGAGATTTGGGCGAGACTCCCGGGCACCCTGGTTATTTCATCGATCGTAAATGGATTAATCCCCTGCTCAGCAAAAATACCCCAAACCGTTGCGGCGAGCCCCGCCCGCTCCGGAATGCATTGGAACGGGGTTGTCAAGCATTGGTCAACAGGAGGTAGAGTATTGCCATTCTGAAGCGTGCTCGCTACCACACCCTGCCCATCATTAAATGGTGCTGAGGCTTGTGCCAATTGGATTTGGGCAAGATACGAATTCGCTTCACTCTCATAAGTCAATTGGCCCTGGAGCGAGTCAATGTACCGCATTGCTCCGACCGCCTGGCTGGTGAACTCCCAGGCGACACCCGTCATCGGTGGAGCGGGGACAAGGTCGAATCCTGAAAAATTGAGGCCCGTCGCGTTGACGGTCTGCGTAAAGCTGTTCGGCGGCGCCAGGTTGAGGAGGTAAAGCACAGCCGCTGGCCAGTAGCTTGAGTATTGGCTGAAGACCCCGTACTGTTGCGACCCCGCCATAGCGAGGGTCGTGAAAGAGTCCGCATCCAGAAAATCGCAGACATTGATAACGTCGTTGCCCATTTGTGGACCGGTAGGACAAACACCCGGTCCCGGCTGGGTTCCCGCAGGAACAGTTCCAGCATTGAAGCGGCCGTTCACCGGGTCGTACATTGCGAGAACAAAGTTAGCGGCCACACCTGCATTGGCAGTCCATTGAGCCGCAGCTCCCGGGTTCCCGACACTAGTTTCGACTTCCGCCAACAGGCTGAATGCCGCGAAGATGTCAGCATTGTTCTCAATCGATTTGCTGGTTTGCACGATCTTCGCCAAACCCTGGTCAGGATACCCTAGAAAGTATCCGCCGTAACCCTGTCCGCTCGCGTCCTCAAGACTAGCGATCCAGTTGGCAATTGCCACTGCGTCATTAAGGTATGTTGTGTCGTTGAATTGCCGATAGGCAGCTAAAAGGGCCAAGACGGCAAAGGCGTTGTTTCCGCCCGTGGCACCGTCGAGGTCCAGACAATAAACGCCGCAACTCGTGGATGAAAAACCAGCCAAACGAATATCTCCTGCTTTCCCTTCGCCCGGCAAGACTTGATCGTTCAAGAGAGCAATGTCGCCGCTTTCGTAGGCGTTGTGCAAACCGCACTGTGGGGCGCCTGCGCCCCCGAAGCAGCCCGTGCCGGATGAGGGCGAGGTGGGAATGAAATCACCATGGTTGTCGTGGTAAAGAGCGTAGTGGAAAGTGTTGGCGATCTCCTGGGCGTCGCTCAAGTCCCCGGGCTGGCCGCGGTCGAGTAACGCCAGCACCGTAAGGGCTGATTCGTAGATGGCGGCAACGTTTCGGTTGACCTGATCCGGCGGATAGGGCGGAGCCTGTTGCGGGACAACACCGAAGGTTTGGGTGCTCAATGGAAGGCTTGACGTCTCGAAGCCCTGATCCGTTCGAGAAGGAACGGGAGTGAACTGGATATTGTCGAGGAGAACCGTCCCGCCATTGGGTGCCTCCCATGCGTTCGTGACCACGGTGAACAGGACATGCACGTCGCTCAAATTCGGAGGGCACGATGAGCCGGTTAGCGAGCTAAGAGGGAAGCTCATGTGGGTGTATGTAACGCCGGCGGGAATCTCGATGAACGGTGTCGAACACTGGCCGACACCGAATTGCACGGTAATTCCGCCCGGTGAGCGGACGTCGAACTCTACAGCTGTCGCTCCCGTTAAGGCATAACCTATTCCTGACTGGGTCTCTCCCCAATCTTCGGGCTCTTCAATGTTCAGTCCTGTAAATTGACCGCCCGACTCCGAAGGAAACGTGACACGAAATACGGTTCCGTGCACGCGGTCTAGCACCGACGTGTCGGTCGATGGATAGCAGCCGATGTTTGTGTCGGATGGGTCGTCGATGCACCCGGTGTCAATCGAGACCTGCGGGCCTGTGCCAAAAAAGCCCGAAGGAAACCCGTGATTGAGCCCTGAGTCTTCATCCAGATAGACGAAAAAATTCGCCTGGTTGGCCGAGACGCGGTTGGTCAGCTCTTGATAAGCGAGGTTGCTAATCGGGCCTGAAACCGGAGATGGCGCGGCTTTACCGTTTTTTGCTTGCCCTGACCCGAGTAGCGCCCCTTGCCCAGGCATAATCAGCGCTGCCGCAATCCCGAACGCTGGGGATATAGCCATTAGGGCGATAAGGAGTACTGTGGCGAACCCGGGGCTACTTAACCTTCCGAAGTTCTTCTCGCCGTCCATGTGCTCACCTCTTTCTTTTCGCAGACATCCCAATCCGGAATCTCGGCTACTCGGCGACTTAAAGCAAATTTGCCTTGCTTTGCGTCTCAGCGTCTTCGCGCGAGGATGTTCCTCGAAAGGGAAACGCCTTAACGGAAAGCCGCGAAAGTCGTAGCCATCACGGTGAGCGATCTTCTCACCGCGGGTTTTTTCCTGGGAAATGCAGAGCCCGCGACGAATCGAAAGCCAAGCTCGTCATGCCTACTGCCGGTTTGCATGTCCCAGGCATTTCCGAAACGCTGCAGTAACGAGAAGCTGTATTGGCTACGCACCCCCTGCGCTCAAACAGCAGGTCATCAAACATGGCCTACCGCTTCACCTCGCACGGTTTGGTAGGCGCCCCCCGTGCGTGAGCCGACCCCAGCCATTCGAGCCTGCCACATATCCCCCGCCAACCACCGTCAGAATGGCGCTGTCCGACCACTTGAATGCTGCCGCTACTGCCCATTCGCGTCCGTGAGCACCCAGGTGCTGTAAAACAATCCCTCAAAGCCGGCCCCACCGAACACCATCATTCGGTTGTTTCCCATGTCGTAGGCGGCGCTGTGGTTGCTCCTGGCCGCAGGCGTCTGACCCGTCAGAGTCTGAGATCCAGGAAAACGCCGGGTCCAAGCTGGCGTTCCCCCCATGCCGTTGGCGTTGGAAAGAACCCATACATCATTCAGCGAACCTCCAATGCCATTCACGCCAAAGACCGCGCCGCCGAAGGCTACCATCTCATTGCTGGTTGGATCGTAGACAGCGGTATGATTTTGACGGGCTTGCGGCGATCCCTTGGTTCCTTCCGGCACGAGATTCACCCAAGTTGGTGTCCCCGCTTGGCCATTCGCGTGCTGTAGTGCCCAGACTGCATTCGTTTCATTGCCGGTCCCATGTGCACCGCCGCCAAAAACCACCATCACATTGTGAGCTTGGTCATACACGCCTGACGGGCCGAACTGTCCCGGCGGCGGGCCGCCGACCGGAGAAAGCTGCGTCCAGGTGGGTGTTCCCCCGAGCCCGTTCGCGTTGCTCAAGACCCAGACATCCTGGAAAGTATTGCCGCCAGACCCGCTCCCGTCTTGCCCGCCGAAGATAATCAGAGAGTTTGAACCAGGGTCATAGACGGTGGCACCCCAGGTCCGCGCCGCCGGGGGACCGCCGGTGGGAAAGAGCTGCATCCAATTGGGCTCTCCTGTTGAGCCGTCGGCGTTTGCCAATACCCACACGTCGTTCAGCACAGGGAGGCATCCCCCAGAACAGCCGCCGAACACGATCATTCGGTTGTTCGCTTGGTCATACGCAGTAAACGCCCCGTAGCGTGGTGTGGGCGAAGCCGGATCACCCTGCTGAATAAGATTGACCCAGTTCGGCGTCCCCCCGAGGCCGTTTGCATTCGTTAGTACCCAAAGATCGTTCAGGTCAGTGTAGTTCTGAGGCAATTGCGCTTCGATCTGTCCACCAAAAATCACCAATGTGTTCGACGCGGGGTTATAGGCCGCCGACTGCGCGTACCGTAAGAGCCTCTCGAACGAACAGCACTGCGCCGCGAGGGGATCCCAGTTTTGTGATGCCCTTGCGCAAGCAGCGCAAGCGAGTAAGCTCCAAACCAAAAGCGTGATGTGTGACGTTAGCTTTCTGCTTCTCATTTCATTCCTCCTCAAATCTGAGATCTAGATACAGAGTCTTTGTCGGATTCGAGTTCGCATTCTGTGACTTGCCCGATCAAATGCTTCCTTTTATAATTACGGAAAGCCGGTAGCCACGGACAACGCCTTCCTGTCTGTGGGCCTTTCCGTACAGGACAAACCCACGGTCAGGACGGCACTGACCGTGGCCCCGCTTCACCTTGCAGGGTTGGCCCCCTCCGCGCCGGAGAACACCCCCCGTGGATTTGGCGCTTGTCACCCGCCAACCAACACACGCAAGACTGGTAGTCTTTCTTCCCGAACCTCGCCGAGAGATGTAACGCCAAGTGGCGCGGAGTTGTTTGTGTAACTCCGCGGCCGTTACTCTGAGACGGCAACAAAAGCTGTGGACGACCACAAGGGTCGCCCCTGCAGGATTTCAAGGGCGGAGAGGGTAACACAGACTTCCGCTTCCCAGGAAGTCTGCTGCTTTTCGTCGCCACCGAATTCTACAACCGCAGAGTTTGAATGCCGCAAACTCTGCGCTACCCGCTCCCCCGAACTTGTTGGCCGGCACAACAGCCGCTGATCGCAAATCGAGTTTCCCCAAAAGCTCCCGTCGCCCTTCTCGGGGGTGGGCCCTTGATTGCATTTGCGAACGCTTTTCTGTTCTGCAGGGACATCCACAACGATGTTGCACACCGGGCATATCAATCTCGCCTGAGAACCGGTGATGACGCTGCTCTGGGTCACTGATTCGTCTTGTTGTTCGCCCGTAGCCATTGTCGCCACTCCTCGGAAAATTACTGTGGCACGGTCGAGATGTAGAAAGTTTCCTGATACCGGCTTCCGCTCGTGAAGCTTGCGTAGCCCAGGAAAGGCAACACCGAGCTGTCGGATACACGCCCGCCGATGCGGTAGCTTCCGGGAATGACCTGAACAGTTTGGGAGCCTTGGGAAAACACAGTCACGGTTAACCCTGACGGCCCGGCAAGATAAACGGTCAGCATGTCGGGGGTGCTGTTCTGTATGATGATGGATGTTGAGCCGCCGTAATTCGACCCAATGGCCTGCACGGGCGGCGCCTGGGTGTGTGGTTCGCTCTCAATCTGGTTGATCGCATTCTGGGCTGATGCAATATCCCCTGCGTTAGCGGCTGGGGCCGCCGTCGATGACGGGAAGTAAACTGGAGAGTTCGATGTGGCCGAGGCACCCGATGTTTTTGCTTTCTTCGCCTTCCTTGCGATCTGAGAATTTTGCTTTCCGGACTCATCCGCAGCGACAGCCAGCCCCAAACCTCCTGCGAAGAGGAATCCTGCGCCTACCACCTTGTAGGCGGTGCAGGTGTTGCTCTTCAGGCATGACTGGCTTCCACTCAATCCCAAGAACAGACCGCCAAGGCCAATTAAAGCAAGGCCGCCAAGGGCGTCATTCCTAGCCGCGTGAGCCGATGGGGGGGCACCAGTGCCTCCCTGCGGCATCCCGTCAAACTTGTAAGTTTCGGAAGCAACGATTTGCTTCAGATATGGGCCCAGAAGGTCGTTTCCCTGAGCTTTCGAGCCGCGAGCAATACTTCCTTCGGAGGCAAGCGGATGCGAGGTTTGCAACTCCTGTGCTTCCGCACCTGCTGACCAGCCGACGCTCAGAGCAATCAGAGACGCAATCATGGCGTAGGTCAAGAACTTACGGCCAGAGCTAACCCCTGAGTTCACCCTTCGTCCAATTCGCATACTCCCCTCCTCTTTCTCCGCTCGAACCCGGAGTCAATTCCCGCCAAAGTCGGCGGCGGTCGCCGGATGAGTGTGATAGTTCCCATTAGGAACCTTGTGCAATGTGATGGTGATCGCCGAGTACTCCGTATCCGTCTGCTCCACATCGAACGGGTCACCCTTGTTATAGCTACAGTGGTTTGAGCGGTCACAATACCGAACGACGATGTAATACCGGCCGGCCGCTACATGAACTGTGCGCTCAGCTTGGTTAGGTACGGCAATGTATCCATGCGTGGGCCCAACGAGCTTCACCATGGCGTCTTCGCCCGAGTTATTGGTGAAAGTGATGGTGTTCGGAGGCTCTTGGGCGCAAACCAGAACACACGTCAGAACCAAGACAGCAACCAAGGACGCAACGGCCCGTCCCCAATTCAGTGCAAATCTAGCCGTCATGTCTCCTCCTCGACAGCCGCACCTCACGCTGGCTCGCCGGTTCTTCCAAATTCTTCCAACTCAAGCTTGGAATTGCCTCACTTTACCTCTTGACGTATAATCCAAGTCAATTGGCACAAATTGGCAATTGTTGGTTTTTGATAGCGCCGTCCGATCGCATCGGTGCTTTGCAGGTGCAGCCATGGAAAAAGAGGGGAATGGCAGGCTTGACTCCTGGAAAGAGATCGCCAAATATCTTCATCGGGACGTGACCACCACCATCCGGTGGGAAAAGGAAAAGAGTTTGCCTGTCCATCGAGTGCCCGGTGGCAAGCGGCAGGCGGTTTTTGCTTACCGTCATGAAATCGATGCTTGGCTTAACGGGTCCGGGTCGGAGGCTCAAGCGATTAATGGGCACGGCCAGGGAGAACGGGCGGGGCCCGATCCGGTGCAGCCAAATAGCGCGCTGATGGTCACTGGATTGTCCGACCTTGGCGACCGGGACATCGCCGGTACAGCGGGGGCGGTCTCTTACAAGCAAATCGGCGGTGAGGACACCGCCGCTACAGAGGAGCCGCCCCGCGAATCGCCCCCGCAACCAGTCAATCTGGAACAGGCCCCGCATCATACGGTGAGCCCTGAGTTCCACACCCCGAGCCCAGACAAGAAGACGCTGGAACAGCGGGCCCAGGAACAGCAGCTTCAAGTGCGCCAATCCCGGCGAACGTGGTTGCTGGCAAGTTCGGCTGGCATCGCGGGCGCCATCCTGGTGGCTGGTTTCATCGCGTGGTCCTATCGGCCGCAGCCAGCGCCCGAAGTCGGGAATGCCCGCCAGTTGACCCACGACCGGCAGGAAAAGGCTGGGCCGCTGGTGACGGACGGCGCCCGCCTTTACTTCTGCGAGCTTGCGCCGCAAGGCTGTGCGCTTACATCGGTTCCGGTCTCAGGCGGCGAGACCGCCTCCGTGCCAACGCCATTCCCGAGCATCACTCTCTTTGACATCTGGCCTAAAGGCTCCAAGCTGCTGATCGGCAGCCCGGTAACTGCTGGTGGCGACTCCCCCCTGTGGATCATGCCGATTGGCGGCGGGCCACCCCAGCCGGTGGATGGCGTCTCGACTCATGAGGCGGCTTGGTCGCACGACGGAACCAGGATTGCCTACCTTAATGGCAGTGGCCTTTACACCGCCTCCATCGACGGGACAGCAATCCATCGGTTGGCAGGTGTGGGCGCAAAAGTGGCCCAAATTCGCTGGTCGCCGGACGATAAGCGGTTGCGATTTTCCGCGTTCTCAGGTAACCCTCCACGGGCCATTCCCTGGGAGGTCCAGGCAGACGGCACTGATCTGCATCAAGTCCTGGACGGGTGGAGCGGCTTCGCTGACGGCTTCTACGGAGACTGGCCGGCGGGCGGCAAGTATTATGTTTTCAGCATTCTCAGCGACAGCGGCGACCTCAACATTGAAAGGCTCTGGGTAACCCGGGAGAAGCCGGGCCTTCTAGGCCGGCGCCATCCAGCCCCGGCGAGGCTGGCAGATGACACCCGTAGCTACGGCTGGCCCCGGCCCAGCCGCGATGGCCGCAGGCTTTTCGTGATCGGCGCGGAGCGGCGGGGCGAGCTGGTGCGTTATGACGCGCGCGAACAGGAATTCATGCCCTACCTCAACGGGATGGAAGGGCGATGGGTGACGTTTTCGCCTGACGGGCGCTGGGTGGCTTACTCCCGGTATTCCGATGGCACAGTCTGGGCGGCTCATCCTGATGGCAGCGGCAGCATGCAGCTCACCTATCGCCCGATGTACGCGGATGGCCTTGCCTGGTCACCGGACGGACGGTGGATCGCCATTCACGCGCAGAGAACACCCAAGGCGCACTACAAGATTTGCTTGCTTCCAGCGCCGACAGGTAATGCGCCGGCGGACCCTGTGCGAGCCGAGGAACTGCTGCCCAACGACAAAGAGAACGAGGGCATTCCGAGCTGGTCGCCGGACAGCAGGCGTATTGCCTACGGCGAGATGGATGGGCCGATGAGCACTGAGGGCACTGGCAATGAAGTGATTCACATCTGTGACCTGGCCTCCCGCCAAGTCGCAGTGCTGCCCGGCAAGAAGGGCGTCTGGACGGCTCGCTGGTCACCGGACGGGCGCTATCTGGCGGCTTTAACGTACGATCCGCGGCACCGACTGGAGCTTTATGAGTTCAAAACACGGCGATGGCGTGAACTGGACGCCGAGCACATCGACAATCCCACGTGGTCGCACGACAGCCGGTACATCTATTACGACGCTGATGGCGCTGAGGCGAATGTGGGGGTCTTTCGGGTTCGGATCAATGATGGCAAAGTTAATCTGGCCGCCCCGTACAAGTGGATGCGCATCGCTGACCACACCTGGAGCGGCTTGGCGCCGGATGATTCGCCCATTGTGCTGCGAGCCATGGGAAGCCCGGAAATCTACTCGCTGGATGTGAAATGGCCTTAGTTGCTAACAATGTCCAGCGGTCAAAAGACTCACGCCAAGACGCTAAGCCGGATTATTCATGGAGTCTTATTCGAAGGCCGGAAGGGCACGGTTTTAACCGTGCCCTTCCGGTCCTATAGGGAAGCTTCATGAATAATCGACGCTAAGCCACAAAGCAACGCAAAGTCAGGATGACCTGTAAAAGGGTAGTGACTCAGTTTCTTTGCTGTAGCGGCGCTCTATGAGCGCCGAACTTGTATCCTCAACGGTTTCCGGCGCTCATAGAGCGCCGCTACAGCAAACTGCGTCACTACCTGTAAAAGCCTTCACGCCTGCGCCCCGACTTCCTTCCTCTGCTAAACTGAGAGCAATATGAATCGTCTTGTAGGAGGCGTCATCCCGTTTTCAATGCAGGAGAACGTCCCGCTCAAGCCCTACACCACCTTCAAGATCGGCGGCCCTGCGACGCACTTTGCGGAAGTTCGGGCGCCGAGTCATGTGCGGGAGGCCGTCAAATTTGCTACGGCTCAAAAGCTACCACTCTTTGTCCTGGGAGGTGGAAGCAACATGCTGGTCAGCGACCGGGGAATTGAAGCGATGGTCCTTCATCCAACATACCAAGGCTTGCGCGTGATCGAGGGTGGCCGAGATGAGCTTCTGGCTGAAGTCGGAGCGGGCATGGGCTGGGACGGCGTGGTAAATTGGGCGGTTGAAAATGGCTACTGGGGAATTGAGAATCTCTCTCACATTCCCGGTCAAGCCGGTGCGGCGCTGGTGCAGAACATCGGAGCCTACGGCAAGCAGTTGAGCGATGTTCTTGTGAACGCCGTGGTGATGGATCTGGAAACAATCGAGCCCCAGCGCTTTGACGCAAAGGGTTGCAAATTGGGTTACCGCACAAGTATCTTCAACACGACGGACAAGGGCCGCTGGCTCATCTTCATATTGACTTTGCGGCTGAAAAGGCATGGTCGCCCGAACCTGACATATCCTGATCTTGCAAGCCGGTTCGAGGGTAATCCTAATCCATCACTTGAAGATATTCGCGCCGCCGTCACCGCCATCCGCGACCGCAAGTTTCCCTATCCACGCGAGGAAAAAGGCGGCAACGCCGGGTCTTTCTTCAAAAATCTGGTGCTGAATGACGTTCAATACCGAAAGCTCCAGCTTGCCGTGGCCAAGAATTTTGATTCGGCAACTCTCGACCGGCTTCATACACTCCGCCAACGCATCACTTCGGGCTCCGCCATCAAGATTCCTTCAGCCTTCCTGATCGAGATTTGCGGGCTCAAGGGATTTCGCATTGGCGGCGCGCAGGTGAATCAGTCGCAGCCGCTAGTGATCTTGAACCAAGGGGGCGCAACGGCAGCTGACGTCCTGAGCCTCGCCCGGCACATTCGTCAGACGGTCCACCAACGCACCGGAATGGTTCTGCCCCTTGAGCCGGAACTTGTGGGTTTTTCACGTGAAGAAATTGACCATTACTTGGCGCTTGGCTGTTGATCGCTCCCAAACGCCCCACAGGGTAGTGGGTCAGTTTGCTGTAGCCGTGAAAACATACCACTACCCCCACAGAGGCAGCCCGGGACTTGGCCCGGACGCAAGCACAATCCATTTCCCGCAAATGAGTCCAGTCACGGCATGACGAGCGCAGAATCGCCAACCCTCAAAAACGGCAGCTTGGCAACCCCCGGGCGGTTCTCCCTTGCCTTGCTGTTTGCCAGTGCAGGCGGATGGGTGGGCCTCGCCTTGGGAACCATCGAGGGAATTCTTCTCTTCACCACTCCGCGAGCTTCGGGGCTGCTCAAGCCGGATACCCATTATGTGGTGTTGTTTCTTGCGCCCCTCGCCGATGCGATTCCCTTTGCCACGCTTGGTTTTCTGCTGGGGCTTCCCGCTGCCTTTCTCGTCCGGCCGCGCCCAGCCCTCTCAAGAACGCTGGGTTCGATCGGCCTCGGCGCTGCTGGAGCTTATCTTGCCTGGATGCTTGACTGGTTCCGCATCGGAATCGGCGTCGTCTTCCCCAGCCGGTTGGAGATTCGAACTCCGGTTGTGGCCTTCGCGCTCGTGACTGCCGCAGCTTGGGCATTACTGTGGTTAGTTCGGGGGAAGCTCGGCATACTACACTGCAAGGCCCGCCGCCATATCGCACTCCGGATTTTTCAAGCCACTTCAGCCTCCGCCGCGCTCTGCGTTGCTGGAATTGTGCTTTATGCGATGAGCCGGCCCTACCCTTCTTCTCCGCCCTCCACGCCTGTAGCCGCGCAGGGCCGGCCCAACATCATCCTGATCCTCATGGACACGGTTCGCGCCGATCATCTTTCCTGTTACGATTACCACCGCCCCACGACACCCTTCATTGACAGCTTGGCCGCTCGCGGCGCGATGTTTGAGGATGCCGTTGCTCCCACATCCTGGACGCTTCCGGCGCTGGCCTCAATCTTTACGGGACTCCTGCCCCACCAGCACGGCGCCGGTTGGGCCGCGGCCATGTCGCAACAACCCTGGACACTGGCCAAAATCCTCCGGGCGATGGGCTATGAGACGGCGGGTTTCAGCGCCAACCCCTTTTACGGATTGGGCGCTTGGGGCTTGGATCATGGATTTGACGAATACATTGACGATAGCTATTCCGTCCGCCATAACCTGGCCGTAACTTTTGCCGGGCAGACGATCTATCGATTTCTTTACCGCTCACTGGTACGCTATAACCAGTTCAACCACCGCGATGCCGAGGACGTGAACAGCGACGTGCTACGTTGGTATCAGCACCGCTCCAACCGTCCCTATTTTCTCTTTATCAACTATATGGATGCCCACCGGCCTTATCTTCCACCCGCGCCCTACAACCATCGCTTCGGGCGCATCTCCAGGAGCCTCCTGGCCCGAATTTCAGCCTCGCTTCGCGCTGGCCACCCGGCCACCCCTTTTTCCGCCGCTGAAAATCAGCAGTTGATGGACGCTTATGACAACAGTCTGGCCTATCTGGATCAACAGATAGGACGTTTGGTTCAAACGCTCCTCGAATCACCCAACGGAATGAACACTTTCGTCATCATTACCTCGGATCACGGCGAAGGTTTCGGCGAGCATGGCACTTACGATCACGGCTACAACCTTTACCGGGAAGTTCTGCAGGTTCCCTTGATAGTTCAAGGGCCGGGCGTTCCCGCCGGACGGCGCATTCCTGACCTGGTAGGAACACGCCGCCTGTTTGCCACGGTTTTGGATTTGGCCGCTGGCGGCAAGCTGCCGCTGAGTGAAGCCAGCTTGCAAGTCTACTGGCAGTTAGCAGGGGCGCCGCAGCGCCAGGATGTGATCTCAGAACTGGAAGTGAGAGCTCACAGCGCCAATCGCCCGGCGGAGATCAGCCTGCGCAATCAAGACTGGCACTTGATTCTGGATTCGCGAGGCGCCGCGTCCTTGTTTAATTGGCAGCAGGATCTGGAGGAGCGCCTGAACCAAGCGAATGTGGCGGGCCTGCTCAACCTTCGAGCTTCGCTCAATGCACGCTTACGGGCAGCGGTGGGGCAGTCGGTCCTACCGTGGCTCAATCTTGGTTATCTGAAGCCTTTGAACTTGCCAAGCCAGACTTTCATTCAACAACTCGCGGCCCGCAAGTCTCCTTGGCCCGGATCCGGCAGGCCGATTGGGTCCTCGCAAGCCCTCTTCAATCACGCGATATCGCAAAGGCCAAACGCCCCCAAACAACCGGAAGAGGACGATCTTCGCAGTCTGCCTTACTGAGCCTTTGCCTGATAATATGTGCTGCGCTTGAAACCAAAAATGCCCTTTCGCCAGCAGGCTTGAAAAAAATCTGGATCCTTGTTTTGCCGGCAATTCGTCCAGACTTTTCCGGCAACAATTGCCAAAAATTTTTCGAGCGTAAGGCACGTCGGGCAAGCAGGATTTACGCCTGAGTAAAAATTCTTTACATATTTCCCCTTTTAATCCATAATCCAGCTTATAGGCTACCCAAAGTATTTCAGTGACTTAGGCAGGACCATATTTGGCAACATTCGTGCTACATCAGGTGCAGGTGCCCGGCATTATCATCGCCAAAGAGTAAAGATATGGGAGTCCTCGCAGGAAAGGAGGCAACATGATCATCTTCCCGGTTTGGTACTCCTGGATACACTCGGCGGTATTGGCCGCCGCAGCACAAGTTTCAGCCTTTCTGCACCACGTAGTCCATTGGATTTTCAGGACTCAGAAGCGAAGCCTGAAATGGGGTTTGGCGCTTGCCGCAATTGCCGCCTACGGCATTGGACTGGCTTATCTCATGATTGATGCAGGTTGGTTTTCCGCCATCCTCCTTATTTTAATGGCGCCGGGACTGATTTTCTTGGCCTACCTTCTATTTAAAGCGCCGCTCACTCGTGGATCACACATCCGGCGCAACAACCGCGCAAATTCTGGTGGCCATTCGCAACAAGTGTAACCTCCCCGCTCCGGCCATGGGTTCCCGACTTCAAGTCCGCCCGCCCCTATTTTGCTGCCAAATCTAAGCATTTAACACAAAACAAAGGGGTTATTTTGTCGTCTGTGGAAATCTTAGGTTTGTTTTGAGGTTTTTCCGATTTAGCTTGGCGCCTCTACAGCCCCGAAGTCGTACCACGACTAGCGGACGGTAGTGACGCAGTTTGCTGTAGCGGCGCTCTATGAGCGACGGAAACCGTTGAGGATACAAGTTCGGCGCTCATAGAGCGCCGCTACAGCAAAGAAACTGAGACACTACCTAGCGGACCGCTGCCTTGACCCATTCACTTTTTGTATGTTACGTTGACTTTTGATAAGGCCAGGTTTATCCCACGCATCACCTTGAGGCACAGGTTGTCCACTTCACCCGGCATCAGATTGAAACGGACTGCGCTCAATTCCGCGCACAAGGCCGCAGGCGCCCGCATGGTCGAATTCGGCGGCTGGGAAATGCCGGTAGAATATTCCGGCATCATGAATGAGCACTTGGCCGTCCGGCAGCGCGCCGGACTTTTTGACGTGAGCCACATGGGTGAGATTGAGGTCCGTGGCCCCAAGGCTCTTGATCTTTTGCAACTCGTCACCTCAAACGACGTATCCAAGTTGAAGCTCAATCAGGCGCAGTATACGGCGCTGATGCGGCCCGAAGGCAGCGCCGTGGATGATTGTCTGGTGCACCGGCTCGGCGAGGACTTCTATTTCATTTGCGTTAATGCCGCGAATACGGATAAGGATTTTGACTGGATACGCGAGCACAATGTCTTCCCAACCTCTGAAGTCGAACTTCGCAACGTTTCTCAGGAATATTCGCAGCTCGCTTTGCAGGGACCCGCTTCGGCTGAGATTTTAGGCAAGTTGACCCAAACCGATCTCTCCAGCATCCAGTATTACTGGTGTTGTAACTCCAACTGCTGTGGAGTTGATGGGTTGCTTGCGCGCACCGGTTATACAGGAGAAGACGGATTTGAATTTTACTTTCCACCGTTACAATCCGAGCGCGTCTGGAATGCGATGCTTGAAACCGGCAAGCCTCATGGATTGATTCCCGCCGGTCTGGGCGCCCGTAACACGTTGCGTCTGGAGGCCGCCTATCCACTTTACGGTCACGAACTGGACGACGCGACGACGTTACTCGAGGCCAATCTTGGTTGGATTTGCAAGCTCGACAAGGGCGACTTTCTGGGCCGTGAAGTGCTGGTCCGGCAGCGACAGCAAGGCGTGAGCAAGAAGTTGATCGGTTTTGAAATGACCGGCCGCGGCATCGCTCGTGACGGGTACGCGGTGTGGGTGAACGGAAAACCGGAAGGCCGGGTAACCAGCGGGTCGTACGCTCCGTTCTTGAAGAAGAATATTGGCTTGGCATACATTCCGCCAGACCTCGCGGAAACGGGCCGGGAAATTCAAATTGAAATTCGTGGGAATCTGGTCGAGGCAAGACAGATTCCCTTGCCCTTTTACAAGCGGCCGAAGTAGCCGCTCCAATCCGCTCGCACAAGCTTTGGAGAATCTTATGTATCCACAAGAATTCCTCTATACGAAAGAGCACGAGTGGGTGCGCGTGGATGGAACCACGGCCACCATTGGCATCACCGACCACGCCCAGAAGGAGCTCGGCGACATTGTGTTCATCGAGCTTCCCAAAGTGGGAACCCATGTGACGGCAAAAGAATCTTTCGGGACGGTAGAATCGGTGAAAGCCGTCTCCGACGTCTATTCGCCCGTCAATGGGCCGGTTTCCGCCGTGAATACCAAACTGGTGAATCACCCGGAAATGTTGAACACTGACCCTCATGGCGACGCTTGGCTGATCCAAGTTGAGCCCATTGACCGCCGCGAAACGGAGGACTTGATGACTGCGGAGGAATATGAAGCTTATCTTGAAGCGGGAGCCAGCCACTAATGCGTTATCTCCCGAACTCCGCCTCAGACCGCGAGAGAATGCTCGAAACCATTGGGCGTAAGTCGGTGGCCGGGCTTTTTGAGCAAATCCCGGAAGTTTTGCGGCTGAATGGCCGTCTAAACCTGCCGGGTCCGCTTTCCGAACCGGAAATCCTGCAATTTTTTCGCGACGCGGCGGCTGAAAGCAGCCGGGATTACGTCTCTCTGCTCGGCGCGGGTGCTTACTCCCATTACCGGCCTGTCACGATTGACATGCTGCTCTCGCGGGGCGAATTCTTCACCGCGTACACGCCTTATCAAGCGGAAATCGCCCAGGGCACGCTGCAAGCAATGTTTGAATTTCAAACCCTGATGGCAGAACTCACCGGGATGGAAGTGGCCAACTCGTCGCTTTATGATGGCTCGACCGCCACTAACGAAGCCGCGCTGATGGCGATGCGGCTCACCCGGCGGGAGCGGGTGGTGCTGGCCCGGACGCTGCACCCGGAATATCGTGAAGTGGTTCGCACTTATGGCCACAACCTTCAGACTGAAATTGTCGAAGCGCCTTATGAGACTTCCGGACAGATCGATCTAGCCGAATTGGAACGGCTGCTGGATGAGAAAACTGCCGCCGTGGTGGTTCAATCGCCCAATTTCTTCGGAGTTCTGGAGAAAATCCCAGCCATTGCTGAGCTGGTCCATCGCTCTGGGGCGCTTTTGATCGTTGCCGTGACGGAACCTCTTTCGCTGGGATTAGTCAAGCCGCCTTCCGAAGCGGATATTGTTGCCGGTGAAGCCCAATCCTTCGGCATTCCTGTAGCTTTTGGTGGACCCTATGCCGGGTTTCTCGCCACGAGGGAAAAATTCGTCAGACAAATGCCCGGCCGGCTGGTGGGCCAGGCTGCCGATACCGAAGGCCGCCGTGGTTTTGTGCTGACGCTGGTTACGCGCGAGCAGTACATTCGGCGGGAAAAGGCAACTTCCAACATCTGTACCAGCCAGTCGCTTTGCGCCCTCGCCGCCACAATATATCTCTGCCTGCTCGGCAAACACGGCCTGCGGGCGCTTGCGGAACAAAACCTTTCCAAGGCTCGTTACGCGGCAGAGAAGATTGGCGCCGTGGCCGGCGCTTCGATTCCTTTTGCAGCACCGCACTTTAACGAGTTTGTTGCGAAGAGTCCGGGCGATGCCGAAGAGCTTCTTGCGGCGTTGCGCGAACAAAAAATCATCGGCGGATTGAACCTGGAACGGTTTTATCCGGAACTTGAGAATCACCTGCTGATTTGTGTCACCGAGATGGCCAGCAAAGAAGCGCTGGACCGCATGGCGGAGGTTTACGGAACCCAAGCCGCGGGGATGCAGACGCGGCCCGCCCGCAAGGGCGCACCGGCGGCGGTGGCCAGCCGGGATTGATGAAACCGTGGCGGGACAGAATTGAGTTCAAGTGTGTGCCCGCTTCAATGCGGCCCCGGTATTGAGATTCCCGATGCCTGCAACGGCCGCTTGCTGTTTCGCCGCTCGATGGGCTGCGAAATACCCCAATCGCAGTTCGGCGCTACAGGAAGGATATGACCCGAAAAAATTCTATTACGCAAGCACGAACCCATGTCACTCGCAATGAAGACTTGATTTTCGAACGTTCGTCGCCCGGCAAGTCCGGGGTGGATCTGCCTGCCTTGGATGTTCCCGCCGCTGATCCCAAAGAGTGGCTGGGGGAGGAATTTTACCGGGAAGACGTCGACGGCTTTCCTGAAGTTTCTGAAACTGAAGTCATCCGCCATTTCACCCGGCTTTCAACTTGGAATTACGGCATCGATACCGGCCTTTATCCGCTCGGCTCCTGCACCATGAAGTACAACCCTCGAATTAATGAAGTGGTGGCGCGGCTGGATGGCTTGGCAACGGATCATCCATATGCGCCAGAGTCGCTTGTGCAAGGCTGCCTGCGGGTGTTGGCGGAGACGGCGCGATGCTTGAAGGAAATCACCGGCATGGATGCCATTTCCCTTCAGCCCGCGGCGGGTGCGCAAGGCGAGTTGACCGGTTTGCTCCTGATTCGTGCCTGTCTTGACGATCGGGACCGCCGGCGGAAGTACATCCTGATTCCGGACTCTGCGCACGGCACTAATCCCGCCAGCGTGACCATGGCGGGGTACGAAGTTCGCAACTTGAAATCAAATGCCCAAGGCTGCGTTGATTTGGTTGAGCTCGATCATGCTATGACCGAAGACGTGGCAGGGTTGATGCTCACCAATCCCAACACGCTTGGCATTTTTGAGACCCAGATTCGAGAGATTTGCGAGATTGTCCATGCTAAGGGCGGTCTGGTCTATATGGACGGCGCCAATATGAACGCGCTGGTGGGCGTGGCGAGGCCGGGCGAGTTCGGCGTGGACGTGATGCACCTGAACTTGCACAAGACATTTTCCACGCCGCATGGAGGCGGAGGCCCGGGCTCCGGGCCGGTGGCCGTCAAGCAGCTTCTGGAGCCTTATCTGCCTACGCCGATGGTTGAGGAATCGCCGGAGGGAGCTTACAGGTTGAATTACGACCGGCCAAAGAGCATTGGCCGGGTGCGAGCCTTCTGCGGAAATTTTGGAATGGCCGTGCGGGCTCTTGCCTACATTCTGGCTTACGGACCGGAAGGGCTACGGCAAGCCACCGAAGACGCTGTACTCAACGCCAACTATATCATCCACCAACTGCAGGATGCCTATGAGCTTCCTTACCAGGCGCCCATCATGCACGAAGGCGTTTTTTCCGACCGCAAACAGGCGGCGCGCGGAGTGCGCACCGGCGACATTGCCAAGCGCCTGATTGATTACGGATTTCATCCTTACACCACGGCGTTTCCGCTCATCGTTCCCGGAGCCATGATGATCGAACCCACCGAAAGCGCCGGCCGCGCCGAGATGGACGCCTTTATCGACGCCATGCGCGCTATAGCAGTGGAAGTAGAAGAAGAACCGGATCTGGTGCGGAAGGCGCCGCACACCACGCGCGTGACGAGGCTCGACGAGGCCACGGCGGCCCGCAAACCCATCTTGTGCTGGAAGCCATCAGGGGAAGCAGCGGAAGGTAAAGCTAAAAGTTAGCGTAAAGTTGTGGCCACAGCTTGCTGAATCTGCACCAGTCCTTTGCCCGATTCCCCGAAGCTCAGCGTATCCATCGGGCAGACGCTGACGCAGATGCCGCAACCGATGCAGGAGCTGGTGGCGTTGTCCAGCACTTCCTGCTTCAGAGCATAATTCATCACGTCAATTCCCACCTGGCAATTGCGCGAGCACTCGGTGCAGCCAATACACTTGTCATTGGCGACGATGCGGAACTTGCTGATGCCCACGCGCGTGTAAAAGCCGCTCATCAAATGCATCAGCTTCGCCAGCGGGCACCAGTACCGGCACCAGACCTTGCCGCCCAGAAACGGATAGAGAGTTACCGGCAGAATTCCCACCAGCCATATGTCCGCCATCAGGTGATAGGTCTCAAGCCCCCACGACGCCGGGCCACGAAAGAAAGCAATGCTATCCTTCAACAAAATGGCGGCCGTCACCACCACGGCCAGGCCCAGGACCGCGATGTTCATCCGTTCCCAGCGAATGCTGGTCCGGCCCTTCGGAGCAAGATGCCGCCAGCGGTCTCCAAAAGTCTCGGCCAAACCTCCGCAGCCGCAAATCCACGAGCAGTAACGCTTGCCGTGGAACAGCACAAAGATAGGGATGACAACGAAGGTGAGTAATACTCCCCACACAATCCAGATTTTGCTGGGATCGCCAAAGAACGTGTAGAAGAAAAGCGGCCAGGCGTAAACAATGCCGTAAGCGCGCCAGGCCTGCCCGGTGAATTGCGGATCGTGCGCCAGCCGCGCGCCCACCCACTGGTAACGAACCGCCCATTGGAACAAAAATTCCGGTATCAGAAAGAAGAAAATCCATTGGAATGAAAGCAGGCTGATGTAACGCCAGATTTGGAATTTATCCTTGCGGTCCAGTCCCCAACGCTTGATGGCCTGGATGCCGAACACCGTCATGGTGAGCGTGTAAAGCACCGTATACCAGAACGACCAGGGCCGGTTGAAGAAGGAGAGCGCCTTGTAACCCCAATCACGGTAAGGCCAGAACTCATTCCCTTCTCCGGCTTTAATTCCGTAAACCGAGTAAAAAGCGATGAAGGAAAGCCCGAGCCAGGAGTAGCGGTCGCCACGCCGCCCGGTAGCGATCAGGCTGGCGGCGGCGGCCGCGGCCAGCAGAGCTCCAGTCCAAGTTGGAATCGTGGGCAAGACATGCCGCAACCCATCAGCGTGACCCCCGGCAAACCACAGTCCGAAGAAGGTGAGGAACGTCAGGGCGGCGGCTCGAAGCGGGTAGCCATTCCACTCGTTTTCCAGCCGGATGCCAAGCGACTTCAGAAATTTCACTGGCAGATCGGCGCCAATCAGGACAAAAACATGGTCATAGGGGGCTGTGAAAACTGTTTTTTTTCCATTCTGAGGGGATTCGATCACCGCTTCTTTAGCGTGGAACTCTTTGACTTGCGAGTTCAAGACCAGTTCAATCTTTTTCGCCTCAACGGCTTCATGCAGTTTGCGGGCGTTATCCTTGAATAGCAGAGGGAAGTCCTCACCGCGATGGCACAGCCGAATGCGATTCTGTTCGGAAAGCACCAGCGCAGCCTCAATCGCGCTATTGCCTCCGCCCACCACCAAAATGTTCTCATCGCGATAATGGCGGGGAGAATAGAGCCGGTGATAAATGGCCTCTTGTTCTTCACCCGGCACGTTCAGTTTGCGCGGGTTGCCGCGCTGGCCGGTGGCCAGTATGATGCGGCGGGCGCGGTATTCGCCTTTTCCGGTGCGGACAACGAACGACCCATCTTTCTGACGTTGGAGTGAAGTGAGCGGCTCTTCCGTGCGGATTTCAATTTGGTTCTCATTAGCAATTTGATTCCACCGTTCGATTAAGTCTTCCTTGCGGGCGCCATCCAGCCAGAGCTTGCCCTTGGGCGGCGTCGAATCAGGCTCGGCGTAAACCCATTTTTTTTCAGGAAAATTCTCGATGGTGTTGGCGATCTTCTCCTTTTCCAGGACCAACGTGCGCAGGCCGCGATCCTTGGCGGCCAGCGCGGCATTCAGACCGGCGGCGCCTGCCCCCACTACAATCAGATCGTAGGAGTCTGGAGAGCTGGATCGGGCGTCCGGCTTGGCGGCAATGTGCTCGATCACTTCGAAACCCTGTGCCATCGCCAGCTTGATAACCGGGGCGCCAGCCAAATCGCCGATCACGTAAAGGCCGGGAATATTGCTTTCGAGGTTCTTGGAGAGTTGCGGCCGACGCTGCAGCATATCGCCGCTTGAAAGGATTGCCTCAATCTTGGGTCGAACCAGCGTTGCCATGAGATCAATTCTCCGCGCTGCGGGAAGTGGAATGGACCTTTGACACCTCGGAAACAATGCGTGGCAGGAGCTTCACCCCGCAAGCAATACACGCCTGTGCCGAGGGGTGATTGGCCATCCCGCATCTTGGGCAAGTTATGGGCGAATAGGTGGAGGGAGCTTTCCGCAACCCCGCTGGAATCCCTTCGGGCGCTTGCACTGGCCGGCGCTGGCGGCTGACCAGGAAGAGATATCCGGGAAGATTCAGAAAGAAGCCGAGCGCAAACCCGGCTGCAGGAGCGTAGCCAACCTCCAGTGAACGTTGCGCGCAGATGGCCGCAAAAGTCAGGCCGGCAAGCACATAGATTCCAAGCCAAATCCAGGCCCAGCTCGGGCCCCCGGCCCCGGCTTCGGCGCCGAGGAATGCCCCACCGCCCGGCTCCAGGTGACTCAGCCACTTTCGTGGAGAATGGACAAACCGGTCGTAGCAATCCGGCCAGTGAAGAGGAATGCGATAGCCATTCACGACCAGATAGACCGGATCGGTGGGGCGAAGCTTTTTGCCGTCAATCAGGCAAACATCTCCGGGCTTCTGGTTCACCCGCACACCCACTTCCTTGCCCTCCAGCACCAGCCTGCCGGGTGGCGAGGAAGGCTCAGTTCCGGATGCGTTTACGGCAGTTGATATGGCGCCTGCGATAAGCAGAGAAAGCGCCAGTGGCGCGGCGCTCAGTCCCGATATCTTGAAGTGCTTTCGCATGATGAGCTCCTCGCTTGCAACCAAGCGTTTCGCCCTCGGAGCTACCTCCGGGAAAGGAATCCCGTGTGTCCGGCTGGTACTCTAGCTCTAAATGGTCAAACTAGCAACCACGAAGACGACCGGGTAGTGGTACATCTTCGCTGCTGTAGCGGCGGTCTGTGACCGCCGAACTTTATTTCTCAACAGTTTCCGGCGCTCATAGAGCGCCGCTACAGCAAACTGATCCACTACCGACGACCGGCCATTCGAATGAAGCCAAAATCATACCCCTACATCTGGTATTCTTATAAAAAATCTCCCCATCGGGTTGTGTTTTTTTCTGTACAAATCCAATCCTCCATGTTAGGCTGGCCCTGAAGCTGGAAAGAATTCTCGCGCCAGCGTCATTGTTGTGCGCCAGCACGAATGACCGGTCTCAAGCGAGCAGGCTACGGACTTACAAGGCCCGCCATCCGAACCCCAGGAGTGGCGCCCCGGCAGTTTCTCCCGCTGCCGCTTTCCAGATCCTGCCATCTTTCAAGTTCTTTTCGTGGTTGCCGAATCTTGCGGGGCTTGTCTCTCCGGCCGAACCGTTTAAGCAGGAGGATTGTAATTTGTTCAAGCTAAAGAGAGTTGAATTGCAGGGCTTCAAATCCTTTGCGGACCGCACCCGCCTGGAATTCGGCATGGGCACCGCGGCAATTGTGGGTCCCAACGGATGCGGCAAATCCAACCTGTCCGACGCCATCAGTTGGGTGCTGGGTGAGCAGAGCGCCCGGATGCTGCGCGGCGATCGCATGGCCGATGTCATCTTCAACGGCACGGGTAAACGGCCTCCAACCAGCATGGCCGAAGTCAGCATGACGCTGGTGGGAGATGGCAAAACGGCAGATTCGAAGCCGGATGCGCAAGGCGCTTCGGCGAATGGAGACCGGCTCCGGGCCGCAGTTGAAGCGGGAACGATTTCAGCCGGTGCATTCGAAGCAGTGGGGTCGAATGGACGTGCGAGAATGGCAGACTCTTGCGGAGAGGAGATGGTGGTTACAAGAAGGCTTTTCCGGTCGGGCGAGAGCGAGTATCTGCTGAACGGGCATACCTGCCGCCTGCGGGATATTCAGGATCTCTTCATGGGCACGGGCCTTGGCCCCGAATCCTACGCCATCATCGAACAGGGCCGCATTGGACTTATCCTCAGCTCCAAGCCGTCGGACCGCAGAGCCATCATCGAAGAGGCGGCTGGAATCTCTAAATTTAAGTCCCGGAAACGCCTGGCGGAAGCCAAACTCGAATCCTCGCGCCAGAACCTGGCGCGAATTTCCGACATCCTGGAAGAGGTTTCGAAACAAGTCAACTCACTCAAGCGGCAAGCATCCAAGGCGGAGCGATACCATGAATTGCACGGTGAGTACCGCGCCAAGCAGCGCGTAGTGCTGGCATCCCAATTGGTTCAAATGCAAGCCGGGCATGAGCGGCTGACAGCGGAACATGCGGAGTTGCAGCAGCAATGCGCGGAAAGCGCCCGGCGTCTTGAGGAAATTGAACGCGAGGCCCGGAACCTTGCGGGCCGGCACGATGGCCTTGAAGAGCAGTTGAAGGAGGCGCGGCAAAGGC
>CALCEB010000235.1 GCA_937900045.1 uncultured Acidobacteriota bacterium
CCGGAACGACCCCGCGCTGAATGCACCCGAGAAAAGCGATGACCCATTCTGCGGAGTTGTCGCCCCAGATTACCACGCGCTCGCCCTTGCCTATTTTCCTGGAGGCAAGCTCGTGACCAAATTGGCTTCCCGCCTCGGCGATTTGCTGGTAGGAAATCCGTTCGTTCCGGTAACCTCGTCGGGTCACAAACGCTATTCCGGAGTCATGCCGCGCGAATTCGGAAAGATAATCCGTCACTAGCTGCCGCTCACTCATCGAAGCGTACACTTGTTCCTTCGCTTTGAATTATGCGGCGGCGGGCAAGGGTTTTCCAGATCAATCGATGAATGGAGGGCGGCGTGGGGGTCACGGCCATTCGGTTTCCGGGGTGACGTCCGGCACAATCCAGAGGCTGGATTTCCACAAAGGAACAAGCCCTACGAAGTGGCTACTCCGGAATCAGCGCGCCCACGTTTGGTCTGATCCGGTTATTGGGCAAGACTGTGGCGAAGCTCATTAACGATCTCGTGGGCTGCAACGCGGGCTATTTCCAGTTGGGTGGGAGGAAGTGAGATGGCAGCGACCTTGGCGTGGCCGCCGCCACCATACCGCTCGCAAATGGACGCCAGGTTTGTGGTTTTAGGTGTTGGATTCCACGGGCTGCTACCCACCGCGATCTTGATGCGCTCCGGAGAGCTGCTAATCGCCACGGAGTAGACGGTCTCCGGAAAAAGGTAATAGGGGATGAACTTGTTGAAACCTTCGATGCCGAGGTCGGCCACATCAAAGAAAAGTACACCATCCCTCAGCTCACCGCGCTCGCGAATAAGCTGAATCCACCGCCGGTGTTGGGTCTGAAGTTCCTCGAAGGCTTTGCGGATGTGCGGCAGCGCCGCGATGCTCCCAAGAGATTCCGATTGGAGATGGGGGATCAGGTTGGGCACAAAATCCGGATCGCGGACTCCCTCGATCACCGCTGCCAATTGCATCGCGGGGTCTTTCATTTCTACGGCGGTTCTGGCATCCGGATATTGCGCGCCGTCGATCAAATCAGCCCAATTGACCAGCTCATCCAAATCCGGCGCCCGGAAATCAAATTTCGTGGACCCGATATGGGCAATCAGTTTAGTGCAAGAACGAAAAGCCGGATCATAAAACTTTTTGCCAGTGGTATCCCCGCGGAAATGCGCCGCATCGGATTCGGTCAAAAAGGCGCTTTGATGATGGTCGAACCACCAAGTGAGGCGGGACGAGCTTGAATACTTGAAATCAACAATGGCATTTTCGTCACCATCGAACATGGCCTCGTCAAAAAGTTGTCCAGCGCGATGGACCATACCTCGATATTGGAGGTGGGCGTCCTTGTCAATCTTCTGCCGGTAGAGGCGGGAGAAAAGCGCGGCGGAGGAAGCTCCGTCAAAACACTTATCGTGGAAGCAAATGCGGACTCGCTTCTCGGCTGGCATATAAACCCTCTTGGGCCCTCAACTTGTTATCGGCAAAAACAGAGTCTGCAAATGAGTTAACTTGCCCTTCGCCGGATTGACTTGTCAAGAGGAAAACAGCTTTGGCGTTTGGGAGGATGCAGGGCAGGACGGCGTCACCCACGGAAACCAACGCTGGCGCCCTCTTATCGACTCGAAGCGGCAAACTTGCTCAGCTATGTTCAGCCGCCCAGCGTGCTGTTCCCTGAACTTCCGATGGACCGAAGCGGAGCATTCGGCGCCCGTGGCTCAAAGCAAAGCATGGGCGCCAGCTTGGATGACCGGGCGCCACTCTACTTTGTTGTCAACTCGAATGGACCGAAACGTTGGCGCGGGAAAACAACCTCGCTCAAAATGTCTGTTGCAACCCCTTGTTCAAGATGGCTATATAGTGTAACTTATTAAAAGCCCTTTGTTGGATTGCGGCGTTTTTCCGCTGACTGGGCCAAGCAATGACGGACACACGGTCGAAAATCATGGGTTCCCGCAACCGGCTTCGGTCCCTTGCCATTATTGGACTGGTTCTGGCTCAAACCCAATTAGTCCTCGTTGCTGGGCTTCATTCTCACCCGAATGATTTCCTACCAGACACTCACCATAAGCCTGCATGCTCGCAATCAAGGAACCCATCGGGCCCGGCGCCAGACCCGACACCTTGCATCGTTTGCCAAATCGTCCGGCAGGGGGCCGCGCGCCCTGCCGTTAGCAGCGCCTTGATCCAACTGTCGAGCGGGGTCATCTTCCGTCCGGCGGCTTCTTTGTATCTTGTTCCGGCGCCCCGCACGTCCACCCTTCCAGTCCGTGCGCCCCCGCTCACCTAATCTCCGCTTCGTTACAGTTCCTTCAAGCCTCCAGGTAAAACCGTGAGGAGGAATTTATTTGATACACCCAAACACCGCATTCCTTCAGGTGTTGTCCGGGATTGACCGGCGAAACCGGGCATCCCGATTCCACCATAGGAAGGAACTTCAAGAAATTAGGCGTCAGAACTTTTCCAGTAAATCTGCAGGTGGAAAAATTCAGGCTTTTGGGCTGTCCGCCAGTTGGGTTGCGGCGCTGGTTCTTGCGATTTTTGCCGTTGGCTCACCATTGCGCGCTCAAGCGCCGCCCCAGCAATCTGCGGTGAGGATTGACCTGAATCAAGCGATTCACCTGGCGTTAGCCCACAACCATATTTTGAAGGCCACGGAGACTTTGGTCCCACAGGATCAAGCGCAAGAGATCACCGCCGGTCTTCGGCCGAATCCGCAATTCGTCTACGACGACTTGTTTGTGCCGATTGTGCCCAGCCAGTTCACGGGGACGAACCTGAGCAACATTACGGAGTTCGATGTGGGAGCCAGTTACACCATCGAGCGCGGGCACAAGCGCCAAGCCCGGATGCGGGCCGCGCGCGATCAGACGACCGTCCAGCGGTCGCTGGTGGGTGACACCGAACGAGGCTTAATTTATAACGTAGCACAGCAATTCATCAATGTGCTGTTTGCTCAATCCACCTTGGCTTTTGCAAAGCAGGACCTGTCAAGCTTTCAAAACACCGTCAACCTCAGCGCCGAGCAATACCAGGCCGGACAAATCAGCGAGGGAGACTTCCTGAAGATCAAATTGCAACTCTTGCAGTTCCAGACCGATGTCTCTTCCGCTCAGGTCGCTCTGGTGCAGGCAAAGGCCAGCCTGCGGCAATTGCTGGGCTATGACGCCGTTCCTGAAAACTACGAAGTGATTGGGGACTTGGCGTACGCCCCGCTACGCCTCAACTTGCAGGACCTGCAGGCCAGGGCTTTGCAGTTGCGGCCCGACCTTTCAGCGGCGAAGCAGGGCGTGACGGCGGCGCAGAGCCAGTACGATTTAGCGCGCGCTAACGGCAAGCGCGACGTCACCACAAGCCTTTACTACACTCACGTTACCGGCATCAACAGCGCCAGCTTCATCTTCAACATGGAGATTCCCATCTTCGACCGGAATCAGGGCGAGATCGCGCGCACCCATTACGCCATCACTCAAGCGCAGGAGCAGCAGGCAGCGGCTTCCGACCAGGTGATGACAGACGTAAGGAACGCCTATGAAGGCATGAGGACCAACGACGAGGTTGTGAAGCTTTACCAGTCGGGCTACCTGAAGGAAGCCCAGGATTCACGGGACATCAGCCAATACGCTTACCGGCGCGGCGCAGCCAGCTTGCTCGATTTTCTGGATGCGGAGCGCAGCTACAGAGCTACACAGCTTGCCTATCTCCAGGCGCTTGCCAATTACATGGACTCCGTTGAGCAGGTCCGGGAGGCTGTAGGAACGAGGAATCTGCAATGACCCCATCTGCATCCGCTCGTGGCAGAGAGATTGAAGAGAAATGGCAGGGCCCGGTGGAGCGTCGCCGGACTCTCAAGGTTTCGGCGGCGATGTTCCTGACGGCGCTCAGCTTGTGCCTTGCGTTGTTCGTGCCAAGTTGCAGCAGGGAGAGCGCATCGGCCGGCCAACCATCCGGCCATGGTCCGGCTTCCGACAACCATGCGCAACTCTTCACGGTGCCGGCCGGCCAGATGGCCCACGTCGAAGTGGTAACGGTAAAGGCAACGAACCTGCCGAGAGTTCTGAGGCTTACTGGAGCCGTGGCTTACAACAGTTTTGTGACTACGCCGGTCATCACCCAGGTGAGCGGCCCGGTTACCCGAATCCTGGTCTACCCGGGCCAAAACGTCACCACCGGCCAACCCATGCTTTATGTCAGCAGTCCTGATTATGCCCAGCTTCGTGATAATTATCTGAAGGCTCGCGACGCCTACAACCTGGCGCACAAGATTTATCTTCGCGCTCAGGACCTCTATGGCCATCATGCCGTTGCCACGCAAGAGCTTGAACAGGCCGAATCCGCGCAAACCCAGGCTCAAGCGGATTTTGAGGCAGCCCGGCAGTCCTTGAAGATCGTCGGCATTTCCGACCCGGACCAAGCTGTTAAGAGTTCCAACTCGCCTGAGATTCCGTTACTGGCCCCGCTCAACGGCGAGGTGGTTGAAAGGTTGGCCGCCCCCGGGCAGGTAATCCAGGGCGGATCCACGCAGTGCTTCACAATTTCTGACATGAGCAGTGTTTGGGTGTTGGCCAACGTTTACCAGCAGGATCTGGCTTACATCCATCTAGGCGATCCTGTGAGTGTCGAGACCGATTCCTATCCCACTGCGTTCCCTGGCCGGATCTCCTACATTTCGGCGGCGCTCGATCCGAATACTCGCACTTTGCCGGTAAGGATCGTGACAGACAATCCGGGCGAAAAGCTGAAGAAGGACATGTACGTGACCGTGACAGTGGATGCCGGGACGGTGCGCAACGCCATTACTGTGCCGGATGCCGCCGTGCTGCGAAACAGCGAGAACCAACCCTTTGTCTATGTGGCGGCGGGGCCCCGGCAATTTGGGCAGCGGCTGGTTTCGGTCGGAGCCAGTGAAAAGGGCTTGATTCAAGTCTATTCGGGCCTCCAAGCTGGTGAGCGTGTTGTAGCTGACGGCAGCCTTTTCCTTCAGTTTGCCAATTCGTTCCAGCAGTAGATGTTCCAGGTCCACCATCGGTTAGCCCGCCATGATGGCGCTGCAAGAATGAGAAAGGCGCGATTACCGAAATGATCCACCGGATTGTTCAATTTGCCCTCCACCAACGCTTCCTGGTGTTGATGATGACGGTGGCAATCATCATTATTGGCGCCATCGCCTTTCAAAAGATGCCCGTGGACGCTTATCCCGATCTCTCCCCCCCTTTGGTCGAAATCATCAGCCAATGGCCGGGACATGCGGCGGAGGAGGTGGAACGCCTGGTGACCTTGCCCATCGAAATTGAGATGAACGGGATTCCGAACCTGGTTTACATGCGATCTATTTCGCTCTACGGGCTTTCGGATGTCATTCTCACTTTCACGGATCACACGGATAAGTACTTTTGCCGCGACCGCGCCTTCGAACGGCTGGCCCAAATCTCCCTGCCAACGGGCGTGGCGCCCACCCTCGCGCCACTTTCAAGCCCCAGTGACCTGGTTTACCGCTATGTGATTGAAAGTCCGGACCGAACCCCCATGGAATTGAAAACCATCGAGGACTGGGTTCTTGAACGCGCCTACAAGTCCGTGCCGGGCGTCGCCGACGACTCCGGCTTTGGTGGGACGGTGATGCAGTATCAGGTGTTACTGGACCCGGCGAAAATCTACAACTATCACCTGACCGTTCCTCAAGTGATGCAGGCGCTCTCTAGTAACAACGCCAACACCGGCGGTGGATTCTATTCGCAAGGCGGGCAGTTCTTTTACGTTCGGGGTCTCGGTCTGGTAAAGGATATCCAGGATATCGAAAACATCGTCGCTGGCAGCTACAACGGAATCCCAATCCGCATCAAGGACATCGGCAAGGTGGTGATCGGCCATGCGCCGAGGCTGGGCGAGTACGGATTCCAGAACAATGACGACGCGGTGGAAGGCGTGATCCTGATGCGCACGGGGGAGCAAACGCAGTACGTGTTGCAGCGTGTCGAAAAAATGACGCAGAAGCTGAATAACAGCATTCTCCCCCGGGACGTTAAAGTTTATGGTTTTTACGACCGTAGCGACCTTGTTCATTTGACCACCGATACTGTGGAGAATAACCTGCTGCACGGCATGCTGTTAGTTCTTCTGGTTTTAATCTTCTTCCTGGTCAGCATTCGGGCGGCGATTATTGTCGCGCTCACCATCCCCTTGGCCCTATTATGCTCCTTCATTTTTCTCCACCTGCACGATGTCTCCGCCAACCTGCTTTCCATCGGCGCGATCGATTTCGGCATCATCATTGACGGCACGGTGGTGATGATGGAAAACATCTACCGCGAGCTCGGGTTGCGGTACGGGCAGAATTTCAATGTAACAGAAGTGATCGTTGCAGCCGCTCACGATGTGGACCGGCCGATCTTTTACTCTGTCGCCGTGATCATCGCCGGCTACGTGCCCATCTATGCCTTGCAAGGACCGTCCGGTAAACTCTTCCACCCGATGGCGGACACCATGTCGTTCGCGTTAATCGGCGCGCTCATCTTTTCTCTCACGCTGGTCCCTGTCCTCGCCGCCTCATGGTTCAAGCGAGGCGTGAAGGAGAAGGAAAACCGGCCCTTCGAGTGGATCAAGCGCACATACAAAGGGCAACTGGAATGGTGCTTGAACCATCCCAAGGCCACCCTGTTGGTTGCGGCTGCCATATTCGGTTGTGCCCTGCTCCTGGTTCCTTCCATCGGCGGGGAATTCATGCCTCATCTCGATGAAGGCGCTTTGTGGGTACGCGCCACCATGCCTTCCGCCATCTCCTGGCAGGAAGCCGCCAAGATTGCGCCGCAGTTCCGGTCCATTCTGCGGTCCTTTCCACAGGTCACGGAGGTCGGCTCCGAACTTGGCAGGCCGGACGACGGAACGGACCCCATCGGCTTTTTTAATTGCGAGTTTTACGTGGGCTTGAAGCCTTACAGCGATAAGACCTGGAAGACGAGGCCAATCAGAACCAAGGCGGAGTTAGTCACGGCCATCAACGATAAGCTTACCACCTACCCCGGCATCATCTTTAATTACACCCAACCGGCCGAAGATGCCGTGGATGAAGCCCTGACCGGTTTGAAGAGCGCGCTGGCCGTGAAGATTTATGGGCCTGATCTGCGCGTCCTGCAAGATAAGGCGCTGCAGGTGAGAAAAGTCCTTGCAGCCGTTCCGGGATTCACCGACTTGGTGGTAGTGCAGGAGCTGGGGCAGCCGAGTTTGATCGTCGACGTGGATCGCGCCAAGATTGCGCGCTACGGAATCAACGTGAGCGACGTAGAAAACGTAGTCCAAGCGGCAGTGGGCGGCCAGGCGGTGACCCAGGTGATTCAAGGAGAAAAACTCTTCGATCTGGTGTTGCGCATGGAACCGCAATACCGGACGAATGCCAGGGAGGTTAGCAACCTGCTGGTGGGCACGCCGGATGGGAAACAGATTCCGATCAGCCAGCTCGCGGACGTCCGGCAAGGTAACGGCGCTTCATTCATCTACCGTGAGAACAACTCGCGCTACATCGGCGTGCAATACAGCATTGAAGGACGGGACCTGGCGCGCGCAGTGCAGGACGGCCAACGCGCCGTCGGCAAAGTGGTGAGCCTGCCGGCCGGCTATACCATGACATGGGGCGGAGAATACAGCGAATATCTCGCCGCCAAGAGCCAGCTCAGCGTGGTTGGACCACTGACGGTTTTCATTATCTTCCTAATCCTGTTTGCGCTTTACGGGAACTTCAAGTTTCCCGTGACCATCGCGCTGGGCGTCGTCCTGACAGAACCCGTGGGCGCGCTGCTGGCGCTGAAGCTCACCGGGACGCCCTTTAGCGTCTCCTCCGTGCTCGGGCTGATTGCCTTAATGGGCGTCTCGGTTGAAACCGCGGTCATTCTGGTTTCTTACATCAACAAGTTGCGCATTGAAGGTAAGAATATTCGCGATGCCACGCTGGAGGCTGCTCTGTTGCGCTTGCGGCCCATCATGATGACGGCCCTCGTCGCTTGCTTGGGCCTCCTGCCTGCGGCTCTTTCGCACGGCATCGGTTCCGACACGCAAAGGCCTTTTGCCATCGTGATCGTGGCCGGACTGGTCTCACGCCTGTTCCTGGGATTCTTCGTGAATCCGGTACTTTACGAAATGGTGGCTCGGGATGGTGACGTGTTGCAAGTGTAGAGAATTGAACTCCGCACAGGTTCGCTGCGCGCCATCGGGAAGGCGGCGCGAAAAATCTCCGCCTTCCTTTGATCACAGTCCGGCTAGAAGTGGAAACCGAGCATGGCGGTTACGGCACGCGGGGTCACGTAATGCGTGCCGCTAAACGTAGAAAGAAAGTTGTAGAGCGCAACCTTGTTCGTCAGGTTGATCACGTCAAGGCGCAGACTCCACTTGTACCGGTCGCCGTGGAACAGATTGTCGTCGCCGACCGACATGTCAAACAAGCTGCGAGGCAGGGTACGCTGCGGATTGTGGTCATCATTTTCCGTCCCAGGCGCCGGTATGTAAAGGAGCGTGGACCCGAACTCTGACGCAAGGCAAGGGCTGGGCAGGCCTTTAGTTATGCTTGCGGCCACCCCGTTGCACGTGAGTCCGGCTTGAAACTCCTGGTCGGCAGTCAAGGGCAAACTTGTGGCGGTGTTTATCATATTTATGGCGGGCTGCCCATTTAGTGTGGTCGATGCAGTCGCGCAAGTCGTAGTAAACGGGTTGTAGCACGGCGTCGAGCCGGCTACCAGACCGCTGTCATACCTCCAGTCAAACGCGAACCACGGTCCGTGCTTCCACGGCTGGTATTCAAGGTGGGTGGTCTCGTTTAAGAACTCGTCGTGGTCGATACGGAAGACGCCGGTTGAAGCCGGAACAATGGGCAACCCGGCGATTTGCGGAAGGAAGAACCGTGCTGCCACGCTGGAGGCCACCACGAATGCTGAAAAACCGTGAAAGTTGGTTACGTTTATGCGGCCGTCCCAACCGGGGATCTTCGCGCGAGACCACTCAATGGGAAAGGTGAGGGGAGTGTTGCCAATCACTCCGAAGTCGAAGGCATTGTGATAATAATCCCAAACGTACTCCCAGTCCAGAACGACGTGTTTCCCAAAGGCTTGTTCGAGTCCGGCGTGGAACTGATTGCTCCATCCCGGCTGGATCGGCTGGACGGGACAGGGGGCACCGGCCGGCGGTACAAGCGTGGCAAGAAAGGGATAATTGCAGCCTTCGCTGGAAACGATCAGGTTCTCGTTGAAGGGGCTTTCCAGGGTTCGTGCGTAGGAAAGTCGCAGGACAGTATTACTTGGCTTGATGTTGTAAGCGACGCCGAGGCGAGGCTCTGCCTGGCGGCCGATGGTTATGCCGTTATAAAAATCTCCGCGGACCCCCAGGTTGGCTGACCAATTCCCCTTGGTGATCTGATCCTGGACGTAGAGCGCGAGCTCTTTCACATCCGTGTGCCCGAAAAAGGTGAAATAACCTCCACCCATGGCCAGGTCGTAGGGCGCGAGGATCGTGCATGGAGTCCCGGGGATGGGGCTGCCATTCGGAGCCAGGCAGCCGAGGGAGGAAACGAGCGTTGGATCGACGATGCTAAGCTGGTCGCCTTCCGTAAGGAACGTCTGCATATACTGGACTCCAGCCGTTACGTTGTTGATGCCTTTCACATAGTCCAGGTCGGTCTTGCCCCCTATGTTGGTCAGCTTCCGGGATTGGCCGAAGGTCTCCGACTGCAAGTCGGGAGAGTAGTCGTTAAAAGGGTTGCGGCTCGGATAGTAGTTATACTGGTCTTGCCGTACCCATCCGTTGAGCGTGAACACCGTGTCCGGATTGATCAGGTGCGTCCAGGATGGCGCCACATCGATTGTCTTTATTTGCGAGCGCTGGTCCGTCGGGCCCAGCGGAGCGCCCGTGAAAGGGTTCGTGAGACCGAAATGAAATTGCTGGTCGAACGAGTTGGGGTTTTGAAACCAGGAGCGAGTGTATTCGAGGTTCAGGTGGACGGTGTCTTTGGTTGAGAATTGGTAGTCGATGCGGTCGAACACGTTCTCTTCATTGCCGTTATCGTGCATAACGGTGAACTCTGGCGGATCCAGGAACCGGCTGGTATCCAATCCGTTGGCGGAGATGAAGTTTCCCCACCTCTGCCCTCCGTAACCAACGTCGAAGCCCTCATTGGTCGTGCCAAAAGTGCCATAGGACCCCGTCACGTCGCCGTGAGGCGTGGTCATGCCCTGGCCAGAGCGTGTGTTGACTACGATGACTATACTCGTCTTGTCCCCGTATTCTGCTGGCGGCGCGCCGGGAATCACCTCCATCGACTGGACCGCGTCGACGGGAATCTGATTCGAAAAGACCTTGCTTTGCTGATCCGTAATGGGCTGGCCGTCGACAGAGAACGAATTCGACGCGTGGTTACCCATCCCATGGAAAAGACCGTTAGAATCTGCGGCAATTCCGGGTGAGGCGAGTGTGACGAGTGAACTGAGTTCCGAGGACTGGCTTTCCAGTGGGAGTCTCTTGAACATGTTGCGGTCGATGTCAGTGTGGTTGGTAGGGGTCTGCTCGATGAGATCACCGGGTTCGCCCTTTACGGTCACAGTCTGGGTTGCGGTTCCGATCTTCAGTTTCAGGTTCAGCTCAACGGACACCGAGGACCGGACCACGACATCCTGCACGAAGGGAGCGAATCCAGCCGCCGTGACCGTCAAGTGATAAGGATTGAACGGGACATTGCCAAATTGAAAATGGCCGGACGGATCAGTCTGGGCCGAGCGCTCGTAGGTGCTGACAGGATTCTGGATAATGACCGTTGCACCCTTGATGGCCGCGCCCGAAGGATCGGCGACAGTGCCTTGAATTGTTCCGGAACTCCCCAGGTTCTGGCTAAACGCCGGGGCTGAAATTAGCAGGAGCGAACACACGCCGGCAAGAAAACACTGCGCCAGGACGCCCCAGTTCAAAATATGAAAAAGACTACTGATACAAATAGGAATACGCCTGCAAAGAGCTGGTTTCATATGTTCTCCTAGGCAAGGAATTTTGATTGTCGCAGCAGGAAAAATGCGAAGGCAAAGCCTAGGAGAGTGGTGGAGCCCGGCCATAGGAAAATAAGGCGGCGGTCTGAGGAACTGTGATTTTGCTGGAAGGAGCAAGGGTTCTTGCCGGTCCGGCCGTGAAAGGGACGTTCGCAACCACGGCGGGATATATCGCTGACCGGTGTGAAATCTGGCACGCGGGGCAGACGGGATCAGCCGGCGCAGATGTGTGCTGCTGCGCCACGCCCGTTGAGAATGGTTGGCCGTATACCTGAGCAACCGGCGCCACCTTGTGGTGGTGTAGTTGTACGACAAGAAAAAGGTGGAGCTGGGCGAGGACGCCCAACGCGACCAAGGAAACCCGCCGAATCCGATGCTTGGCGAACCGGGATTGCATTCTCAATTTCTTCTGCTTCAGTGGGGTTTACTTTACGCTCGAACCAGCCACATCATTTGCGGACTTCGCGGCAAAACGGTGGTTCGAGTTTCCATTATACAATTACTGCTTATGAATAAAGCTACGAAATTCTGGTAGTGGCGTCATTTGCTTGCTATAGCGGCGGTCTCTGACCGCCGAACTTTATTTCTCAATAGGTTCCGGCGCTCATAGAGCGCCGCTACAACAAGCAAAACGCGCCACTGACCTTCCGCTTGGGTGTCTTCAAAAGCGGGTGTAACATGGAGGGGATGTCAAAGCGAATTTGCTACACGGCAATCGCGCTGATTCTCGCCGCCATCACTTTTCCTATACTGCGGCAAATTACATTGCAGAATCCGGGTATGATCTGCTGCCAGTCCGGATCCTGCTGCGCGGGTGGATCATGCCAAATGAAAATGCACACGTCACACGGACAATGCTCAAACCACTCCGCAAATAAGAAAACGGCAAACGGCCGGTCCGCCTCCTGCACCTGTTCCATCTCTCACCATTCCTCGCCCACGATGACCAAGGGAAATGACGGCGTGAAGATTAGGCCCACCGGCTACGGTTTCTCGGTCCCGGCAATTTTCACGGCCCAGCTCGCCATTGCGCCCGCCGCTCATCCCTCGAGCGGCTTTTCCTCTCCGCCCTTCATCCCTCCCAGACAATTCCCGGCAGACCTCTGAGATACAGCATTTTCTATCCTGCGAAATTGCACAGTTGATGGGTGGACGAGTTCGTTCCGGCAAGAATCATCTGCGTCCATTCTGTGCGTGAGGATCGGCCGTCCGCTTTTTGCGGCATGCAATTGCGCCCAAGGCGTTTCCGGGTGGCCACTTCATGCGACTTGGCGGCAGCGTCTTTGCCTGCCTTGCGCGTAAAGAAATTCCCTCGTGTTCCCGGGAGGTTTAATGAGATGGAAATCGATTTTTCTTAAGTGTTTCATCATCCTGTTTCTGATTTGTGCTCGGGCGGCAGCCGATTCCCTGACAATCCGGGGCATCGTTCACGATCCGCAGCATCGTCCCATCCCGGGCGCCACCGTCACGCTCTCCGGTGCACGATCCAAGAGCAGGCAGGCGACCCAATCAAATTCAGAGGGCGAATTCGAGTTCCGACAGGTTGCTGCGGGGGATTACACGATTAGCGTGCAAGCCTCCGGGTTTGCCCCACTCAAACAGCCGTTACAAGTTGACTCGAAGAATCTCGGCATCCTGCACTTGCAGATGGCTCTTGCCTCCGTCGCACAGCAGGTTAAGGTCTCAGGCGCTACGGCACGGCTGAATACACAATCAGCCACAACTCGCACCTCCATTTCCCGCCAGGAAATCACTCAAACGCCGGGCGCAGACCTCACCAATAGTCTGGCGATGATTACGGATTTCGTTCCGGGCGCATATATGGTGCACGACATGCTTCACGTGCGGGGCGGACACCAGGAAAACTGGTTCTTCGACGGTATTCCCGTCATCAACACCAACATCGCCAGCAACGTGGGACCGATGATTGATCCCAAGGACGTCCAATCCCTGCAAGTCCAGACGGGCGGATACTCTTCGGAGTACGGAGACCGGACATACGGATTCTTCAACGTCATCACTCCCTCCGGGTTTGACAAGAACAATGAAGGAGAGTTGATTACCTCCTACGGGAGCTTCAATCAGACCGATGACCTGCTCAGCTTTGGAGGGCACACCGAGCGCCTCGCTTACTACGGGAGTCTGGATGGAAACCGGTCCGATCTTGGGCTCTCGATCCCAACCCCCTTCATCATTCACGACCAGGAAAGCGGTCTGGGCGGATTCGCGTCAGTCCTGTTCAACCCGTCGGCTGAAAACCAGCTACGTCTTGTCGCATCACTCCGGGGCGGCCATTATCAGATTCCGAACACGCCGGATCAGCAGGCTACCGGCATCCGCGACCTTGATGTTGAACGTGACGATATGGTGGGCTTCACATGGGCTCACAGCTCACCGGACGGAATGATCCTGACCATTTCACCGTTTTTCCACTTCAATCGCGCCGACTACCTTGGGGGCCCGAACGATACGCCTTTCATCCTCAATGACAACCGGCGATCGAGCTACATGGGCGGATTGGCGACCCTGGCTCTAAACAAGAGGAAGAATGACGCGCGCCTTGGAGCCCAAGTCTGGGGCCAGCATGATGACACCTTCTTTGGACTGAACGCCCACCCGGGAACTCAGGCCCTTGCCCAGCAGTTTCTGCCTTGGGCCAACTCTGAAGCCGTTTTTGCCGAAGACCAATACAAGCTGACCTCCTGGCTGACTTTCAACGGCGGCATCCGGCTGACCCACTATGGAGGACTCATCAGCGAAAACGCCGCCGACCCGAGGCTCGGAGCAGCCCTCCACATTCCGCGGCTGAATTGGATTCTCCGTGGCTACTATGCGGCCTATTATCAACCCCCGCCACTCGATACCATCAGCGGCCCGTTGCTGAGCGTCGCCGTCCAGCAGGGTTTCGGTTTTATCCCGTTGCGGGGCGAGCGGGATGTGCAGCACGATTTCGGCCTCACCATTCCGGTCCGGAACTGGCTGATCGACGTCGACAACTTCCGGACCAGTGCCAGCAATTTTCTGGATCACGACGAAGTCGGCAACTCCGGCATTTTCCTGCCACTGACTGACCTCGCGGCGCTGATTCGAGGCACCGAGGTCACGGTCCGTTCTCCGGAATTCTTTGGCCGAGGGCAATTGCGCATCGCCTACTCCAATCAGATTGCGGAAGGGCTGGGACCGGTCACCGGCGGCCTGCTCGAATTCGCGCCTGTGAGCTATTTCCTGCTGGACCATGACCAGCGAAACACCGCCACCGCGGTTCTGAGCTTCCAGTTGCCGCATCAGGCCTGGGTCAGCTCCACTTATGCCTTTGGCTCCGGTTTTGTGAATGGCAACGGGCCAGTCCACCTACCACCGCATTCCGTTTGGGACATGGCGCTGGGCAAATCGTTCGGGGAAAAATATTCCATCAGCCTCAACGCCTTGAACCTTGTGAATACCAGATTTCTACTGGATAGCAGCAACACTTTCGGCGGCACGCACTATGTGGATCCAAGGTCGATCTACGTTTCGTTCCACTGGCGGTTTCATTACTAAACCCAATACTGTTCACTGAGTCCGGGAGCTTCCCTAGCCGAGCGCTTTGTATCAGGGCACGGCTTCAGCCGCGCCGCAGGAAAGCTCCTACATCGGTCCGGACTTTAGCCCCCGAGCTTCAACGGCTAAAGCCGTTATTCCTCCCGCCACATTTTGGCACGGCTGAAGCCGTGCCCTGATACAAATCAATCGACCGTCGCTCCTAAGAGGGGTGCGCATCGTATGGCATTTGATGTCTAAAACACCGGGAACGAACCCAAATTGTCCTGTAACTCTTTTTTCTTGAATCACTTACTTGGCTTCGTTGGCAAAATCGTTTTAACTATTTGATATTAAATGGCTTGATCGACTCGCAGTGGGTTCGTTTCTTGGGTTCGTTTGGGTTCGTCCCTATGATTTCCTTTTATTATCAATAATTTATGGGTTCGTCTAAACAATCCTTTTTGGAAAGCCATTTTTCTACTCCAACGTCACGTCTGGACCCTCCCCGCCGGGCCTTGAGACCTCGGATTCTGGATCCTCTTCCGGTTTCCCCTCCGCCCGCTGCATGTCCAGCAGCAGCCGGGTCTTGCTGTCAATTTGCCGGTCAATCAGGTTCATCTGCCGCATCAGCCAGCGCTGATCGATGGTGGGCACCAGGCATTCCTCCCGCATGGTGGGAGTCAGGTCAACGTGCTCGCGCAGGTAAAGCTGGTACTGTTGCGTGACGCTGCTGATTTCCGTCAGAAGCTCGCGCCGCAGGATGAGCCAGCTTGCCGGGCGGTCGGATGGATCACGGGCCTGGGGGCCGGAGTTGGCCAATTCCTCGAACCGCGTCTGGATCGCAGCTCCGCGCAAGGTAAGATTGGCGCCGTAGATCCAACCCAACAGGGTTTCGAGGCCGGAGAACTCGCCGGCCTCCATGGCGTCTTTCAGGTTCTCCAGCCATTCCAGTATCTTCTGAAACTTGGTAGCGGAATCCTCGGCCCAAAGCAGGCCGGCGTTCAGCACCACGCCGGGAATCGCGGCGCTGATCTGCTGGCTCACCTGCAGGCTGTGCCGTTGCCGCTCCAGTTCAAGCTGTTGCATGCGCCGCGCCAGGAGCGCCGCCTGGGCCCGCTCCAACCGCCGCCGCTCCCAGCGCAGCGAGGCAATGTCTTCCACCAGCATGGTTTGCGCGGCGCCGCGCGGCCGTAAAGAGCCGACCAGGGCTTGTTGGATATAGGAGAATTGCCGGGGATCTTCACCCATCTCCTCCATGCTGCCCGCCAGGAACTGGGTGTGGCTGCCCTTCTTATGGAGGTAATGTCCTTCCCGGATGGAGTTGCGGGCCGACCGGGCTTTACCGGCCAGGGTTCGAGGACCGGTGGACTGGCGGGCGTTACGCCGATTGGCGGCGATTCGTTTCCGGCTCAGCGGAAGGAGCCGGGCCTTCGATGGCGGTTGCGCCTGCGGGAGTTCACCCGCAGCAGGGGAAAAGCCGTTTTCTTCGCGATCTTGCGCGCCATCCGCAGCAGATTCGACGCTTTCATCGCTACCCTGCGCGGAAGCCGGAGCAGATTCGGCGGCCTCATCGGTGGATTCGACGTTCTCGGGGATGGATTGGACGCTCTCGCCGGGTGCGTCTTGGATCAATTCTTCAGACATGATGCCTCCCTTTTCATTTGGGATGACGGTCTCCCGCCGGCGCAGCCTCTGAACCTCAAGGCTTGGGCCCGCAGACACACCGATCCTGAGTTGGCGAGGGGGGACATTATTTGCGAGGAGCTTACTAACTAAGTATATACTGGAGCTCGGGCGGAGTCAAGAGATTTCAGAGGGGGGTAGTGGGTCAGTTTGCTGTAGTGGCGCTCGGAGCCTGCCCTGGAAGGGAGCGCCGGAAACTGTTGAGAAATAAAGTT
>CALCEB010000236.1 GCA_937900045.1 uncultured Acidobacteriota bacterium
GGGCCAGGGCAAGCTCGGAGCGGTGCCACAGCGCCAGCTTGAAGGTAAAATTTTAACTGTGACATGATACTGGTCGATTCGCACTGTCACATTGCCGGGCCGGAGTTTGACGGCGACCGCGAAGCGGTGATTGGGCGGGCGCGGGCGGCAGGCCTGCGCTATCTGTTGGTGATCCCCAGCGGCGAGCCGGAACACCTTGGCGAGGCCCATGTATTAGCCGAAACGCACGATGGAATTTATGCCGCCGCCGGCATCCATCCGCACGAAGCTCAAAAGGCCGCAGACTGCGATTTCGAAAGCCTTGAAAAGCTCGCCGCGCGGCCCAAGCTCGTCGCCATCGGCGAGATCGGATTGGACTATTACTACGATCACTCGCCGCGAGACGTTCAGCAGGCGGTGCTCAGGCGGCAACTCGACATTGCGCATCGCGCTTCGCTGCCCGTCATCATCCATTGCCGCGATGCATGGCCGGATTTCCGGCGGATTTTAAGAGAGTTCTTGGGTCAAGACGAGCTGCAAGCAAGCGCCAAGTGGCGCGGTGGAATTCTCCATTGCTTCACAGGAACGATGGAGGATGCCTCCGAACTGATGGAAATGGGATTCATGGTTTCGTTTGCGGGAAACTTGACCTTCAAGAATGCAGAACCTTTGCGCGATGTGGCCCGGCAAATTCCGTTGGACCGGCTGTTGGCCGAAACCGACTGTCCTTTTCTTGCCCCCGCGCCGTTTCGCGGCCAGCGCAATGAGCCTATGCGCGTGCGCGGGGTGACGAAGCAATTAGCTGAGTTGCGCGGTTTGACCGAAGAGGAGATGGGCGCAACGCTGGTGCGCAATTTTGAGCGATTTTTCCGGCTTCACTTCGGCCGCCTTTTATGGGACGATGAAAAGACTTGACCCGGGCGCGGAACTCGCCGGGCGAAGATGCAATGAATCCAAAGATGAACGCTGCCACGGAAAATCACCGGCTCGACGCCTTGAAGGATCAGAAGGCGCGGGAGATTTTCGACTTGGTCCGGCCGGAGCTGGCGCTGGTGGAAGAAGAGCTTCGCCGCCAGAGTGTTTCCACGGTTCGCGCCATCACGGAAATCGGCCAATATCTTCAAGCGAGCGGTGGCAAGCGGCTGCGTCCCGCTCTGGTACTGCTGGCCTCGCGGCTTTGCGGCTATGAAGGCTTGGCAGCCGTCCGCCTGGGCGCCGTCGTCGAGCTCATCCATACAGCCACCTTGGTGCATGACGACATCATTGATGACGCCGATCTGCGCCGGGGCCGTCCTTCCACCAACTCGCGCTGGGGCAATCACACCAGCGTGCTGGCCGGCGACTGGCTTTATATGCAAGCCTTCAATATTGCCCTGGCCGAGCGCAATTTCCGCATTTTGGACGTCCTCATCGGCGTGACGCAGGTGATGGTGGAAGGCGAGATGATCCAGATGGGCCAGTTGCAGCGGATGGACCTGACGGAGGACGATTACCTGGAGTTGGCCTACCGCAAGACGGCGTGTCTGTTTTCCGCTTGTCTACGCCTGGGCGCGCTGCTGGGCGGTACGGGCGAGGAGTATGAGATCCGCCTGGGTTCTTTTGGTGCGAATCTGGGTCTGGCCTTCCAGTTGATTGATGACATTTTGGACTTCACCTCTTCGGAGGAGTTGCTGGGCAAACCGATCGGCAGCGACCTGCGGGAAGGGAAAGTGACGCTGCCGCTGATTTATTTGCTGCCCCAATGCCGTCCGCAAGAGGCGGAGCGAATTGCCCTGGTCCTCCGGGAAGGCGGCTTCCAATCCGTGCAGTTTTCCGAAATTTCCGAAATGGTCGAACGCTACCGGGTGCTGGACGCGGCGCGGGCCAAGGCCCGGCACTTTGCGGAAATGGCTCAAGGCTCGCTGGCCAGTTTTCCGGATTCACCCTGCAAGAGTGCCCTCCAATCGCTTGCCCAATTCACCGTGGAACGGCAATTTTAGCGGCCGGGGATCGTCAACTTCATCCGCGGCTTTCTGATGGAGGACAATCTTTTGCGGAAGATTGGAAGACCGGAAGGGCACGGTTTTAACCGTGCCGAACAACAGCATTTCGGTCGTTACTTGTCTCGCATCCCGGACGGCTCGTCGTAACGAGCCGTCCGGGATGCGAGACAAAGGAAAAGGTCGCCCGCGCTCTAATATTACTTTGTTAGGTTGAATCAGGCACCGTCAGGGCATGGCTGAAGCCATGCCCTGATGGTGCTCCCAACGACTTAACATAGTAATACTAGCCACACGGCTAAAAAACCGTGCCCTTCCGCTCTTCCAATAAAACTTGCATGAAGCCTTATCGCGAAACTGAGATCAAGTTGCCCGTCGAAAATCCCCGCTCCATTCAGCGCAAGCTAGTCCGGTTGGGCCTCACGCGCGTTAAGCCGCGGCAGTTTGAAAGAAATTTCCTGTTTGACTTTCCCGACCGCCGGCTGTATAAAGCGCGTTGCCTGCTGCGGCTCCGGTCCACCAACGGCGATAGCCTGCTCACTTTCAAGGGTCCGCCGCGCCTGTCCAAGTGGTATAAGGTCCGGGATGAAGTTGAAACAGCCATTGAGTCGGGCGAACAGCTCAAAGCGGTTTTGGCGGCGATGGGACTGAAGGTTTTCTTCCGGTATGAAAAATACCGCACCACCTTTGCGCCGCCCTCGCGGTCCAGGTTCGCGGGCTCGGCCACGGCGGTGTTTGATGAGACTCCGATTGGCAATTTCCTCGAACTGGAAGGCCCGGAGTTGTGGATTTTGACCACGGCGCGCAAGCTGGGCTTTGAGCCGAAGGACTTTATTACCTCAAGCTACGCCTCGCTCCACCGCCAACTCTGGAAAATGCGCGGCCGGGAGCCGGGAGACATGATTTTCCGTAAACGCAAGTCATGATGCAAATCGTGATTGGGTTCGGAGGCGTCATACGCTATAATGTAGAGGCGGCAGGGCCACACCTTAGTTTCTTTGATCTGCCAAGGCGGGAGGTTTTATGTTTGATGGTTTGTTTCAACCCATTCACCTGATCTTTATTCTGGTCATTGTCTTGATCATTTTTGGACCTGGCAAATTGCCGGACTTGGGCCGGGGATTGGGCAAGGGCATCCGGGAGTTTAAGGACGCGATGAAAGGCGGCCTGAGTTCTTCTTCGGACGACAAGAAGCCGGAAGAGAAGAAAGTCTAATCGGGCATTGCAGGAACCCGTTGCGCCCATTCGGATTTTTCGGCGCTCCCCCCAAGCGGGTCTTTTTCTGGTTGTGGACTGATGGGCGCCGGGCGAGGTCCAGCCCGCTGCTTGATCGTGAAAGGTAGTGGCGCAGTTTGCTGTAGCGGCGCTCTCTGAGCGCCGGAAGATAGTGAAGATTAAAAGCCGGCGGCCACCGCCACGGCAACCAAACTGAGTCACTACCTCCTAAAACCGGCTGTTGACGGTTCAGTTACCTATATATTATAAGTTGGGTTTACTTCAAGGGTTAGCCAATCAATCGATCGTCCCACCATTCCTCGGTAGCTCAATGGTAGAGCATTCGGCTGTTAACCGAAGGGTTCCAGGTTCGAGTCCTGGCCGAGGAGCCATTCCTTTTCAATGGCTTAGAGCTGAAACGCGGAACCTGTAAAAGTACAAGTTGGTACAAGTTATTTTCCCAGTAGCATCTTAACGACGCTGCTGTTGGCTTCTCGATGCGCAGGAGCCACGTCAGGCTCAATGCCATAGATTTCAAGTGTTGTCTTCAGGTTCGAGTGACGCATCAACTCTTTCTGAATCTCTACCGGAGCAGCAAACCGCTTGAGCCAAGCACGGTAACTATGCCGGAAGGTGTGCCAGCCAACTTTGCCGATTCCGCCTTTGGCTGCTGCGGGCTGAATGTAGTCTTTGAGGATCATCCCCTGCCAGCGCGGTTTGCCGGAGTCGCCGGCAAAAACGAAATCAGAATCACTGGCATAGGGAGCTTGTCCGCGCCAATTTAGCAGCGCGGTAGCAAGCTCGGGGTCCAGTGGCACGGGCTTGTGCGAAGCCTCTGTTTTTGTGTCTTCTACCCGGCCAGCCACTACGCTACGCCTTACAAAGACTGCGAGATTTTCCCAATCGATGTCGCCCCACTCCAAGCCCATGACCTCGCTTGCGCGAAGCCCCAGGCACCCGGAAACCGACACCATCGTCTTGTAGGGATCACATAGCTCCAGAAGTAGGGCTTTGAATTCTTGGGGTGTGAGCACACGCGGAGCTTTCTGTCGCCGGTTGCTCTGCTTGACAAGTTCAATAGGGTTCCGATCAACCATCTTCCATCGGCGCGCCCACTGAAAAGGCAAATGCATTGCATTTCGGATATGGCCCTTTGTCTTTGGCGCAAAAGGTAACGACGTGAGCCAATCCGATACTGGCATCGGGTCAACTTTCTCCAACACCAAGTCTCCCCATTTCGGCTGAATGTAGCGGTTGAAGTAGGTGCGATATTCGGACTGGGTTTGGAATCGGCGGCCATTCGCTAATTCCTCATGCACAAAACGGTCAATCAAGCCTCCGACCGTTACCGCGTGAAACTGCGATTGCGGATTTTGCTCGTTAGCCTTAATGCGAAGATGTTCAACTGCTCTCTCCGCATCTGCTTGAGTCGGGTATTTCTTTACTGTTCCAATCAACACTGATTTGGGTTTTCCATTCTCCATCCAGCGGAATTGCCAAACGTCCGGCCCTTTCTTCCGCTTTCGAGTTGTCAAATTTCCGTACTGGTATCGAGCCGTCATGGTTTCTCCTTTTCAAAATGAAGTCTCCATGCGGCACGGTTGGCGACCTGATTGTAGCCTTGAATTGATCCAGGCGTCCAGCGTTGTGGCACGACCCAAAATCCGCGATTGAATCATTCGCGGGTTGGTTGGGTTGCTGCGGAAGGTGGTCTGGGCGGCCCGATTTGAATCACGGCTCGGGTTGGTGACTGTTTTTACATGGCGATGACCTCCGCACCGGCCTTGAGGACGCGGAGCAGCGACACCGCGACCCACTCGAACTTGCCGGCTGAGTTTTCTGCGCCTCTTCCGCTAAGCTGAGTTCAGGCACAGCTCATAACACCGCTGGCGCGCCACCTGAAGCAACGCCAGTTTCTCCCCCTCGGCTCGGACCTTTAACACCCACGCTCGGGCATGCCGCACCAGTTTGCCGACCAGGCGATACACTTTCCAACGCAGCGTGGCCACGCTCGCCCGCCGATACTCGGGCGGCAGCAGCTCCGCTTTCAGCACCACGCTCAGGTTGTAGGCCAGGACCCCGATGGCGAAGTAGACCGCGTTGGCTTCCTGCTGCCCGCACGGCATCTGCTCCATCCCCATCTCCAGCTTCAACTCCTTGTGCCAGTTCTCCGCTTCGCCCCGCTGGTTGTGCAGCCACCGCACCTCGCTGGCGCTCTCCGACTCCGCCCGGTTGCTGGCCACGGCGTGATAGCAATAATTCTGCGCCTCGAACAAGTTCGGCTGCACGTTCTTCCAGCGCACCACGATCAACCGGAACGACTCCTTACTCTGGTTCAGACTATGCACCGTTTCGGCAATCTCCCGATCGCTCGCGATTCCTTCCCGCGTCCGGTACGCCTTCCAGCCGCTTTCGGGAATCTGCCCGATGGCCGCTTTCACCGCGCAGTCCGGGTCCGCCGTGATCGTGAATGTATGCTGCCGTTCCCAACAACGATTCATCACCGCCGCTTGGTACCAGGCGCTGTCACTGCGCACATAGATTTTTTTCCCGGCCGGCAGTTGCGCCTCGCACCCTTGCAGAAACTTCACCGCCCCAGTTCCCGCCGCTTCATTCCCGGCGCGAAACTCGTGATGCACGCAGACTCCTTCCACATACCCCAGCATGGGCTGGTAGCCTTTCACCTTGGCGTAGGTCCACTCCGCCTCCTGTTTGCCCGCCGCGATGATGCTGGCATCCACATCCAGCGTCAGTTCGCCGGGCGCGCCCTCCAGAGTGTCCGCCACCAACTCCCGGTTCACTTGCCCCAGCGCTTCCACGCCGCGACGCCCCATCCGCCGCAGCCAGTCCCCCAAGCGTCCGCCGAGGGCAACCTTCCCAGCCCCAGCCTTCTCAAAACCTCTTGCTCCGCCCGCAACTCCCGCACGTCTTCCAGCCGCCGTCCCCCGGCATGCAGCATCCAAACCAGCGGCTTCACATATTCGCTGGCCCGATACCCACGCCCGCTGCCCGCCGGCGGAAACAACTCATCCACTCGCCGCCACAGTCCTTGCGCCCGCGCCAACTCCTCCACCACGATCAGACCCGCCAGACTCGTCAGCCGCTCCTTACTGGGTTCGAGCTTGATCGGCAATAAAGTTTGTTGTAGTTTGTTCATCGCAGTTCACCTTGTGGGTGTCGTGTATTTGAATCCCAAACTTCTTATAACACTTCGGCCCACAAGGTGTTCTGCTTTTTTTGCCTTCCTTCAATCGCGGTTGTTGGGGCACGATACCGCCAGAACTTGCCAACCTTTAGGGCTGGCACTTCGCCGCGCTTCGCCATCCGTTCAAGCACTTTGGGATGAATTTTTAGAACTTCGGATGCTTCCTTGCTGGTAAGGAGTATTTCAATCCCGGGCGTTACCCCACGCATGTGACGGCCTGCGTGCGATGCAGGCAATGACAATGCGGATTCCAGTGCCAACTGAGATCCTTGTGTTTCGGACTGCCGTCCTTCAGTCGCGACCAGCCGTGCCATACGCACCTTCCCAAGAATCCGCTCTAGCCAAAGGCTGTGCCAGGAACCAGTTGTTCATGGCAATGGACTCTTCGTTCCAG
>CALCEB010000237.1 GCA_937900045.1 uncultured Acidobacteriota bacterium
GATCAGTTGGCAATCGGCCACTACCCCGTAGCAGGCACATCCGCCCTTCCGCGCCAGGCTCCATCCGCGACGAGGCGCCAGGCTTGGCCGCACGCTTCGGCGAGCCGGGCCGGGGAGATTCCGCACAAATCGTCCGCCTGGATTTGAAGGCCACTGAGGCAATAGCGGAGGAGCAGGCAGAGATTCACGCCCTGGGCAACGACCAGCGCGGCGCCCATTCCCACGATGCCAAACCGCAAAGATGCGGGAACACCGATGGCAAAGACCAACCCCAATCCCACCGCGTTCGAAACCATTCCCGGCATGGTGTGTTCCAAGGCGCGCAGCATCTGGTCAAGTATCTGGGCAAGCCCCCACAAAGTGGTGGCGGCAATCAGCCAATACGCTACCGGGATCGCCCCCGCGAAACGCGCTCCGAAGGCAAGGTGGATCAGCCAGGGGGCAAGCAGCGCCGTCAACACTCCACCGGCCAGAACCACAACTTGAGCCATGCGGAAATGGCGGCTCAAGATGGACAGAGCGCGTGGCAGGTCCCGCTCTGCCGCCACCGCCCGGAATCCGACTTGAACGAAAGGATTGGCAGTTCCGATGTGTCCCACGGCCACTGCCAGGCCCGCTGCATAAAGTCCTATTGCCGCGGCCGGCACGGTGCGAACCAGCACCAGCATGTCACTCCGCATCAGGGCCAGCCCGGCCAGCGCCGGCAGGTGCAAAGCCAAGCCCCGGCGGAGCAGTGTCCGCGCCGCCGGCCAGCTCACTTTGGCGCGGCTCAGGGCCAGGCGCAGCGTGGTGCCACGCAGGAGCGGGACAGAAAAGGCTCCCGCCAGCATCGCCCCAGCACATCCCACGGGAGTGACTTTGCCAATGGCGGCCAGCAGCAGAACGCCTGCCAGGTAAATGCCGCCGGACAAGGGCTGGAAAATACTGAACTCACGGAAACGTCCTGCTCCCTGGTCAACTCCCATCAGGCAACAGCCGGCGTAAACCACGGGCACGTAAACCATGAAGGCGGCGGCAATCGGAGCAAGTTGCAACTTGTCCGCAGGCAGGAAGACCCATACCAACGGGATCAGGAGCGCAGCTTCCAGGAAGCCAAGGATAAGGCCGGCGCATACCCCGGATGCGGCGAGCTCATCCTCGCGCTCTGGCGCCCGGCTAACTTCAAATGCAATCGCCTGGGGCAGGGACAATCCCCCAATCGCCGCCACCAAGGTTGGCAAAAACACGATCACGGCCAATTCGCCCCGGCCTTCTGGACCCAGCAACCTCGCCGCCAGGATTCCCGTGGCCGCTCCGAAGACTTTCACCGCGAGGCTCGCGAGGGTGCAGTGGGCGTAAGCACGTGGCGTGGAAAGAGGCGTAAGGCAAGCGCCATGCGACTCCGGCCCGGCAACGGCGCAAGCGGGTTGCGATACGGTTTCATCGTTCATGGGTGTTAGCCTGGATCGCTCGTAACCCTGGCGCGGAGACCGGAAGGGCATGGTTTCAACCATGCCGGAAAAGTGGTCTTCAATCGTCTTTGTCTCGCATCCCGAACGGCTCGTTATGACGAGCCGTTCGGGATGCGAGACAAGAAAGAAGCGTGCCGGCACTGAAACGGCACGGTTGAAACCGTGCCCTTCCGGTTCTCAATGAAACTTGGCAAATAACTCTCAAGCTCGGCTGCGTTGAATCTGCCTGACGGGGAACGATGTCGCAAGGCCGGCCAGCATGGCGAACCACGCGGCGTTTGCCGGAATGTGGAGATTGAAGTCCGCAAGGCTATGGACGAGGATGCCGGTGCATCCCACGGCCGCGCCCAGGCGAATCCAGCAGTCCATCGAGCCGGGCCAGGCGCGAAGGCGCCGGAATGCCGCAACCAGGAAGAGGGCAAGAGCGGCAACCGCCAGCACGCTTCCCGCAATCCCCATCTCTGCGGCCAATTCGAGGTAATCGTTGTGAGCGTGTTCCCAAACGAAATCGCTTGGGAACGTCAAATAGGGCGTGAAGGCCGTTTGGAAACTGCCAAGTCCAGTACCTGTCAACCAGTGGTCTTTGAACAGGTGCAGAGTGTCCCGGGCGACGGCCTCGCGCTGCCCCAAGGTGGCTTCGGGACTCTGCGGTAAATGGGTAACGGTTTCCAGACGTGAAGTGACGTTTCCGGGAGCGAGCCAAAGAAATGCCAGAACCGCGCAGCCAATGGAAAGAGAGGCGAGGACTCGATGGCGGCGAGGCAGCCTCCCCGCGGGTCCAAGTACCGCGAGGAAAGCCAAGCATTCAACCATCAATGCGATCAATCCGCCCCGCGACCCGGAAAGCATCACGGAGGTTAGCCCCGCCAGCACCGCTCCCCAGGGCCAAACCCGGCGCGCCAAGGTTTGCCCGCTTCCACGAACGCGAACATTTTGTGACCGGTCTGAACTTTGAGCGAGCGCAAAAACCGCGGCCAACGGGATCAACATTTCCATCAGCCCCGCGAAGTGGTTGTGATTCACATAGGGACCGAAGATCCAACCACCCCAGCGGGGGCGAACTTGCCAATAGATCAAGCCGTGGCTCGAAAACAACTGCAAGATCGCAAACAGAGCCAAAAAAAATGTGTATACGGAGACCCACATTCCCAGGCCGGCCAGTTGCTCTCGCTCCGGCTCGGGTTCATGTTCGGGCTTGGGGGCGCAGGCAGCGCCTGCGCGGCGGGCGCGGAATTCATTGCTCTCGCTGGGAGCAACCCCTGCCTCGCTGGGTATTGGGTTCCGGGGATGTTTCGCCCCAGTCCCCCAAACCTGGCTGGCGAGGAAGAAAATGAGGAAGTCGGTGGCAAACTTGAGTATCGATTCCCATGTGCCCGCCCGGTCTTCGGTGAGGTGGAAAAAATATTGGACACCGGCAAAAAGGAGAAACAAGATACCAATTGAATAGAGCGGCGTCCAAGTGACCCGCAGCAAATCCCTACGCAGGTTGCCCAGACCCCACAACATGAAGGAACAAATTGAGGCCAGACCGATGATCCCCCACGCCCAAGGCTCGACCGCCCCGAATGCCAACGGCGAGAGGAAAAGAATCAGGAGAATCAGGAATCTTGCGGCGGCAAACAGGCGCTCTGCGCTGCGCCCGGAACTTTCGACCGTTCTCGAGAATGGCCGAGCTTCGGGCTGGACGGCATAGGCTCGCTGGACAAAACCTGCGCGTTTTTCCAAGAGCTGTGGCATGGGATTCTGACTGAATTCTTCAGAAATCGTCAGAGCACCGTTAAGACCGTGCTCTCGAGTTTCTGCATTTGGACTGCCAGCCTGTCATTCTGAGCCTTTCGCTTGTCATTCTGAGCGAAGCGAAGAATCCCGGTATTTGCTCAGGATAAATTGCGCGAAGCATCTCCAGTTCGTTGGCTGTCGGGGAAGAGGTCAAACTCAGCGATTCTTCGCTGCGCTCAGAATGACAGCACGGGAGGCTTGGTTGAGATGCCAACCGCAAGCGGCCACAAGAGTTGACACTACGGCATTGCAGATGCGGCCTGCATCGAGTGAACAGGGTGCAAGCGAACGGACGTAAGCCAAAAGGCGCCGGAGATTTCAAATGGAAAAGCGCGGCTGCGCGGACGCCAGACGGAAATCTTCACGAAGCGAGTGTCCGGCCCGGTTGAAAACGTGCTATGGACCCGCTGCCACGCGCTCGTTCCGGTCACGTCTGGAGTTGAAGCCAACACCCGTGTATCAGCGAATGCATCCGTCACCCGGAGCCGTGGCCCGCTGTCTGAGGTAATGCCTTCGGACTTCGCCCAGGCGCTTAATAGATAGGTTTGTTCCGGCTCGACCGGGACATATTCGTAAACTGGCTCGAAAGTGCCGTTTGCAGGCGGCGTGAAGTCGATACGCAATGCCGATGTGCCGTGAGGTCGGCCGCTTTCGCGGCTGATCATGATGCCGGACGCCGGAACGAGGCGCCAGTCGAAGCCGGAGTTCAAAGGCTTATGCTCAAAGTCTCCATTGAACACCAGATTCGTTGGCCGCGACGCGGTTCCAGCCTCGTGGACAAGTCCGATGCGGCGAAGATCGCTCCACACTGCCTCAGCTTCCCTGCCCCACCGGGGCTGGATCAAGGAGTCAAGGAATGGGCGCACATCGGCGTAGGAGACTTGCCGGGTTACGGCTTGAGGCGCGGGCAGACTCCCCATCTCCTTGCGCCAGGCGCGGTAAGCGTCATCCAGCCGTCCCTCGCCAGCCAAGGTTTTGATCCACTCCAGGGGCACTTTGAAATTGCGGTTGCCATCCACGATTTTGTTCCACACCAGAGGGTCGTCAAAATCCATTTGCTGGCATAAGTGGAACACGGAACCGCTATATCCCGGGTCCAGATCGAGAAGCCGCCGGAATTCGGCAAAGCCAGCCTCGGTTCGATTCATTTCAAGGTCGTAATTCGCAATCATCCAATGCAAGCCCGGCGACATGGGGTTGAGGGCGACCGCTCGTTGGAAAGCGCGGTCCGCGCAGGCTGTGTCTCCCGTTGCGCCGCAAGCAGAGGCCAGATCCCTCCAGTAGGGTGCGGCATCTGGCTGCATTCTTGCGGCGTGACGAAGCAACATGAGACCGCCCGTGGCGTCCGGGTGGTCCGTCGAATAGAAGCGGATCATTCCAAGCCGGTGATAGAGCGCGAGTTGATTGGGATCAAGCCGCAGCCCGGCTTCGATCCATGCTGGCCGCAACGATTCTCCGAGAGTTTGAGCAGCCGCTTCCCGCAAGATAGCGGCCGACAAGGCCATCACCGGCAGAAGGAGGACAACGAGATAGACCATCGTTCTCCTCCGTCCTCGGAGACTAATCTCAATCGTTCTCGTGGAAAGCCAAAGGCTCATGGCAGGATGACGCATCGCTATCAGAACGATACATGAGGACATAAGCCGGCGACGCCCGGTTCTGTAGCGCCGGTCGGAGCTACAGCAAATGCTCGTCGCCGGCTTATTCACTCATGTATAGTTCGAGACCGGAGCCTCCGGCGCAAGATTGGCTTTCGACCCGGCTTCATGGGGCAGCATCGAAGAATGGCCGTTGCTGCCGTTGCCATTCCCGTTCCCATTGTTATAGTAGGGATAGCCATCGCGTCCGTAGGAGCGTCCATAGTAGTAATAGCCATCCCGCCGCAGGTCAACCTTGTTCATTACCACGCCCAGAACCTTACCTCCGGCGGCGTGCAACATGCGGTAAGTGCGGACCAAGGCGCCACGAACCGTCATGCCGTTTTCCACCACCAGAATGGTCCCGTCCACCAGACGGGACAAGATCGTCGCGTCCGTCACCATCAGAGCGGGCGGTGAGTCGATAACGATGTGATCGAAATTTTGGCGCAATTCCTGGATCATGCGCTCCATGAAGGAGGACGAAAGCAACTCAGCAGGATTCGGTGCCAGCGGACCGGCGGGCAAAACCCATAGGCTGGGCAGCGGATCAAACCGGCGCAAAGTTTCCACCAATGGATGGGCGCCAGCCAAATAGCTGCTGAGACCCTTTTCATTGGTCATACCAAAGTGTCGCGCAATGCCTTGTTTGCGAAGATCGCCATCCACGATCAAGATCTTGCCGCCGCGTTGGGCGAGCGCCAAAGCCAGATTGAGCGAAGTGCAGCTTTTCCCTTCGTTCGGATTAGGGCTGGTTACCAGCATGGTTTGCGGAGGACGGGAAGCGGTGGAAAGCAGGATGGAAGTGCGAAGAGCCCGGTAGGATTCAGCGAGCGCCGAGCTTGGCGCTTCCATCAGCGCCATTTCCACCTTCCCTCGAAGCGGAGCGATTTCACGTTCGCCTCGCTTTTTCCTCCTCGGCCGCAATTCAACCGAGCTTGCTGAAGGCACGATGGCCAGAGCCGGCGTGGGGATCAACCTTTCAACGTCCTCGGAGCTTTTAATGGAGTTGTCCAAACCCTCTTCAAGGAAAGCCAGCGCAATTCCGATGATCAGGCCGAGCCCAAGCGCCACGACCGCGTTCAGCAGCTTTCGGGGGCGGACAGGAATCGCCGGAATCAGCGCGGAATCGACCACATGAATATTATTGGCCCGCAATCCAGCGGAGACAGTCGCATCCTTGAGCCGTTGAAGCAGACTCTCATAAAGCTGTTGATTAGTTTCGAATTCTCTTTTCAACAGATTGTGCTGGATCTGGAGCTGATTCATCTCCCCCAGATCAACCTTCTCTCTCGCGACGGCGTCCGAGAGGAGTTTCACCCGGTCTGACGCCGCCAGGTAGCGGCTCTGAATGCGGTCGAGAATTTTGGAACGTTCCTGGCGAATGAGGGATTCGATCTGAGCAACCTGATCGTTCAGGCGGACCACTTTTGGGAATCGGGGGCCATATTGGTCGAGGGCGGCCACATAATCCGACTGGAGACTCGCCGCATTCTCCTCAAGTTTCTGCAACAATTCGTCCTGCGCCAAGATGGCGGCCTGGCTGCGGTTGGACTTTGTCAGTTCGTATTGCGACTGCTTCTGCATCAAGTCATTTTGCGCGGTGGTCAGATCCCGGCTCAGATCCGCCAGCCGTTGTTCCACCACGTTCTGCTTCTCGCCCACGTTGACGATGGCATTCTGCCTCTCGTAGTCCACCAGCGCCTGCTGGGACTTTTCCACTTTGGCCTTCAGCTCATCCAGTTGCGTTTCCATCCATCCCGATGCCTGGCGCGTGGCGTCATATTTTTTGCGGAAGTTATACTCAGCGTAGTTTTTCACCAGGGCATTCGCGATGCTAGCCGCCAAGCGCGGGTGGGTGCTTTCAAAGTTGATTTCAATCATGCGGCTATTGCGCATCACCTTCACATCGAGGTGCTTCCTGAAGGCGCGAATCAGCCGCCCCTCCAGTGCAGCGGGATTCTCCGCTGGCGCGCGAGGCGTGGGCGTGCTGCCGGTGATAAGGCCCGGGTCTTGAGCCAGACCGAGATGCTGGATCGTCTGCCAGGCCAGGTTTTCGCTTTCGAGAACGTCAACCTGGGTTTGAAGGAAAGTATCGTCGCTTGGCATGCTGCGATAGAGATCGTTCAACGACTGGATTTGGGGCGCTTCCGCTTCCACCTCCACGCGTGCCGTAGCCCGGTAAACCGGCTGCATCTTGAAAGACACCACAGCGACCGCGGAAGTCAACAGGATTGCAACCGTCAGCACCGTCCATCGCCGCTTTAGAAGAATATGAACATAGGAGCGGAGGTAGAAATAGGCGTCGGTTCGCTCGATGTCTGAATTAACCAGAGGAGCGCCCGGCGGCAGGTAATTGTCAGGCCGCAGGTGTTCCACAGGCATCAAGCCTTCGTTCTGTTCCATCGGTGAGGGGTCCTGGTTACAAGGGGTTTTCGGGAAACCCCGGATTCCTGATTCCGGTCTGCGGCGAGTCCGGAAGGCTGGTCTGTGCAGGCGCCGGTCCTGCCGGACTTGAAATCACAACCGCCAAATCACGATCCCGGTCGCAATTTCAACGGCCGCTTCCGCCCCTCGCCGGATGGCCTTCTGCGAATTGCTATCGGGAATAAAAAGGATGTCGTTCGCTTCAAGCTGCCGGTCCGGCGCGTGCCCTGCCAAAACGTCCTTCAGCCGGGCCGGAACCTGCGTTTGGCTTTGGCCGGATCGCCGGAGGATCAACGCTTTGTTGGCGACCGCCGTTGATTTGAGACCTTCCGCAAGGGCAAGCGCCTTCAGGAGCGTCATCGGTCCTTTGTCATCCGTCATTAAAAACCCGCCGGCGCGGTTTACAGCCCCCACCACATAGACCACTCCGGCTCGCTCCACCACAACACGGTCACCTGGGAACAACTCCGGATTGAGGCTTGGATCACCGGTCTGCATCAGGCGTCTCAGATCAACCCTTACGACGAAGTCTTGTAGGGCTGCCCCGCTGTTTGGCGCGCTGGCTCCAATCACCTCACTGGCGGGTCTTCCGCGGGTGATGGTGGCAACATTTCCCGCGTCCTTGGCCAATCCGCCCGCCTGGGAAATCGCATCCAGGAGTGTGGTCCGGCCAAACACCTGGATCATCTCCGGCTTCTTGACCGCTCCCACAATCGTGACGGAGCGGGAACGCGATTCCTTGATTTCAACCGTGATTCGCGGATGGCTCACTAAGCCGCTCTTTTGCAGATCATTTGCGAGAACCGACGCAAGCTGGTCTGGGCCGAGGCCCGCAGCCTGTATGGGCCTTGCAAGCAGCGGCATGTCAATCTGACCGCCGGAATGAACGCGGTAGGTGCGAGAGAGCTCCGGCACGTCAAAGACATTAATTTCCAGCAGATCGCCGGCGGCAATTCCGATACCGCCCATCGCCGGTGACACGGCCGAAGCAGATCCGGCTGGATGTTCAGAGGCCGAAGCGGGCGCTAGCTTCCCAGGCGAATCCGAAACCGCCAATGCCGCGTTGGCATGAAACCCAAGAACTGCTACAAGCAACGCCGCAATAATGAAGACGGATTTCGCCTTTCTCCGAACTCCAGATATGGGCTTCATCATCAATTTTCTATGGCTTTTCGAGCGATCGAATCCCAGCAAAGACAAACCTCCGGCCTGTGGCTTACAAAAAAGCGTGTTCTATAAGCCATTCATTGCGGTCTAAGCAGGGTTCAGCCGGCGCTCAGTTCATTCCGCGGCTCGACGGGCGGAACCGGTTTTCCCGCTGTCTGAGACAAAAGATTCTGCCAGCCCCAGATTTTCGAAGTTCAGGCTAAAGATGGCATTTGATCCCACAGGCGAAAGCTTGATCAGGAATCCCCGCTCGACTAACCATTCAACTGCGTGATCCGTCTCCTCGATGCTGCGGTGGATCGTTTCCCGAAGTAAGCGCCAACGCGCGAGACCCTCCAGGTCATCCGCCGCTTGCGGATTGCGCAGGAAGTAATTCAGAATGTCCCTAGCGATCTCTTCTTTTGACATCCGCGGCATGGCGTCTCCCACGAATTTTCCCTGAAATAAACCGGCAATTGGATGGCCATCCCAACAGGAATCAGAAGGCTTTGAAAATCCATCAGTTAGAAGGAAGGTTGAGAAGAACCGTTCAAGGACCGGGTGCAATTCGTCCCGGAGTCACCAACCGTCATCGTGCTTCAGCAAGCAAAAAAAAGGATTTGGGGAAATGGACGGGTTGGGTGAGAACTGACCCGGCGATGGGTCGAAGCGGGCCCGGACGTTCAGAGCGGGTTGGAATCAAAATGGTATTTCTTGACGAGGCGGCCAAAAGCGCGGCGTTCCTTGCCGGCTTCAGCCGCAGCCCGGGTGATATTGCCCCCGTGCTTGCGCAACAAATCGGCAATGAAGGCCCTTTCAAAGTTCTCGATCACGGCCCGCCGGCCTTCGCGCAACGTCACAAAATTCATCCCGAGAGATTCGCTGAACCGGTGAAGGCCGATGTGGGAAGGAAGTATTTGCGAATTCCTTGAAAACACCGTCGCGCGCTGAAGAACGTTAAAAAGCTCGCGGATATTTCCTGGCCAATCGTGCTGTTCGAGCATCCGAAGGGCAAGGGGAGAAATCGTCTTCCTTGGCTGATCCTGGGAAGCTCCGATCGAATCCAGAAAATGGTGGGTCAGTAATCGAATGTCGGAGCGCCGTTCTCGAAGCGGTGGGAGATGAGCTTCCAGCACGTTGATCCGGAAAAAAAGGTCGGATCTGAACTGGTTTTGCCGCACGCAAGACTCGAGGTCGCGGTTCGTCGCCGCGATCACCCGGACCCCCGCCTGGCTGAATCGTTCGGCGCCGATCGCGCGGTAAGTTCCCTCTTGAACCAGCCTCAGCAATTTCCCCTGTGCCGCCAGTGAAAGACCGTCAATTTCGTCCAGGAACAGCGTCCCGCCTCTCGCCAGCGCCGCCAGACCCTTTTGCTCGGAGAATGCGCCCGTGTACGCGCCGCGGGCGTGGCCAAACAACTCGTTCTCCGCAAGATGTTCCGGAATGGCGCCGCAGTCAACGGGGATAAATGGAAAATCGCGCCGGGGGCTAAGGTGGTGGATGGCCCGGGCGAACAATTCTTTGCCCGTTCCGGTCTCACCGCTCAAAAGCACGGGAAGATCCGTTGCCGCAATCGGGGGAATATTCGCCACCGCTTTCGTGAAGCTGGGATGACTTCCAATCAAGCCTCTGAGTCCAAGATCCTGGCAGAGGTTCTCTTCGAAATCAGCGCGATCTCCCGGGTCCGGCCCAAGCAACCGGAGGACTCGGGAAGAAAGTTCCCCATCCTTCAACGGCCAGCACATGAAGTCGTCAGCCGTGGAGGAAGCCAGATCGATCAGGCCGTCGGATGGCGACTCCGGCAAGATGGCAAGGATTGGTTTGGGGATGGGATGATGACGAAGCCAAGTGAAGAAATTCTGAGCCCAGGCAGGGTCATTCGTGGTGCAAGCAAGGATCAGTTGAGCCTTGATTTGGGTGAGGCCGCCAAGGGTTGAACCATCCACGCGCATCCGCTCGCACGCGAACGCTCCCTTTGGAGCCAGTATGCGCTCGACGTGGTCTCCATCTTCGGATTGCCGGTCTTCCAGGATGATCAGACGGTGCGGCATTTCGCCTCCGCCCCTCCAGCCGAAAAACCCGCGAAGTTTGTCACAAGCCGCGAGCGCTGTCAATGCCGTTACCAATTTCTTAACAGGTTCCGTGAGTCTACGAAAGCGTAAATAGAGACGAAATAGCTTTATTGCCGGGAATGCAATTCTGGAGGGGTGATTGAGGACGGATGAGGTAAGCGCCTGGCCGGTATTTCTTTGTTAAGCCGGACTGTTCATGAACCCCGCGATCGAGGACGGAAGGGTAGGCTTTAAACCTGGGATAACAACACAAAGCGACGCCCGCAAGTCCATCGCAAAGCCGGACGGCGTTGGTTGCTGCATACTCCGGATTAACTGTTGGGCCGGGCGGTGAGAACGTTCGGCGTATTCTTGAAAAAACCCTTGGGGGCGCTGACATAGCCTGAGATGGAGTTCTTGGCCAGCTTATTCACAACTAACTCCAGGGCGCTCGGCGCGCCTTCCACATATAAGAAAACGGGCTGGTCGATCGACTCATTGCTGCGGAGAGTTCTTTTGTCGTCGAAGTAAAGGTAGGCAGAATATAGGTTCTTCTTGGTGTTGGTTTTGGCAAGCTGGATAGTGATGCCGCCGACTTTTTGCCGGGCGCCTTTATTATTCAAGTGGAATTCAAAATAATCACGGTCGGTCCGGTGGGCAAGCTGCACGAGCTCATCATGGGTCTTGGCAATTGCGCCGGAGAGTTCACCCTTGGCCCCCGTCAGAGCTTCCTTCGTCGCTTCTAGATCCTTTTGCGTCCCCGCGATATCGCCGGAAAGGGATCCGAACTTGGCGTTAGCTTGCTGTTGCAGGCTGTTAACTTGTTGTGCGCTGGCCTTCTGGGCAATGGCCGAATTAAGCTGTTGAACGGCCTGTTGTTGCTGCTTTTCAATGTCGGCGGCAAGCGCCTTGGCCCGGGAAAGCTCCCGCTGAGTCAAACCCAGCCTCCCTGCCGTCACTTCAAACTGCGCGCGCAGTTGGGCGTATCGTTCGTCGCTCGAATCCATTCTGCGAGTCAAAAGATTTAACTGGTCGGTTTGCGTCTGGCTGATCTTGTTGAGTTGCTGCCTTGTGAAATAGCCAAAGGCAAAGCTCGCAGCCAAGAATGCCCCCAAAACGATGGCAACCCACAGCAGGGCCTTACTTTGCGGCTGAGGCGCGACCGGCGCGGGGGGCTGTTGAACGTAAACATATTGCGGGGCCGGAGATGGACCCGGCAAAGGCACGGAGCCGGCGGGGCGGGCCGCATAAGTTTCCGGCGGTTCAGGCGAGGGAGGAATGGCGGCTGGGCCTGGCTTGTAATTGCTTTGCGCGCCTCCGAAACTGACCGTGGCGGAAAATGGGAAGCCAGGTTGGCCAGGTTGCGGGGGGGCGCTGTTTGCGGGAGCCGCCGGTGCGGCGTGCGACCTCGTCCTCTCCGCTTCATCAGGCTTCGGATCGTTCAAGCCGAACATGGCGTTTGCCGGATTCGAAAAACCTTTGCGGTCAACCATCCCTAGGGCCTCCTAATCTAAATCTAAATGAAAAAATAAACGAGGTCTCAGTTTGCTGTAGCGGCGCTCTATGAGCGCCGGAAACTGTTGAGAAATAAAGTTCGGCGGTCACAGACGACCGCTACAGCAAACTGACCCACTACCATAAGCTTTCCAAACCAGCCTTCCCAAGCCTTTATTCAGTATACTGATTAGGATGTCAGTTTCGGGAAAAAAGTTCATCCTTGCCAACCCAAAGGCTTGCGATCCGTGAAAAAACGCCTTCAAATCTGGATCTCCATTTCGGGGCGGAAGGTCCATTTGGGTGAAAAGTCCATCATTATGGGCGTCCTGAACATTACACCGGACTCCTTTTCCGATGGCGGGCTTTACTTCCACCCGGCAAGAGCCATCCGCCACGGTATGACCCTGGCGCAGGCAGGCGCGGACTGGATCGATATCGGCGGCGAATCCACCCGGCCTGGCTCCAGCCCCGTTACCGCCACGGAGGAATTGCGCCGGGTCATCCCGGTAATTCGAGGGATTCGCGCCAAGCTGCCCGGTCTGCCAATTTCCATCGATACCACCAAGGCTGAGGTTGCGGAACAAGCGGTGCGCGCCGGAGCCAACATTCTGAACGATATCAGCGGCTTACGCTTTGATCCTGGAATCGCCCGAGTTGCGAAAACCTATCAGGTCCCACTAATTCTGATGCACTTGAGAGGCCGTCCAGAAACAATGCAACGTAAACCATTTGTAAAATCAATCTGGCGATCCCTTAACCAGGGACTTGAAGCGTCTGTTCGGCGGGCATTGAGCCTCGGGGTATGCCGCTCCCAACTGATTCTTGACCCGGGGTTAGGTTTCGGAAAAAGCCGCCAGCAGAATTTTGAGATTTTAGCCAAACTTCATAGGCTGCGCCGGTTCGGGTTGCCCATCATGGCTGGCGCCTCGCGCAAGTCTTTCATTCAGGCTGTGGCCGCAGGAAAGGACGTCACCACTGGACCGGCTGTCAAGAGGCTGATCTGGCCCTTGACGGGTCCAGTCCGCCCCAAGGGGATGACCGGTCCAAAAACCAAGTCAACCCGTCTAAGGCCGCAGAGAGATGACCTATTGTTGGTGGACGCGGCTGACGCAGCGATGACGGCAGCAGCAATTCTGGCTGGCGCCCACGTTGTCCGGGTTCACAACGTCACTGCCGTTCTTCCCGCTGCTCGTCTAGCGGACGCGCTTCTTGCCACGCTCTGATTCAATTCCTCAATCAAGCCACCCTGTTCGGACCGCTGTCTGCACACGGTCGTAAGCCGACGCTCGGTTCTGTAGCGCCAGTCTGTGACCGGCGAATTTTGCCGCTCCCTGTCAGAGCAGGCTCCGAGCGGCGCTACAGCAAACTGCGTCACTACCCATCTGCAGCACACCGTCATTTGATGCTAGAATTTGAATGGATGCAGGAAAAACCAAAGCTTTTCGGGACCGATGGCGTTCGGGGCGTGGCAGGCAAGTATCCTCTGGACAGGCAGACTGTTTCCAGGCTGGGCTGGGCTCTTGCCAGTTTTCTCGGGCCCCAGAGTCAATCCGGGCCACTTCGAGTGGTGCTCGGCGAAGACACTCGAGAATCGAGCGCCTGGATAGCCCAGTCCTTGGGCTCGGGGCTCGTCACGGGCGGGGCGCAAGTATTCCATGCCGGGGTCATTACAACGCCGGGCATTGCGTTTCTGACCCATCATCATCAGTTCAGCGCCGGCGTGATCATCTCCGCCTCGCACAATCCTTACGAGGATAATGGCATCAAGGTGCTTGCCAGCGCCGGCGTGAAATTGCCGGAAGCTTCCGAGCTGGAGATTGAGCGCCTGATGACACGCGCTCCGCAATCCATAAGGGAGTGGAGGGAGGAGTCCCCAGAAACCGCGCGGCACTTGGTGGACGATTATCTCGATTTCCTCCAAGGTCTTGCTCCTGGCCGGGAGCTTCTCAGCCGTTTCAGAATGGTCGTGGACCTGGCGAACGGCGCATCCTTCCAGGTGGCTCCCAGCGTCCTTCGCCGGCTCGGCATCGAAGCGCGGATTTTGAATGATCAGCCGAACGGACGGAACATTAATTTGAATTGCGGCTCACTTCACCCGGAGGTCCTGGCTGCCGAGACCCGCGCCTGCCACGCGAGCCTTGGAGTGGCCTTCGATGGGGACGCCGACCGTGCCATCTTTGCAGGACCCGGTGGGCGTATCTATGATGGCGATTACATCCTGTTTGCCATGGCTCCGTTCCTGAAGGCCCGGCAATCGCTGAAGGGCAATGCCGTGGTGGGAACGCTGATGACCAACCTCGGGCTGGAGCTTGCTTTGCGGGCGCAAGGTATCGGCCTGAACCGAACTTCAGTAGGAGACAAATTCGTGCTGGACGAGATGCAACGCTCCGGCATCAACTTGGGCGGCGAGCCTTCGGGCCACATCATCTTCTCCGATCTCTCGCTTGCGGGAGATGGCTTGATCACCATGATCGAAGTGCTACGGCTGCTCGCCGAAACCAGCCAGAACCTCGATGAGCTGGTGGGTGGGCTTCGACAGTTTCCTCAAGTTATTTGCAACATCCGCGTCAGGCAGAAGCCCCCGCTCGAATCCCTCCCCACTGTGTCCACTGCTCTCGAGGCCTGCCGCGCAGACTTTGAAGGCCGCGGGCGCGTAATCCTCCGCTATTCGGGGACAGAACCGGTGGCACGAGTCATGGTGGAGGGAGACGATGCCGTTCGGGTCAAACATCACGCCGCGCAAATCGCGGGAGCCATCGAGGCGGTGGTCGGCGCGTCTTAGCCGTCACGGTGCTGCGCCTTTGTAACCGTGACTGCGGAAAACCTCTCGGCCGGGTTACTCGTCCTTTCCGCTCTTTTTGAACGGAACAAAGGAAAGAAGTCCGAGCTTGGCCTGACGATACCTGTAGAATGGGGCAACCGGCGATCCGGAATGCTCATCTCATTTCAAAATCAGCCCAGGAAGCAAGGAGGCTAAGATGCAGGCAAAAATGCCCACATGGATAGCATTGCTTACGCCGGTCCTTTGGCTCACTGTGACCGGGCTTGGCGCGCCCGCTCAAACCTTCGCAGGCCAATCCAGGCCCCAGGCGCCTGCCAAGCTAATTGTTCCTTCAGATACAAGAATTCCTCTAGAGCTTGTTAGCGCGCTCAGCAGCCGCACCGCTTATGTGGGCCAGCAAGTCTACTGCCGGACAGTTTATCCCATCACGGTCAACGATCGTATTCTGATTCCTGTGAACACTTACATTAAGGGTGAGATCACGCAGGTAAAGCGGCCGGGGCACGTCAGAGGCAAGGCTCAAATTGGATTGCGATTCGATTCCATCACCCTGCCCAACGGCGTCACTCGCTCCTTGAATGCGACCCTCTCCAATTACGCGGGAAACGGGAAGGAAGGATTCAATAAGACCGAATCCAAGATTACTGGCCAAGGAACAAAAGGGAAAGACGCAGAAACCGTTGGCATCACTGCTGCCGAAGGCGCATCCATCGGAGCGATTTCCACAATTAGTGCAGGTCGAAGCGGACTGGGGGCAGCGACCGGGGGAGCCGCAGGCGGGTTGGCCGGCTTGATTTACGTTCTGGCCACGCGCGGAAAGGAAATTGTTCTGCCTCGGGGCACGAGCCTGGAGCTTGAACTTCTACGGCCTCTCAGTTTTTATCCCGACGAGATTGGGATACGGGAGAATTATCCTGCCGGACCGGCTTTCCAGAAACGGGATCCAGGACCAGGAATCTGAGGTTGCGCCGGAAACGAAAGGATTGCGTCGAGCTTCGCGCTTCAACCAATCCGCAAGCTCTTTGGCGGCTATCCGGCATTGGCCTCGGAAACCTACATTCTCAGTAAGTGGTGTCTGCAACTCGATACCCGGGCTCCAGCACAAACCTACAATCGAAGCGCTGCTTCACTGCCAAGTGAAGACTAATCCGGCCACCCAATGTGTCATCTTGAAACACTTTCGTGAAATTGAAACTCCGTAAAGGCCAAGAAAGCCTCATAGACTATTGTAAATAGAGGCCGAAAATATTCTGTCCCACCCGTCTCACCTGTCCCCACCGTCTCATTCTCTCCAACTACGATAAATGAACACGAATCAAAACCCTCATCATGGAATGAACGAAGGAGACGAGGGTGAGTGGCCGGGCAGTGTCAATTGATCGGGTGTCAGGGGATCAAGCCGGCGCACGGCGGGGACCGTGGTTGCAAAATAGTACGCGAGACAATAGATTGCAACCAGTCGAAATTGGATAGTGACGCAGTTTGCTGTAGCGGCGCTCTATGAGCGCCGGAAACCGTTGAGGATACAAGGTCGGCGCTCATAGAGCGCCGCTACAGCAAACTGCGTCACTACCCGAAATTGTCTTGCGTTGCGTTTCCTTCCGCTTTGTAAACTCCATGTAAATTGCAACTATGAACCATAACGAATCGGAAGTTTCAAGGTTTAATAGCGGCTCGCGGCTTTGGTGGGCGCCGGGGCCGGATTCCCTAACAAAGGCTCAATTCCGTGGTTATTAACAGTGCTAGTACTTGTGCGGGGAAGGTGGCGCGCTTAAGCTTTTCCACACTTCACATGATAAGCAGGGAAACGAAAAATTTGGTAGCGGGTCAGTTTGCTGTAGCGGCGCTCTATGAGCGCCGAAAACTGTTGGGAAATCAAGTTCGGCGCTCATAGAGCGCCACTACAGCAGCGAGACTGCACCACTACCAAAAATCTTTCAAGGTGGAATGGGAGGAGAATCAAGGTGAGGGAAAGCTTCGGACAAAGGTTAGTGACATTCATTTTGGCATTGGGGGGAGTGCTTCTTCTGGTTCATTGCGGTAGCAGCAGTACAAGCACAAGCGGAGGATTCAAAAACTCTTCGCAGTTGAGTAATTCGGTAACCATTTCCCCAACGGTGTTGAATATCGCGGCTGGCCAAAGTTACCAGTTCAGCGCTCTGGTTGGAGGTTCCCCCAGCTCCGCGGTTACGTGGTCGTTGAGTCCGGCCCCAGGCACGAGTTTGGGGTCGAACAATATCAATCAGATCGCGACCCTCAGCTCGAGTGGATTTTTGCAGGTGGCAGCCAATGCGCCGGCAACGGTTCTGCTGGTCAGCGCCACGAGCACAACCAACACCTCTTCAATCGCCAGTTCAACAGCCAGCATCATCCCTCCCGGCGCTGTTTCAACCACCAATAATCCGTTGGTGGCGAAGTATTCTATTACTTTGCCCCGTCAGGGAACAGCCACGATTTTGTTCGGCCCTGACACGAACTACGCTTTGAAAACCTGGGCACAGCCTTCAGCCCCGAACGGCGGACCCATCAGCATCTTCGTGGCTGGCATGAAACAGAACACCGCCTACCATATGTCGGCTTCGGTTCAGTTCCAGGACGGGTCGAGCTTCAACGATCAGGACCATACATTCACAACAGGAGTTGTGCCCCCGAATCAGATTCCCACGTTCAGCATTACCAACCCCAACAACCTTACGCCCAACCCCGGGGTGGAACTCTTCGATGGAGTGGGCGCGCCTGGTTACATCCAGGCGGGAGCTACAGATCTTCAAGGCAACCTGATTTGGTACTTTAACCCACCCACACAGTATCCGGGCGACAGTGTGAATCCGTTCAAGCTTTTGCCAAATGGTAATTTCATCGTCGTTTTTTCCGACCCGGTCGGCCTTCCTCCAAATTCGGCCGGAGCCATACTTGAGGAAATCGACTTGGCGGGTGACGTCATATGGCAATTGCCAATCACTCAGCTCAACCAGGAGCTCGCAGCAGCAGGTTACAATCTAGTTGCCGCTGTGTTTCATCATGATGTTCTTCCACTCCCCAATGGCCACATCATCGCCCTCGTTAACAACACCCAAACGTTCAATAATTTGCCGGGTTATCCGGGACCTACGCTGGTTCTGGGGGACGCCCTCGTAGATCTCGACCAGAACTTGCAACCGGTGTGGGTTTGGAACGAATTCGACCACCTGGATATCAACCGTCACCCGATGGACTTTCCAGACTGGACACACACCAACGCCGTCATCTATTCGCCCACTGATGGCGATTTAATGGTCTCTATTCGCCACCAAAATTGGATCGTGAAGGTTAACTACGAAAATGGGAGGGGAAACGGAGACATCGTTTGGAAATTGGGCGAAGGCGGCGATTTCGCGCTCAAAGGCGGGACCGATCCCATCGACTGGTTCTACGCTCAACACGGGATCAACCTTCTGAGTCCTAATAGCGCAGGGACTTACGAGATTGGAATGTTCGACAACGGCAACGACCGCATCGTGGACCAGAACGGGGACATTTGCGGATCGCCAGGCGTGCAGGCTTGCTATAGCACCGTCCCCATTTTCCGAGTCAATGAGACGACGAAAACCGCTACCCTGGTGTGGAGGGACACGCTCCCAGTCTTTTCATTCTTTGGCGGAAACATGCAAGAATTCTCGAACGGCAACGTCGAATTCGATTCCTCCGCCTGGGATCCACCTGTATCGGAGGTTATGGAGGTGACTCAGCAGCGCACTCCGGAAGCGGTCTGGGAAATGAACGAAAATCCCGTCTATTTGTACCGGGCATTCCGCATTCCCAGCTTGTATCCAAACGTCACTTGGTAGTTGATGGCTGTGTGAATCACCAACCCGCATTCGCAAGCTCGCGGGCGAGGAGTTTCCCATCGCCCGCGAGGATATTCACATTTGTTGCCCCGCGATTTCGGATCAATCCCAGTTCAGAAGTGCAGGGATGACCTTGCTACTTTGCCTTTGATGTCAGGACAGCTCTGGTCCATTCCTAGATTGGCGTTCAGCCCGCCTTTCAACACATGCGGCCTTGTATCCAATCCCAAGAATCACGGCTAGAGTCAGCGCATTGGCGGGAATCTGCAGGTTGAAGTCTGTCGCGCTATGAAGCAAGATGCCGAGAGTGGCCCCGATACAACCCAGAAGGATGGAAGGGCGATAGCGGCGGGTGTCCGTCAGGAAGGCAATAATCATGCGGAAGAGCAGAACGATGATGGGAAGGAAGAGCAACGCCGCTCCCACGATCCCCGTTTCACTCGCAATCTCCAAATAGTCATTGTGAGCGTGATCCACCAGGTACGTCAGCAAGCCCGTCTGATAATGGCGGAAGCTATATTGAAAAGTTCCGAGTCCGGTTCCAACCCAGGGATAATCATGAATCAGGCGAAGAGTGTCCTGCCAAAGTGTCAATCGGCCCTCCGCTTGGAAATATTGCTGGCCACCTCGAAACACTTCAAATCGGGCCAGAATCGGGCTCAGCCCGATCCACAGCCCATAGGCGAAGACCAGGGATAAAAAAATCACGAGTCCGGCCATCCACGCCTTCTTGCGGGCTTTAAGCTGTGCAAGCAGGCCCAGAACAACCAGCACGAACATAAAGGCTAGAACACCGGACCGCGAGGTGCTAAAAATGAAGGCCATCGCCATCACGACCAGGAGGAAGCCATATAGCAGGGTTGAAACTCCGGTCGAAGACGGCGCCTTGGCTTGCCGCACGGTCCACCCGCGGCGCCGCTCCTCCTGCCAGTTTTGAAACATGTAGAAGATCATTCCAAAAATAAAGGGGAAGGTGAGCTCCAGGAACCCCGCAAAGTGATTGTGATTGATAAATGTCCCGGTTCCCGATTCCGTGTAGAACACCTTGGAGAAGGTGAAGATTTTTTGCCAACCCGTAAGGTATTGAACCGACCCGTATGCCGCCTCAAACAAGCCCAGGTAAATAAATATCCGGACCAGCGTACTTTTCCTCTTCTTTGAATCAAAGAGGTAGACTGCAAGGACAAAAGCGCAGACATAGGCCAGGACCTTCATCAGCATCGAAAGGGTAGGGTGCGGATAAATGCTAAGGGTCAGATGTGATCCGGATTCATGCATCGCCGCCAGCACAGAAGTCGGCGACACCCTCTTGGGCGAAAGGACTTCAACAAGGCCGGCGGGTAACGGCACCGTCTGCATGAAAACCAAGAGGCAGAATAGGAGAGTCCAAAACGGCCACTTCAACGTAGATCGTCCCTTCAAAGTTTGCCGGGCGGCCAGCGCAAACAAACAAGCGAAAAGGACGATTTCAAGAATGCTGTATGCAAGAGGTTGAACTCCGCCGAACGCGAGAACCTCACCGATGATCGTTAGGCCAAGAACGGATTCGAGGATTCGATCCATGTTTTTGCAGAAACCTCGCCGCCATGATCCCTTTCCTCCCTTGCAGGGATCCAATCGGCATTTCTATTAACGGAGAACTTCCTCCAGACCGTCAAGAGGATAATAGTGTCTCAGTTTGCTGTAGCGGCGCTCTATGAGCGCCGGAAGGTGTTGATAAATAAAATTCGGCGCTCATAGAGCGCCGCTACAGCAAACTGAGACACCACCATCTTCACATCAAAAGGAGAAGCTCAACCATCGCCGGTTCAGTCCTGCCGGTAGAACGATTTTGTGCAGAACCTGACGATTTTGCCGCGACCTTCTTCCGCTTATAGCGACCCAATCAGCTTGGGATATTACCTATCGGGTAGAAGCCCCGGGGTACATCTTTACGCCCACCTCGCCGGCGAGGCGCGATGTTCACAATTCCATAAAGGTCTTCCCGAGCGCGGTACCAGCCGAATTCATCAAGCCGTTCTTGACTCGCAACGCTCAGGACGCCCGCCAAGAATGAAGCCTGCTGCTTCGGTGAGGTCCCGGAAAATCCTGTCGGGCGGGTGGCGCCACGAACGGGCCACGCCGCGATCGCCGTTTCCGACTAGAATGGAGGCGCAACCTACACGGTGAGCCGCGGCGATGTCCGATTCGGCGTCTCCAATCATCAGTGCTTCCCTAAAGTCAAAACCGTGCTCGCGTTGCGCCCGGAGAAGCAAACCAGGGCTGGGTTTGCGGCACTCGCAGCCGTCGTCCGGCCGGTGAAGACAATAATAGACGCCGTGAATTTTGCCTCCATTTTCCTCCACTCGCCGCACGAACCGGTCCGTGATCCCGGCGAGTGCGGCCTTCTCGACAAGGCCCCTGCCCACTCCCGCCTGGTTCGACACAACAATGACCTTCACACCCTCGTCCGCTAGCCTTTTGAGCGCCCCCAAAACCCCCGGTAGAAAAACGAACTCCTCCGCTCTCGTAACGTATCCTCCGGGGATCCGCCGGTTGATGACCCCGTCACGGTCCAATAAGATAACTTTGACCTGCTGCGCGTATTGTTTCATCATGGTGTCTGATCTGAACACGCTCGTGTGGCGGATCTTGAGGTGGCGCCGCCACACGCACTGTTAAGAGCCTCAATTCTGCTCCATTCATCCTGGGCCCTCTGGTAGTTCTCAACCGTGCCAATATCAACCAGATAGCCGGGCAAAAGATGACCGTACATTTTACCCACTAATTGCGGCAGAACATCTTTGCCGAAGTCCGCGAAGCTGGGGCTGGCAGGAAGGCAGCCGAAAAGCTCCTCGCGGGCAACAAAGATGCCGGCATTGGCCATGTCGGACGCAGGCTTTGCAGGCTTTTCCTCAAAAGCAGTCACCCGTCCTTCTTTGTCCAGCGAAACGATTCCGCATTCGCTGGGGCGGGAGGCACGGAACAGCCCCAAGGTGATTAACCCCTGATGGCAGTAGTGGAAATCCTTCAACCCCTTTATGTCCACCCGGGCGAGATTATCAGCATAGAAGATAAAGAAGCTGCCGGTACCCGCAACGAAGCCGCGGTGGGCCGCGACGGTCCCGGCGCTGCCTAAGAGATGGGGCTCGTATGCTAGCCGTATCTTGACCGGTGAGCGTTGGGAGGCCGCCCAATTCTCAACTTGCTCCGCGCGATAGTGAGTGTTGATTAGGACATCCTCAATTCCAAGATTTTCGCAAATCTCCAACCAGATACTGAGCAATGGCTTGCCTGCGATGGGTACCAGACACTTGGGAATGGAATCGGTCAGCGGGCGAAGCCTCGTGCCCAATCCTGCCCCGAGCAGGAAAGCCTTCCGGCAATCCGGGATTGAGCTTTCAGGAATTGAAATGCCCCTCATTTGGCGTCATCTCAGTGATAGTTGGAAATAGCTTGCACCTGGCTCCGCCGTGCTACCCTTTCGAAGGGTTACGCGAATCGTGAACTCCGCACGACTTGAGAATTGATTTCATTGAATCCAAAGGACTTGCTTGCCATTTATCGGAAGAATCAATGTTAGGAGTCTACAGGACTAAGACATTTCGAAAGAATACCCAAAAGCTCACCGGAATTATCCTAACGAGGCAACGCCTCCAGGGTAGGGGAGAAAACCCACCGCGTCCCACCGTGAGCTTCGGAGTCGAAAAAGGGATCATTGTAGACAACTCTACTCCCACCTGAATCGAAGTGAAACCGCATTTCCTTCAAACCGAATGGACGCAGGCCCGTGCGCACATCCTCTTGCCGGTCTCGTTCGCAGTAAAGCAATAGGAATCCGCCCCCGCCTGCGCCCGTGATCTTGCCGCCCAACGCGCCCGACTTCAAAGCCTCGTCGTAAATTTGATCGATCCAGGGATTCGAGATTTTCGAGGAAACCCTTTTCTTAATCATCCATCCTGCGTGAAGAAGCTTTCCAAACCAATCCAGGTTGCCGCTCAAGAGCGCATTCCTCATTTCCGGCACCATTCCCTTCATCAAATGCAACGCTTCGAGGACGGAGTCTTCTTCCTGCCGCACGGAGCGATCCTGACCGCTCAAGATATCTGAGGAATTCCGTGAGCTTCCAGTAAAAAACAGCATCAGATTCTGCTCCAGATCCATCAGCATATCCGGTGATAACCGTACCGGCTCGATCCTTGTGCCAGTAGCCTGAAAATGGAGGATTTTTAGCCCTCCTATCGCGACACCGTATTCATCCTGCTTGCCGGCGGGTTTGTGCAGGATATCTCGCGCAATGTGAAAGGCCTTTTCCGCGATCTCCTGATCTGCCAAATCTAACCCCATATAAACACTTAGTGTCTTCAGAAGACTCACACAGACCGCCGCGGAGGAACCCAACCCTGTGCCGGGCGGTACCTCCGAAGCCAGAAACAGGTTGACACCCGCGTTGCAATGAAGATGCTTGAGGACGGCGAAGGGAATTTCGAGATTCGATCCGGTGAACTCCATCTTTTCGATGTGCTCACAGGATTCTAGCGTCTTTAAGTCGGAGGAAATCACCTGAGTCTTGCCGTCATCGCGCTCCGTCAAAACACAATAAACGTACTTGTCAATACTGGTGCCCAGGACCAGACCACCGTGCCGTTCAAAATACGCGGGAAAATCCGTTCCGCCCCCGGCAAAGCTGATCCGAACGGGCGTGCGCACAATGAGCATTCTACAATCTGCCTTCCAAACAATAAATCAGGGCATTCGAACTGCCTGGCCATCTTCTGAAGCCAGCGCCGGCGAGGAATCACCATTTCCAGACTGGCGGCGGGAGATCAAAGTATTGGTAGTGGCCAAAACCAGGGCCAAGTCGATTATAGGCGAATAGTTGGCGGCGTACTCAAGGTCATACTTAGTCTTCAGATCCGACGAGTCAGATCCTCTCAGCCCTTTGACCTGAGCCAACCCGGTGATTCCCGGTTTCAACTGCAGACGCCGCTTGTGCCAAACAGAGTAATGGCGGACTCTCTCAGGGCTCTCCGGGCGCGGCCCTACTAAGCTCATGTCCCCCTTTAAGACATTCCAAAGCTGCGGAAGTTCTGACCCGCTGTAACGCAGCAATAGGCGGGCGAACCGGAAATACAAGGATTCCCCTGTATCTGGGGCTGCATCCTCCACCACGCTCAAATCAAATCGGTAAAGAGTGAAGGGCTTACCGTCAAGGCCGATGCGGACCTCGCGTTTGATCACGCACCGGGTGCCCCAGTACAGCACCAGGCTGAGCGCTCCCGCCAGGGGCAAGAGTAGCGGGGAGAAGACCAAAACCAAGAAGACGTCCATCGCCCGTTTGAGGACACGGTGCGGCGGGCGCAACCCCGTTTCACGCAGCTCAAAAAGCGGAATCCCATCGATGCGAGAGCTTTCAATTTGGCTAGTGTGAAGCTCGTAATACTCAGGCACAGATTTGATCGAAATTCCCTGCTTTTGACACTCGGCAATGAAATCCAGGGTTTCGCTGTCACGGCGGATGGGAATGGCGAAGATCAGCTCATGAACATCGAGGTTCGCCAGATTGCGCACCATCATTTCGGAAGCACCCGCAAAGAAGCCGGGAGGATGGTGTTTTCCGCTTGCCGCCGCTCTTCCCGGCGCGGGGTTCAAGAAGCCCACCAGTTTGTAATGAAGGTCCAGATGCCGCTGGACCCGCTCCGCCAGTTCAGCCGCCAGCTCTGACTGGCCAACGATGACGACCCGCCGCAAACCGATTCCGTATCGCCTCAACCACTTCATCAAAGCGCGATATGCAAGGCGAGTGATAACCATGAACAAGACCACGAGCCCGGCAAGAAACGAAAAGAGCAAACGGGAATAAAAAACCCTGGCCAAGTACATTCCTGCCAGCAGGGCCGCAATCAGGAACGCAGAGGAGGTGATGATCTGGGCCAGCGCCAACGGCGAATCTCCGGAGGTGGGAAAATGCTCCGGCCCATAGAGAAAAAAGATGAGCACCCACGCGCTGAGAGTAAAGACGATCGCATAGCGGTAGTCGAAGAAAACTGGCGCATCAGGACCCAGGGCGAACACACCGGTCTCAAATCGCAGGAAATACGCGACACGGAAGGCAAGGAAAATGGCGGCAAGATCGCCCAGAAGCAAAATGTATTTGGGAAAATTGCCCTTCATAATTCCTGCGTTAGGAAAACCAAAGTGGGAAAGCACAAGGGGGTCATGACTCAGTTCTCATCCCGCTATTGTATACGCGGCTGGTCCCTTCCGTATATTCCCGTGCGCCGTTCTGAGCAAGCGCGGTTCGCACCCGCTCACGCCAAAAGTCAAGAACATCCTCCAGCGTCTGTTGAAGAGGAATGGCGGCGCGCCATCCCAACTCGACGGCTGCCCGGTCGGAATCACCCACCAGCCTGCTCATCTTTTTCAAGACCGGATGAGGTTCCTCTTCCAGGAAGACAGGGCAACCGACCCTTGCGATCAAGACTTTTGATACCCCCTCGATCGTGGATTCAATGCCCGAGCAAAGGTTGTAGACCTCACCCGGCTGGCCGTTAATCAAAGCTCTATAATAACCCTGAACAATATCCCGAACATCCGAAAAATCCACGCAGGTCCGGGGGCCTCTCACCTTTAAGATGGGGGGCCTTATCCCGGCCTCAATTTCAGCAAGCTTGCTGGCCAAGTCGGGGCCCACAAAACCCAGTTCTTGTCCTGGTCCTGTGTGGTTAAACGGGCGGACACGGACCACCTCCATTCCATAAGATTGCCAGTATTGATAAGCCACCATCTCCGCGGCGGCCTTGCTCCCGGCATAGGGGGTTCCAGGCCGGAAGGGAAAGGATTCGGACGCGCGTTCGTTCTCCTCCAACCCGCCGTATACCAATGAGGAGCTGACGGACAGTATACGGCAGGGCAAATTCAGGAGTCGCACAGCCTCCAGCAAGTTGAAGGTTCCGTCCAGATTGGTCTGGTAGGTTTGGCGCGGCTGGGAAACCGACTTGGATGCGGAGCTGACCGCGGCAAGGTGAAAAATTAAATCCGGCCGGGTCTCTTCCAGCACGTCCGTTATGGCGGCCCGGTCTTCAATATTAAGCCGCCGGTAACGAACTGCGGAACTCAGCACGGGGAGGAAGGGATTAAATTTCTCCGACCGGGCGACGCCAAACACCTCGACGCCTTTGTCCAAAAGCAAGCGCGCCAAGTAATTCCCATCAAAGCCCGTAATACCGGTGACAAACGCTTTCACTGTCCCCTCACGGCTTGAAACGCCCGGACCGCTGTGCTGTCCTCCTCCAGCCGCAGATCAGCCTCGGCCATTTCCAAAATCAGGTCCCGGAAGCTGATCTCCGGCCGCCACCCCAGCCGGCTTCGGGCTTTCGAGGCATCGCCCTGCAGGAAGTCCACCTCCGCAGGACGCAGATGGGCGGGGTCCTGAACAACATGTTCTTGCCAATCCAAGCCCAGATGGCCAAATGCGATCTCCAGAACCTGTCGAACGGAGTGGGTCTCACCGGTGGCGATCACATAGTCGTCCGGCTCGGCGGCTTGCAACATCATCCACATGGCCTTGACGTAATCGCGGGCGTGGCCCCAGTCACGGCGGGCGTCAAGATTTCCCAGCGCCAACTGCTTTTGTTTGCCCAGCTTGATCCGGGCCGCGGCATTCGTGATCTTGCGGGTTACAAACTCCAATCCGCGTCGCGGCGATTCATGATTGAAAAGAATCCCGGAGCAGGTGAACAGCCCGTAACTCTCCCGGTAATTCACAGTGATCCAATGGCCATAAACTTTCGCCACGCCATAGGGGCTGCGCGGGTGGAAGAAAGTCTTCTCAGTCTGAGGCGATTCATGCACCTGGCCAAACATCTCACTGCTGGAAGCTTGATAGAAACGAATCTTGGGATCCGCTTTGCGAATCGCCTCCAAAACGCGAGTCACCCCCAAAGCAGTGAACTCACCCGTCAGCACCGGCTGCGTCCAGGACGTTTTCACGAACGATTGCGCCGCCAGGTTATAGACCTCTGCGGGCTCGGAAACCTCCAGCGCGTGGTGCAGGGAGCTTTGGTCCAGCAGGTCGCCGGAAATCAACTCAATCTGATCGCGCAGATGGGCCAGCCGCTCAAAGTTCACCGTGCTGGTGCGCCGCACCAGGCCAAAAACTTTGTATCCCTTCGCCAGCAGAAACTCTGCCAGGTAGGAGCCGTCCTGGCCGGTAATCCCGGTAATCAAGGCGTTCAGACTCATCTATTCTTTTCTCCCTGGGGTTGGTGCGCTCTCGGTGAAGCATCACGTCCGAGAAGCACGATGCCAACAGTCTTGAAAATAATCTTAAAATCCATCCACATGGACCAGTTATCAATGTATTCCAAGTCTTTTGCTACCCAAACCTCAAAGCTGGGGTCATGCCGCGCGGTGACTTGCCAATGGCCGGTCAATCCCTGGGGGGCCGACAAGCGACGGCGTTGCCGTTCGTCATAAAGGGCTGCTTCACTGGGGGACTGCGGACGCGGGCCCACAAGGCTCAAGTCCCCTTTGATTACATTCCAAAACTGAGGGATTTCGTCCAAGCTGTACCTACGCAGAATACGCCCTAAACGCGTGACTCGGGGGTCATTCGCAATTTTAATCATATGGTCACCACCAGCATTGAGGTGCGCAATGTCCCGCAGTAAATGGCTGGCGCCGTTAACCATGGAACGGAACTTATACAACCTAAAGATTTTACCCTGCTCACCCACCCGGTCGGAGCTGTAAATAATCGGCCCTTCCGAATCCAATTTGATCAACACGGCAAGCACAGCACAAACCGGCAGCAAGGCGATTCCGAGTGGCACGGCAATAACAATGTCCACAATCCTCTTCAATACCTTTTGAGACTCGCTGCGCCGCCGGTCGGGCACGGCCGGTTGGAGTTCCGCCTCAGGAACGGAAGACATAGGAGTCATTTCACTATCTTGCCCTGGAACTGGCTTCGGCGCCAGGGCAACAGCAAGGAAGAGGTGCCCTTCAGGGCCGCACGTGCAGGGCCAATGAGTCAGTGTGGAACTTGATTTGAATGCTCCGCTGACAGGCTAGTATTGCTTTGTTAGGTTGAATCAGGCACCGTCAGGGCATGGCTTCAGCCATGCCAAATCCCAAGGCAAGGAGAAGCGGCTTTAGCCGCTGAGGGCCTCAGGGGCTAAAGCCCGAATCTTGGGACCACCGCCAACGGCATGGCTGAAGCCATGCCCTGACGGTGCTCCCAACGACTTAACAATACTAGGGCACGTCCGCGCAAAACCCTTCTTCAATATCGTCTCAGACCAGAACCTCAATCATCGCCCGGCTCGTCTCCCCTGTAAACAGCAAATGGCTTCCTGCTGGAGGATTCGGCGTATTTCTTCATCACAAACTGTTTGATCCGGGTTCGGAATTCGGATTCATCGAAAGTCAGGGCGTGACGCCGAATCCGCTCCGGCTCAAAGGTTCGTTGCTCAAAGTCACGCACGGCACTAGCCAGCGAATCCGCCGTCTGCTCTTCGAACAAAATGCCCGTTTCCCCATGCTTGACGATCTCCAGGGCGCCACCGCCTCGGCAAGCAATCACCGGCTTGCCATAAGCCTGCGCTTCCACCATCACAATGCCAAAATCTTCGATGCCGGGGTAGACCAGCGCCCGGCATCGGGCATAGCAATCCGCCAAAACGGCGTCGGAAACCGTTCCCAGAAATTCGATGTTTTTCCCTGCCAAGGCGCGCAACTCGCGCTCCTGCGGTCCCGTACCGGCAATCTTCAGCGGCAGGCCGAGCCGGTTAAAGGCGTCAATCGCTACGTCCACCCTTTTATAGGCCATCAGGCGGGTCACAGCCAGAAAATAGTCACCTTGCTCGGGCGAGAGAGGGATCGGCTTCACTCGTACCGGCGGATAAATGATCACCGCATCCCGCCTATAGAACTTGGCAATTCGCGCCGCTGTAGCGGAGCTGTTCGCCACGAAGTGGTCCACACGGTCGGCGGAAACACGGTCCCACACGCGAAGACGGCTCAGAACCGGATCCACCATGACGCGTTTCCAACCTTGGCGGAAAACGGTGTTGCGGTGGAAATGGTATTCGGACCACAAGTAGCGAAGGGGCGAATGACAATAACAGATATGGCAAGCTTCCACCGGTGGCAACACCCCTTTGGCGAACGCAAAGGAAGAACTCAGGATCACGTCAAATCCGGTCAAATCAAACGTCTCAACGGCGAGCGGGTAAAGCGGAAAATAGGCGCGGAAATATCGCGCCGATCCCGGCAAACGCTGGGCAAACGAGGGGCGTATGTCGGCATTCGGAAACATCTCCCGCGATACGGCTGCGTCCTGTACCAGAGTGTAAATCGGCGCCTCTGGGAAGACGGCGTGCAAGTTCTGGAGCACCCTTTCCGCCCCACCCACGTGAATGATGCAGTCGTGTATCAGCGCGACTTTCATGGAACACCCTGGCGATAAGTCATTTGCGGAACGTTATCTAAACATGATAGAAGCATATTCGTAACGGGGCATCGAAGCTGGCATGTGGCTCTCAGATGCCTCACGTAACGGCGGGCTCATCCCTTCGCCTCTGATATTATGTAGCGCCGCCCTTTAGGGCGGCACTTGCCGGGCTGAAGCCCGGCGCTACAACTCGCATCGCGGAGGCTGCAAAGCGCGGGACGCAAAGAGCCTTTCCTGTTGCCCGAACAGAGCAGGTAGCCGGAACCATCAGGAGGGCTTGCAAGCCAGGAAAAGCAAGTTGTTATCCGGTAATACCTTCGGAATTGCCTCAAGAAGCATACCAGAAGGGTCGTATCGCCCAGCCACGGCGAAGCCAGCATTCACCAGCAGGCCCTCAACCTCTGAAACTCTGTACAACCGGATTCCGAAAGGGTGGCCGGCAGGAGGGTCACGCCGGGTCGAGTCCTCGGAGATCTGCATCTGAAAGAGGAAGCGCCCATCCGGCTTGAGGACCCGGTGCACTTCGCGGAAATAGCTCGCCACCGAAGACCGAGGGATGTGCTGGAAGACGAAAAATGAATAGCAGCAGTCGAAAGCCTCCGAAGGGACGCCGTTCAAGGATTTTCCGTCAACTCTCTGGAAGCTTACGTTGCTGGCTTTGACCTTTTCTCTGGCTTGCTCGACCATATGATCGGAAATGTCAACACCCAGCACCGACTCAACCATGGGATAAATACTCTTGACGACCCGGCCAATGCCGCATCCAATGTCGAGAACCCGAGCCTGGGGACCCAGAAGCCCAAGAACCTCCAATGGCTTCACTTGGTAGCGGGCGGATTCGAAGAACTCCTTTTCGTCCGTGCAGTCCGTGAGGATAGCCGCCGTTGGCGAAACCCGGCTCGCAAAATTCCAATACACGCGGCCGGGCAGCTTGGCCATTGTGTAATATTTCAGCCGCCGTAGGAGATTTCGGACAGGCTTCGGTGTGTGCTCGAACGCAAACGAAAGCGGGCGGGAACCGCTCATTAATTTTCTCCCCTTCCCGGGTCAAGGTAGCGAAGAGATCAGACCGGACAATCCCGAACCATTGCCGGGCATTAATGCCGACTGCAAGTTTACCATATCGCGGGTCCCGGTTTGCCCGCGCATCGCTGGCCGGTAGTGGGTCAGTTTGCTGTAGCGGCGCTCTATGAGCGCCGGAAACTGTTGAGAAATAAAGTTCGGCGGTCACAGACCGCCGCTACAGCAACCAAACTGCACCACTACCCGCTGGCCGGGACCGACTGCCTCTTCGGCTACCCATGAGCACATTCCCACCGCCTTGCGAGAGCATTTCCCACGACACTTCTCAGGGCTTCAGTTCCTGAGGCTTAAAAACCTCAGCGGCTAAAGCCGTGTGATCACGCCCGTCTTTCGCGGCACGCCCTCAGGCGTGCCCTGACGCCGCACCCACACCAACTTCCCCACCCCCGCTTTTCCAGGTTTATAAGCTCAAGGTTTTTTGTTGCGGCCTTCAGGCTGGAATGGAGCTCCCAAGAGCTCCCCGTAACGGCGGGTTTATCCCGCCAGAACCGGCGGCGGCATTGATGCCGGGTCGCATACGGAATCAGTTCATACCTGAATCGCTTTCGTGGATTTCACAAAGGGAATCAGCTACTGGCGGAAAGATTATGTTCCCCGCGAAACTTCACTGCCGGTTGCGACCTTGCTCTCGCAAGCGATCGTTCACCTGCCAGACCTCCCTCGCGGAATAATGGATCGTTGCGCTCACGAGCTTCGCTCCATTCCGCGCGGGAAGCCGCCAACGTCAGTCCGATCAGCGACATCAGCGTAAGGGCGATTGAGCCGCTGCCCAAAGCATGATCGGTCAAGCTGTGTACGGCAATGCCTGCCAGGGAAGCCCGGGCGCCGAGTTGAAAAGCGTGATATTTCGATTTGGGAAACCGTCGCAGGAAAAGGGTAAGCTCCGTCCAAGCACACCACCAGACATAGAGGCTCACCACGAGCCCGACGATCCCGCCCTCCGCCAGGAAGTGTAAATAGGAATTGTGGGCTGTCGAGGAATTGTTCATAATCTTCCCCCCGACGGCCACATCGACAATGCCAGGCAAGCCCTCAAATTGCCTCGCCAAGTCATTATAGCGGCCGAATCCGATTCCGACGATCGGGCTGAGCGAAAAATCATGAAGGGCATCCCGCCAAAGAATGAACCGGGTTGCATTTGTCCCCCAGTTCGGATCCGTAATCGTATCGATCCGGTCGAGCAGCGTGGAACTGCTCACGACAAGGACAATCACGGGCACGGCGAGAAGAAGCGCAATCTTAAACGCCTTTCGCAGCTCTCGCAGGGGGAGCAAAATAGTCCCGCCAGCGACAAAGGCCAGGTAACCACTGCGCCCAAACGTAAATGCCAATCCTGCCAGGCAAGAAAGAAACATCATCCACACATATATCCTGACCCTTCGTCCGAGCCTTCCCTCCATCAGCAGCGCGGCCAGCATCAGGCTGGCGATGGCGTACATTCCGGCCGCCGTATCATGGGCTTGATACCACGCATAGAACAGACGCGAGCCTGCAAATTCCGACTCCATGCCAGCAAGTCTGAGGGATTCAAGAGGGGCGGTGTAAGGCAAATTCAGGAGCACGGCGCTGCCGCACACTGCCATGAGGCTGAGGCATGTGAAAAAGAAAAACCAGAAGAACTTAAAATACCCGGGTCGCAATCGCCAATGAAGCAGGAAAAAGAAGGCCGGATAAGATACCAGCAATGCTCCGTCACGCCGCAGAAAGCCGTAGGAGAAAAGGTTGTCGATGCTACGGGTAGACCAAAAGTAATTTGCCAGCCAGTAGGCCAAAAAAACGACGATGGCGAACTCCAGCCTTCTGAATTTCACTCTGTCTGCCAGCCATCCCGCCAAGCCTCGGAGGGAGCAGACCACTATTCCCCCCACGGCCAGAAGGGGCAACTCGTTCTGGATCAGCAGGGCAAACAGAGCTGCGAGAAAAATTATATCGAACATGGGATTGGCAGCGGTATTTCTTTGTTACTACGGGGAGCAGGGACCATGTTATGACGACTATTGGGGCGGTGCTTTCCGCAGCGTCGAAAACGGCGATGAGGACACCGGCGCTACCATATAAGCAATCACTCGATCCTGCTCCTGGGGCTTGCGATTGAAAGCGTGAGGGCATTCCATCAACCCATTTCGTGGCGCCATATCCTGCATCTTTCCTAAGTCACGAATCTCAAGGTTGAGGTCTGGGGGCTCCCGCAGAGACTTCTATGGTTCAGCCACAAGATACAAGATAACCAAATTCCCGTCCTCCTTGCCGGTAGGAAGTTCCCGGACCGGAATGGAAGCCTTTAATTGGCCCGCCTGGAACGCGGACTTGAGCCCTAGTTCGTCTCCATAGGCCGTCAAAACCTTAATCAGGTTCGGGTGGCTCACCTGGGGCAAGAGGATGGAGATCGAGTTTCCAGGTTTTAGCGAAGCCCTATTCAAGAACAGCGCAATTGCAATCCGGCGGCCATCCTCGAATCCTAAGGCGGAGCCAAGGCTACCTTGCAACTTCGCGCCGGAAACCTCCACGGAGAATTTGGAAAATGAATTTAGCGCTCCCGGTCCTAGCACCTCATTGATTACGGTCAAGCGCTGGCCCTGGCCGGTGAGCACCACTCGCCCTTGACGGTCCGTCGTGGTTAAGCAATTTGGTCCGTCCGGGCCCGCTCCCCAACTTGCGAAGTAGAAGAGCTTATATTGGTTGGGATCGTCCCAGCCGGACTGTAGCGCCCAGTGAAGGATTTGCAGATAGTTGACTGGAATAAAGTTGGGATCCGCAGTGAATCCCAGCTCTGTTTCCCAGATCCCCTTGCACTTTCCGGTCTTCACCCAATGGTCGTACAGATACTGAAAGTTGGATAAGCCCTCGTAATGCACGTCCAGGATATCGGTCCAACGCCATGCGTCGTGGTACGCGAGGACGGAGTCGAATTCCTGGAGGCTGTTGCTGGCGGGCCAGCCTCCGAATACAACGCGGCCTCCATGACTTCGGATGATCTTTGCCGCCGGCAAATAGACCTTGTCGACGAACTCCTCATCACTGCCCAACCAAAATCCAGCTTGGCGAGTTGGCTCGTTCCACACCTGAAAGTAACGGAGGTTATAGGGAGGGCGGCTATATCGGGCAACCGTGTGCTCAACAAAGTCTTTCCAGTCCTCAACGCGCTTCGGCGGTGAGAAAATCTTGCCCGAAGTGCTTTCCGCCCAAGGAGCAGTATAGTCGAGGACGGGGAGTATCTCAACCCCTTCCGCGTGCACCTGCAAGACCAATTCGTCCGTTTTCTGCCAGTTCCATTGGCCTCTCTTGGGTTCGATGCCGGCCCATGGGAAATCATTACGCGCCCAGCCGAACCTTAGCTTCTTAACGGTCTCGGGTATCGCCATGTTATCGACAGAACTAAAATCGCGAAACGTTACTTGGGGCGTTCCCGGCGGAGTGGAGTGTGAGTCAGCCGCCAGCAGCCATTTCGGAGCCGAGAGGAGGGCCAAAAGGATTTGGGAATAAATAAGCAATCTCATTCTCATGAAATTAATTTCTCCTTAGCTACCTAACGGGACGAAACATGGCAATTGCGCTTCATGGACCGCTCGGCAAGTTCCCGAACCTTTCGATAAAACGCCAGCCTTCGCTGCTCAAGCACGGCAGGCTGATAATCCATGGCCTTTTCCCAATTCCGCCTGCTCATAAGATTCATGCGCCCGTGCGCAGAGAGGACCTCGCGAATTTTTGCTGCCAACTGACGGGCGTCACCGGGAGCAACCAAGTTCTCTGGCGTAAGCAGTTCCGGAATGCCCCCGACCGTCGAACCGATGCACGGACAACCTCTCGCCATGGCTTCAACCATTGCACGTGGCAACCCCTCCTGGCGGGACGGAAGGACGAATAGATCCAATTCGTCCAGGAACCGCCACACCTGTTCCCCGGGCGACAACGCGCCCAGAAAACGGACACGCTCCTGGATTCCCAGATCGGAAGCCATATTTTCCAACATCCGCCGGTATTTGCCATCACCTGCAATCGCAACATCGAAATCCAAACCGTCTCGGAGGCAAATGGCCGCGGCACACAAAAGAATGTCGGGCGCCTTGTACATCTGCGCCAATGCCCCAAGGAAACCGATTCGAATCCGCTTGCCTGCGGCAGCACTCCCCGGAAGCGATTCCTCAAGCCTCTGAAGCCTTTCTTGAAGTTCATGAGCGGTTGCTAATCGATCACCTATATCCACATCGGAAGCAAAAGTCGTCCAGGCGTGGGGGCCTGGAGGATATCTCTTTTGAAGGGCCCCTTCCGTGACATATGAAACGGCGGTGGCGTCCACGCACATGCTCCGCAATTGTTTGGACCAGAGATGGCGGACGATTGGTCGCACAATAGACCGGGTTGCACCTGGGGACAGAATGTCCCAAGGGTCAGCAACAACCTCGAGTGCGTAGGGGCGGCCCAGGATACGTAGGCTCTTCCAGGCAAGCTGGCCAATCGCTCCCGGAACCCGAAGCACATAGGCGTCAACGCCTTTTATTGCCTGCTGCACCTCACGTCTTAGCACGCGGTGATTCTGAAAGTATTGCCAAGGCCCGAGATAGTCTGGCAGGTCATGAAAGCGAACCCGGGGTCCGCCGGCAGGAGCAGGTATTGATGGCCTGGCCTTTATTTGCCGCACACGAGCCAGCACGACGACTTCTTCGAAGACGCTAAGATACCGTTCCCAAAAGTGACTCCCCGGCATCGACATCGGAGGCCCTAGGTGCACCCCGCCGTCCGGGTCTCTTTCGAAATGATGATCGATGGCTACTAGAACCTTCATGGCATCCCTTGAGTGCCGCAGGTCAGTCTCGACAGTTCGCCTACGGTTGCCTGCACGAGAAGCTGCACCCCTTCGGGAGTATTGCGCTCTCGAAGTTCCCTTAAAGTTCTTTCAACGTTCTGAGAGTTGTGCGAGCGCAATTTTCCCACGAAAACTGCCTTGCACGCTCGACACCACGAGCGGCCAACTCCTTTCGTAGCGTTGAGTCGTTAAGCATGCGCTCCATGACCGCCGACATTTCCTCAACCGACTCAGGATCGAAGTAAAGTGCAGCGTCCCCGCCGATCTCAGGCAGGCACGACCGGTTGGAGCTCATGACGGGCACACCACTAGCCATAGCCTCCACAACCGGCAGTCCGAATCCCTCGTAAAAGGAAGGCATAACCAGGCATGCCGCCCCTCTGTAGAGAAGCGCCAAATCATGATCGGGAACGGAGCCTGTGAGAACAATTCCATCTCCGGCGCTTGGATCCTCACATAGCTCTGAAATCTCCGCATAGCCCTTACGCCACCGCCAGCCACATAAAACAAGTTGGAAATCGAAATCCTTCTGCCGGCTCATGACCAAACGGTAGGACCGGATGAGCCGCGCCAGGTTTTTCTTTCTGACAATGGCACCCACGTACAAAATATAGTCGCGAGTTAACCCGTAGCGATTAGCCAGTGTTTCCTTTTCGCGCGGAAGCAGCCGCTGGGCCCTGAACGAGTCCAGATCGACGCCGAGGTAAGTAACGACGATTCTCTCAGCAGGCACATTCCATGATGAGATCATGTCGTTTTTCGAGTATTCAGAATCCGTAAAGATCAAATCCGCATTGCGCATGTTTGACCAGTTTGCCCAGCGCTCAAGGAGGCCGCTGGCCGTGCGAAAGTCGCGCGGAAACATGTTCACCCCAATATCATGAAGATTAACCGCCAGTCTCCTCGGTTTCGCCAAAATCGGCACTGATTCAGGAACAAAGAAGGCTTCAAATTCCATCGCCTTTGCTATCACCGTTGACAGCCCCCGCCTCCAAACGCGGCGGAAGCGCATTGCCTGGGTGTGAACAATCTCAAATCCACTGCGAGAAATCAATCCGCATGCATCGCCGCCGGTATTCGGAGGCAGGAGAACATGGATTGTCAATTGACCTGAATCCCGAGTTAAAATTTCGATATGTTTGAGCAAGTTGGCCAGATATCGGCCTTTCCCAGTGCGCCGGAACGGCTCTGTCAAGAACAGACCCTCGATGTAAACCCTTTGTGCCATAAAGAAAGCGCAGGCCTCATGCTCCCGAACCACATCATATCAGCGGTGTGAATTCATACCCAGTGATTCACTTTGGGAGCCGTTCTGCCTTAATGAAACCAACCTCCCGGCTTCCCCCCGTGCTCGAATCCTTTAAATGAAAGTGCGCTGTACGGACGACTCGAAAGCCCGCACTTTCCATGCGATCCATTAATCTCGAGAACTCCCGGTGATACTCGATGATCATTTGGCTGAAGGTTCGCAGTTCCCTATCTGCCGCTCCAAGAATGACCTCATACTCGCAACCCTCGCAGTCAATCTTTGCCACGGCATCGTTAAGGCCAAAACTTTCCACAAGGCGCTTGAGCGAGAGGATACGAACCTTCTCGCCCGTTTCGCATGCCACAAGCTCTGAACTCGGATCATTCTTTAATTCCGGATTTACGGTGATCGTACCTTCCTTCCCACACCCCACGTTTAGCAGTGTGATCTGCCGTTCCAGAGCATTTAACTTAATGTTTGTTTCGGCAAACCGGTAAGCATAAGGATAGGGCTCAAGGGCGTAAACCTGGGCCGCGCCGCGAACTGCGAAATAGACGGCGCTATCACCGATGCTTGCTCCTACATCCAGAACCTGCTTGCCCTCAACACGCAACCATTTGTAATCCTCGTATACAAATTGCTCCAATAGCACGCTGTAGGCTTCGAGCATGGGATCGATCTTGAAGCGCAGCAGTTGGTTGTGAAAAGTAAACTGAATCTCGCCGTTCATCACAGAGGCCCGGTGTCCATAGGCCTTCAACAATTCTACACACCATAAATACCGTAGTTTCAGGCGGGCCCACTCCTCTTGAGATTCCACAACCGTAGATCCACCTGACCTCCACTCGGCGAAAACATGATTAGTGAACCCAAGTCTGAATAAGGTCACTTGCGGCCAATTGCGGAAAACCTTTCGAATTTCCGCTAGGCCACGCCACTTCCATTTCACAATCGCTGCAATGTCGCCAGGTTTCATAGTCACGCCCTTAGTACCAATCGGAGATCTTACTCTCTGTCCTGTTGCGCCCGTGGTCGTTTTTGCATAGATAGCAGGCAAGCCCCGGTCTGATTCCGACTCGGCCGGTAATGATCTCATCTGGCTCCTAAGTATAATCGCCTCTGGCACAACCATTCCGGGGAAGTTTGGAATTACGCTCGTTCCATAGAGCGGCCGTGGGGGGGGACGGAAAACCCTTGAGAACCGATGCAGTACTAAGCTTGCGCCGTCTCGCGCCAATACCAGCATATGCGCCCTTTCGCATTTTGGGTTTTCATCACGCGTTCACGCACGCATAGAAAGGCTAGGTAAGCATCTGTGCCAGACGCTTGAGGAAACCCCTTGGAACGAGCGCCCATGAAATTAAAGGCCGCGCTAGAATAGCGGGCAGCATTGCAACAAGGAGGAGCCAGAGCGTCCAAACAATTCGCTTTCTGAAGCTATCAATATCGCTCCACCGCCACAAGGCGATTATTCCACGGAGCGCCAGCGTCAGAGGTCGATCCGAAGGCAACGGATGGGTCTCCGGATCCAGGCGCAATGAGGCCAGGCGTACCTTAATGTGTTGAATCTGGCGAAGCGCCAGCGTCTCCTTGTCTGGGGCCACTATTCCCAGTTTGGTGGCTGTTGCGATCACTACGCCTACATTTTCGTAATCGCAGAAAATATATGCATGAAACTTTTCAATGTTAAGGGAGTTCTGAAGCCAGGTGTTCGAACCGTGGATACGGTACTGGCCCAACACTTCACGGAGTGTAAGAACGCTGCCAAAGAACGGGGTGGTTGTCAGCAAGTAATTGTCAGCCGCAATGCGATGTCTGTCCTCGTCAACGGGGAGCACCGCCGCGAGCGCTCGCCGCGAAAAAGCATTACCACTGGTAGGCGGGGAATTATAAAACCCCGTTTGAAGCAGTAAGGAGCGTACATCCATTGGGGGAACAGCGGTTCGCCAGCCCGGAAAGGAGAAACCTAGGGAGTGACCGCAGGCATCCACACACTCCAGGTAGAATTGGACCTTCGCCAGTTCGGGTTTCCAAGCGCGAACCACTTGCTCCGCTGCCTTGTTCAATAGAAGATCATCCGCGTCAAGGAACATGACGACCTCACCCCTGCTTGCCTTAAACCCCGCGTTAAAGGCCGAGGCTTGTCCCCCGTTTTGCTTTAGAACAGGGATGATTCTTTCTTCATAGCTCCTGACAATATCCCGGGAATCATCCGTGGACCCGTCATCGACAACAATAACCTCTGTTTCGGGGTAAGTCTGGCTGAGGGCGCTTTCAATTGCTTCACCCAGAAAGCGTGCATAGTTATAGTTATTTATGATGATGCTGACCAAAATGTCGCTCAAGTAATCTCCACTCTAACCCGGATTATTCACGAACACGTCGTTATTTTGCTCAAGCCAGTAAACATGCGGATATGCGATAACGGCGTGAGAAACCCATTCGACACTGTGTCGTTTTTCCATGAGAGCCGAAATTACGTTCCAGACCCCGCCAAATCTGCCTTTGCTGCAATTGGGCTATGAAATTCATGAATAAAGCGGGCTAAGCGGTTAGTCAACGATCCTTCGCTTAAATTCACGTGCGCGTGCCAAAGACCATTCCATCAGGAGCCTCTTATCCTTGAGCAAATGCAGCCAGTCTTGCAAGCAACTGCCTTCGAGCTTGACGTATTCTGCGGGTCTGTATATCGGCGGAGGATTATGCCAATTAAGTAGAAGGTTATTCCGAAGAAAAAGGAAAGGAGTCCTGGCTGCATATTTTCGGTTTGCCGCTAGGTGTGTTGGCAGCTCGGGAATTAGAACCTCGAACGCCTCCGTCACAAGTGCAATCCCCTTAGTCTTCAGCATCCTGCTGATGTCGCGGATCGCCTCGAGCGGCTGGGGGAGGTGTTCCAAAACTTCAAAGGTTATGACGGCGTCATAGCCAGACGATAAGCACTGCTCGTAGTTGTCAACGACTGTGATGTTTTCTCCTAAGACGCCGTAATAGTCAAACCGCTTCAGAGCAAAGTCTGAAGTGAGACTTCCCGGCACGTCGAAGTAGTCTAAGCAGAAACCTTGGTTGGCCAGATACAGAGAGTCGCTTCCAGCCCCATCGCCTAGCATAAGTATCCGGAGCCTATTGGGTAACAGAGCGGCTTTCTCACTGTACCGGAAAAGCCTTTCCGCTGCGCCAGCGGTCCACATTTGTCTGTTAGGTGCCGCCCAAAAGACCAGGGTTTCAAATATGAAGCCATCTCCCTCCCGATACAACCGTTCCATGTGTTCGTCATATTGGTGGGGCGTAACCTTGAAGCGTTCGACGTCATGGCGCACATTCCAGCCCAGCTCCAAACTCTCCATCCACACTCTGCGCTCGGCCTCACACCGCGAAATGGCGGTAAACCGCACTACTTCATCGACGACTTCCGAAAATGTTTGAGGGAGGCGGTGCTTCACTGCCATTCATCCTTTGTAGGGCGTGGATTTTGGATCACCGTGTTTAAGAGCTCCGCTTCTGAGATGTGCCCACCTTTCGCCTCGTGTACGCTCATAAAACCGCTATCTTTCCGTATCATCGAGATACTTACAACCTACCTTCCGTGGGTTGCCGCCCAAGCGTCCCGCGCGTAACCAACGCAGCACTTCAGGCTTGATGGCCAAACGATGATAATGGGCAACAATATCAGTGATGGCCAGCCGATCACGGGTTCGAACAACGCAAGTCCGAATGCAAGCCACCACATTGCTGCAAGAGCGTACTCAGGCCTGCCAACCCTTCTCGTTGTGAAATAATGGAGGACCCAATAGCTTGGCAATGCTGCTGCCTCCGCCCAGCCGTAGCCGATTATGCCAAGGCGGGGCACGAGCACCAAAGCCGAGCCAGCAAAAAGGATAATATGAACTGCATGAAAAATGGCCATGTCCCAATTTCTCCGAAGTACATAAAGCGAAGACGAGGAAAGGACGAACCCAGAATTTGAAAGGTAGCCGAGGGCGATGAATGGGTAGACCAACATGGCGGGAATCCACCGGGGGCCGAAAACTCGGGCAAGAACCCAGGAGCCAAACCCGGCGAAAATTGCCAAGGGCGGACCTATCATGAGCATTTGAAGCCGCGTTCCCTCAGCGATTGCCTTCGTTAGTCGTTCGAGGTTGTCCTGCAATCGAGCCAAGGCAGCAATAGAAATGCGTCCGGCAGCACCCTTGGCGAAGCTAAGAGCCTCCACAACTCGAACTGCCAACGCCACAAATCCTACCGCTTCTCCGCCTGCATAATGACCTACAACCAGGGGATTTACTAGGGCCCGAAGCTGATAGATCCAGACTGAAGTGGAATATCCGAGGCCATAGCTCAGCATTCGTTTCACGAGGTGCATGTTGAAACAAAAATAGGGACGATAGCGCGTAACGATCAGAAGAAGGGCCATAATCAGAGCCTGTTGGCACCACCATCCCGCGACAGGAGCCCAGACACTGCGATTTCGAAATGCAAGAGGTAATGCCACAAGATAAAAGCAAACCTGACCACCTAATTCGGTGACTACAATCCGTTTGTAGTCGAGTTCGCGCTCTAGTTTTGCCAAAGGGACTTGCTTGAGCATCATGAGTGGCAATGAGAGACCCATGGCGCCCGCAACCGGATGGAATCCAGGAATCCTCATCCACTGGTTGAGAAGCGGAAGCGCGAGATAGGCAGATCCCATGCCGAGAATTGCCAGAGCCACAAGCAACGTGAACGCCTGATGATATACTTCCGGGCAGTCCTCGCCCTCCGGATGCCGTATCAGGTAAACTTCTATGCCCCATTGTGAGAGAAGCTGAGTGTACGTTACGATACCGAGAACGGCGGCATAAAGTCCATAGTTGCTTGGGCCAATTTCTTGAAGTAAATAGACCGGTCCGAGGACACCAATGACCAAGCTAACCGCCTGACGACCTGCCAAGAAGCCCCCGCCCTTGAAAACTTGCGATCTCAGGCTGGCTGGCAGAGATTGATCGCGTTGATTAGTCACAGCCCTCTGTGAAACACACCATCCCGGCGAGGAGGGCTTTATTGCAAGGAACTACGGCACTAGTCAGCATCCTACCTCAAACCTTGGCACCGATACCTTGTAGCCAGGTTCACTCATGACCTGGCGAAAATACGCAATACAATCCTCTAGGCCCTTTTGAAGGTCAACAACCGGCTTCCAATCAAGGAGCATCGTGGCCCGTCCAACATTTGGGCAGCGCATCCTGGGGTCATCGACAGGGAGGGGCCGGTGACCGATGATGCTGGGGCTTCCGGTGAGGCACAGGACGGCTCCAGCGATCTCCCGCACGGTCATTTCCGTGGGATTGCCAAGGTTCACAGGGCCGTGGATTCCCTCCAGATCGTAGGCCACCGACTCATCCGCGCCCTTGGGCCTTGCCACGGTGGCTGACCCTTCTCGCCCATCAGCCAGCAGAAGACGTGTCAGGCCCTCCACTAAGTCGCTCACATAGCACAGGCTGCGTGTCTGGCTGCCATCGCCATAGACGGTCAGCGGCTCGCCCCGGAGCGCTTGAACGATAAAGTTCGAAACCACTCGCCCGTCTTGTGGCCTCATGCGGGGGCCGTAAGTATTGAAAATCCGCGCAATGCGTGTATCCAACCCATGGTAGCGGTGGTAGGCCACGGTCATGGCTTCGGCGAACCGCTTGGCTTCGTCGTAAACGCCTCGCGGCCCGGTTGGATTGACATTTCCCCAGTAGCTCTCCGGCTGGGGATTGACCAGCGGATCTCCATAAACCTCGGAGGTGCTGGCGAGCAAAAAGCGGGCTTGCTTTGCCTTGGCAAGTCCGAGCGCATTGTGAGTTCCAAGCGATCCCACCTTCAAGGTTTGGATGGGAAGCCGGAGATAATCCGGAGGGCTGGCCGGAGAAGCAAGGTGGGCAACGGCATCGACCCGGCCCGTAACCTCGACCGGTTTCGAGATATCGTGAAGCCGGAACTCAAATCCGGGATTACCCTCGAGATGCTGGATATTGACCCGGCTTCCCGTAGAAAGATTGTCAATACACAAGACCGAATGCTCAAGGGCTAAAAGCCTTTCGCACAGGTGGCTCCCCAGAAAGCCTCCGCCACCGGTTACCACGATTCTCAATCTCCAACCTCCGTCTGCGCCAAGACAATCTGTACTCGTATCCCGCCTCAGACCGTTACTGTTGCCGGACCTGCAAGGCTGCGTCCCACCCCCAGGTATTGAAACCCCTGGGAAGTAACCTCTCCAGAAGAAAACAGGTTCCGTCCGTCAGCGATTAGGGGCCGTTCCATCAAGGCATGAACCCGCCTCAAATCAGCCTTGCGGAACTCGTCCCATTCGGTAAGAATCAGAAGCGCTTCCGCGCCTTCCACCGCCTCGTAAAGATCTTTGCAATACCGGATAGCGGGCAGTTCTGCTTTCGCTTTGTGAGACGCCTGCGGATCATAAGCAGAGACCAGAGCGCCCTCCGCAATCAATCGCCGCACGATTGCCAGCGAAGGCGCGAATCGCACATCATCAGTATTGGGCTTAAATGCCAACCCCCATACACCAATCTTCTTTCCCCGCAAAACCCAAAGCTCCTGCTTGACCCGTTGCAAGAACTGCTCTCCCCGGCGAAGGTTGATTCTCTCGACTTCCTTAAGAAGTGAAAAATCGAGGCCGAACTTTTCGCCGATTCTGACAAAGGACTGCAGGTCTTTGGGAAAACAGAATCCCCCGAACCCGATCCCTGGACGAAGAAAAGATGGACCGATGCGCCGGTCGAAGCCGATGCCGCCAGCAACCTTGTCAATATCGGCTCCTGCAGCCTCACACAGGTCGGCAATCAGATTAATAAAGGAAATCTTCATCGCCAGAAAAGAATTCGAAGCGTGTTTGATGATTTCAGCGCTGTTAATGTCCGCCACCAGAAAGGGAACTTGGTGTTGAGAATGGCAGGGTGAGTGAACAGGACAGACGAACTCCTGCTTCAAGATTGGCTGATAAATTTCCTCTAGCATCTTTGCCGCCGTTGAATTTTCCACCCCAACAACAATTCGGTCCGGATGGAAGAAATCTTCCACGGCGCTGCCTTCCCGCAAGAACTCCGGGTTCGATGCGACGTCATAGGATAATCCGGTCCGGCAATAAAGGCCCAAGTGTTTTTGAAGCTGGCGTCCGGTTTGCACCGGAACCGTGCTCTTTTCAATGACCAGCCGGTACCCTCGCGCAAATTGAGCAATATCACGGGCCACGCTTTCGATTCCTGTCAAGTCAGCCTCGCCATTCTCCAGAGGCGGCGTGCCCACGCAAATAAAAATGGCTTGACCTTTGTCGATGGCTTCGCGCGTTGATGTGAAGGTTAGACGCCCACATTGCCGGTTTCGTTCGACGAGAGGCTCAAGGTGGGGCTCATAAAAAGGCACCCCTCCAGCTCGAAGCTGTTCCAACTTTTCCTGATTACTTTCCGCGCAGGTCACATGGTGGCCAGCTTCAGCGAGGCATGCAGCCGAGGTAAGCCCAACGTATCCAGCCCCAATCACTGCAAGATTCATAGGAACATCCGTTCAATTCAATCTAAGAGAGGAAAAAAATTCCCCTCCGGCGGAGCCGCGGTGGGGTTAACACTTAGCGCAAATGAAGGATTTCGCCGTGAATGTGGAGTTCTTACCCCGTGGTCGTACTGTCCCCAGTAGCGCTTGAATGGCCGTTCCGTCCGTACCCGTATCCAAAACCATATTGGCCGCTTGAATACCCGTAACCTTCGCGCTCGAAATCTACGGCGTTCAGGGCCACGCCGAGAATGCGGGACCCCGCGCCATACAACAAAGATCGGGCGCGCCGGACCACATCGTATGGAGTCGAATGGGCGCGGGTGACCAAGATGGCAGCGTCCGTGAGAGTCGCTAAAATCCGGCTATCGGCAACACTCAAGATTGGAGGTGAATCGACCAGGACAAATTCGAACTGGCTACGAAGTTTCCTGAGCAATTCAGCAGTCAATTGTGAAGAAAGAACCTCAGCCGGGTTCGGCGGGATAGGCCCACAAGGAATCACCGAGAAATTGTTCACCCCGGGCACTGGCAGAACAGCCTCGGAAAGATCGACATGACCCGTCAGGCATTGTACAAATCCAGGGCGGTTTTCAACCCCTGTCGAGCGATGGACAGACGGACGGCGCATGTCGCAGTCAACCAGGACAACGCTCTTCCCTAAGTTAGCCAGTGCCGCTCCCAAATTGACGGCGGCAGTTGTTTTGCCCTCGCTCGGCACAGCGCTGGTGATCAGCAGAAGCCGGGGAACGGGGCTCGCAGAAAGCAACACGGACGTCCGCAAAGACCGGAATGCCTCGACTGACTCAGAGGCTGTCTGGACGCCAGGCGCTGAGTCAAAGTGTCCATTGGGGGCAACCGCCACCAACTGTTCCTCATCGGCCTTGGCGCCGTGCTTCCCTGCGCCATTCAGGTAAAACTTGGGCAGCATGCCCAGCGAGGGCAATCGCAGCAGATGCTCCACATCGTCGGAACTCTTCAGAGTCTTATCCAGGTACTCCTGGAAGAATGCAAGACCGACGCCCAGACCTAATCCCAAGGCTAGACCAAGAGCTAAATTCAAGAAGATCCGTGGCTTTACTGGACTCCTGGGAACAATGGCGTTATCGACCACGTGAATGTTGCTCGATTTGAGGCCGGAGGACACCTGGGCCTCCTTCATTCGTTGCAGCAAGCCATCGTAGAGTTGCTTGTTCGAATCGACCTCCCGCTCCAGGATGTTGTATTGAATCAACTGCTGGTTTGTTTCGGTCAAACTCTTTTTTTGCCTATCGATAGCCTTATTAAGAATGTCAACGCGGTCCTGCGCTGATTCATATTTGTGCTTGATATTATCCTCGATAGCCTGCTTTTGCCGGCCGATTTGTTTTTGAATCGCGTCGATTTCTCTTTGGACCTGCCGTGCCTTGGGATAGTCAGGTTTGACCCAAGTCGTGATCATCGCTAAATTTTTCTCAATATCTGCCCGGCGCTCCAAAAGGTCCTGGAAAACGCGGTCGTTCATAACTAGAGGTAGGTCTTCCGTCTTTCCCTCCTGAACCATGCGGTAATCGGCTTGTGCTTCGAACAAATCCCCCTGGGCCTTGGAGTATTCCCCCAGCAAGTTCTGCAACCCAGCATCCGCCAAGCTCACATTACCCTTATCCGCAGACTGGATGAACAGAAGTGAATGAGATTGAGCGTAAGCCTGCAGGGCATCTTCAGACTTCTCGAGCTTTGCTTTGAGGCCGACCAAGCGGGTTCCCAGCCATTTTGATGCCGCTTCTGTCTCATCCCATTTGGTCTCAAGATTTTGCTGAATGTAATCCTCAGCAATCTGGTTCGCGACGCGCGCCGCAAGCTGCGGGCTGTAGGAATCAAAAGCAACCTTAACAAGATCGCTCCGCTGCATAGGGCTGATATCTTCAAAGCTTTGCAGGTGGGCGACCGCGTTGGCGAAATAATCTGAGGATGCGTCTGGAGGATTGGGATCAGAAAGAGATGGAAGCTGGCGAGGATTCGGTGCAATGAGCCCGAAGAGTATTCTTCCTTTGTAGAACTCAGGCAGCTTGTATAGCTGAAGATTCCGGACGACCCGCTCGGCGAGGCTCCGGCTTTGCAGGATCTTATACTGGGTTTCGCGGTAGGAGTCAATGTCGGCCGGACTGATGTTGACGATCTCCTTGAAATTAACCACACTGGTGGGGGGCTCGGGATCAATCTCCAGCGTTACCCTCCCCTCGTAAACCGGCCTTTCTTTGAGCGTCCCCAGGGCTACGGTGGAAAATACCACCACGATACAGGCGATAACGACCCATCTTCTCTTGAGAACAATGGCCCAGTAATCTAGGAGATGTGGAATCTCTTCCGGAGACACGTCCACAACCTCCACTTCCCTCAAGCCCTGTGGACTGATCTGGGATTGTGAGGCGTACCGGCTACCATCAATTTTTTCAAGCTCGTCCATGCTACTCCTTGAAACCTAAGAGGGCGCCTTTCAGGGGTGAAAGATCAGGTAGCCGCTGAGCGTTGCTATGGCTGCAGAAATACCGCCCTTTGCAATGGCCTTCCCTCCGCTACCAGGAACGAATAGCATATCATTAGCCGCCAGTCTGGGATCAGGAGACTTACCCTTGAATATCTTATCTAAATTCAAAGGGCTTTCCGTGGTGTGCCCGCCTGAAGTCCGGCGAATGATCTTGGCGTGAGACTTGCCCGCATTAGGTGCTAATCCTTGGGCCACTGCCAAGGCCTCCAACACGGTCATGCTTTCATGGTCCTCAAGAATTACTTGTTGGGGATGCATCACTCCATCACCCACGATGTAAACCACTCCGGCGCGCGGAACCGTGATCAAATCCATGGGTTTGACCTGGATACTCGGCCCTTCTTGGTTCGAATAAAGCAATTTCTTAATATCAACTCTCAGTTTGTCTGGCGCGACCAAATCCACCCCGTCCATCGGCTCCAGGTTGTCGAATCCCGCCTTACGGGTGATATAGAGATAACGGCCTGCGCCTGGCCCGGCCGTGGTCGATCTCACAAGCCCTCCCGCCATGGCAAGTACCTGGATAATATTGCGGGGGCCCGGCAGTTGGTACAGCCCCGGCTTTTCAACCGACCCAACCAATGAAACAGGACGGGCCTTAAATTTCTTCACAAAAATGCTAACTTGAGGATCTTGTAGATATTGCTTGCCCCAATCAGTTTCCAACTCATGCTTGAGTTGCAGGGAAGTCAATCCCTCCGCCCGGACCGGCCCCAGCAGCCGCACCGAAATCGTCCCGTCGTTTTCCACCCGAACTGTCTGCTTCATCTCCGGGAGGTTGAAAACTTCAAGGGTCAACACATCTTCCGGTCCAATGAGGTAATCGGGATTCGTAACGTCGGTTGGTAAAGCACTTTGCGATGGTTGATTGTCCTCAGTACTCTGGTCCAAGGCTGTTGACGAGTCCGCCTGCTGTTGGTCAGGCGAGCCTGTCTGTTGCTGATCGTCAGCGGCGGGAGTCTGGTCCTGAGCCCAAAGAGGCCTGACTGCATTGCGCAGCAGGCCCGCAGCTAAAAAGGCAATAAGGAAAAGCTTCAAAGGCATTTTCATGGCGTCCACCCTGCAGAATCTTGAAGAATTGTTGAGGGATTGGGTTGCCGCACAGCGTCCGACACATTGTGAAACGTAAAATACACCAAGGAATACAATCTAAACAAGATTTGCTCCATTGTCAAGTTGAGCTTGTCTCAAGTAGTATAGACGTTCCTCAGATTAAACACCCCAGGGGAATGATTGTTGCAGGTTTCAAAACTCCGGATCTCTGTGTATTGCTTAATGGGAGTAAGTTGTTTCCAGTCGAATCTTTGGGGGTTAGAGAGTATATGAGAAACTCACCTTCACCCGGTGATGAACGTGGACAATTGGATAGAGCCGCTGGTAAATTCGCGTCCAAAAGCGCGAGTGTGGGGGTGATTGGCCTCGGTTATGTCGGCCTGCCTCTGGCTTTGCTTTATGCCAGAAACGGCCTTTCAACCACCGGGTTTGACATTGATTCTATCAAGATTGGGAAGCTGGCCAAGGGGGAAAGCTACATTCACCACATTCCCAGCCAGTCCGTGAGCGCAGAAGTTGCTCGCGGAATGTTCCGGGCCACCCCTGACTTTTCCAAGCTCCGCGAAATGGATGCCATCATTATCTGCGTTCCTACCCCCCTTGACCATCATCGCGAGCCGGATCTTTCTTTTGTAGAGGGTACAGCGGAGGCCATCCGTCCTCACCTCCAACGTGGTCAACTGGTGGTATTGGAAAGCACGACCTATCCCGGAACCACAGAGGAAGTTGTCCTGCCCATTCTTGAAAAGTCAGGACTTTGCTGTCCAGTTTCTCCCTATTCTATCGACGGGCAAAGAGTTCAAGGGGTTGCCGTTCACCCCCCTGATTTTCTCCTGGCCTTTTCACCCGAGCGGGAAGACCCGGGAAACCCTAACATCCGCACGGAACAAATCCCGAAGGTGATCGGGGGTGTTAACGGGCCCAGCGCCACGGCGGCCCAGGCGCTCTATCAGCAGGTTTTTGAGCGCACAGTAATGGTCAGCTCATCACGGGCCGCTGAGATGGCTAAAATCCTGGAGAATACCTACCGGTCCGTCAACATCGCCCTGGTGAATGAGCTCAAGCTGCTTTGTCTGCGCATGGGCATTGACATCTGGGAGGTCATTGAAGCTGCTAAGACCAAACCTTTCGGTTTTACTCCCTTCTACCCAGGTCCCGGTTTGGGTGGGCATTGCATCCCCATTGATCCTTTCTATCTCACCTGGAAGGCGCGCGAATACGAGTTCCCAACCCGGTTTATTGAACTTGCGGGCGAAATTAACTCCTCCATGCCTTCCCACGTCATCGCTGAGGTTTCGGACGCTCTTAATAAGCGAAATCAATGCCTGAAGGACTCCAGGATTCTGGTCCTCGGCATCGCCTACAAGAAGGATGTCGACGATCTCCGCGAATCGCCCTCCTTGCGGATCATTGAGCTGCTTCAGGACCAGGGAGCCATCGTTGACTACCATGATCCTTACTTTCCCCAATTGCACAAAATGCGAAAATATGATTATCAGGACTTTGTCTCCATTGATCTGACGGCCGGGAACCTGAGTCAATATGCGGCCGTTCTGATTGCCACCGATCACTCAAGTTACGATTATTCGTTTATCGTCCGGAATGCTCAGCTTATCATCGACACCCGCAACGCTACCAAAAACGTTCGGGAACACCGGGACAAAATTGTGCGTTGCTGAGGCCGCCGTGGACAATCTTCCTTGGTGAAACCTCTCTCCGGCAAGTTCGGGCGGCCGCTAGACATCATGCGGGAAGACAACCAAGTCATGCCTTCTTCTCCCACTTCTTTCTCCACCCGGCCCAAAGCGGAACCCAGGGTTCCCATGGCCCGCGTCCGTCTCGGCTCGAAGACGGTCAAGGCCGTCGAACGGGTCCTTCGCAGCGGCAACCTGCGAGCCGGAACGATCACCGAAGAGTTTGAAGCCCGATTCGCTGCGGAAGTCGGGGCAAAGTACGCGATCGCCGTCAACTCAGGTACGGCCGCGCTGCACATTGCCTATGCAGCCTTTCTGCAAACCGGGGACGAAGTCATCGTTCCCGATTTCACCTTTATTGCCACTGCCTCAATGGTAGTGGCCGCCGGAGGCAAGCCCATTCTGGCAGACGTCAATCCAAGCACATTCACGCTGGACCCTGTCGATGCTGGGAAACGGGTCACTCCCCGGACTCGCGCCATCGTTCCCGTGCACCTTTACGGTCATCCCGCCGAAGTCACGGAACTCACAGAACTTGCTCGCCACAATCGGTTGAAAATCATCTGGGACGCAGCCCAAGCTCATGGGGCACGATTTCAGGGAAATGACGTCGGATCGTTTGCGGACGCGGTTTGCTATTCGTTTTATCCCACCAAGAACATGACCTCCGGGGAAGGAGGCATAATCACCACCCAGGATTCCGGTCTCGCTGCTGAGTTCAAGCTGCTACGGTCTCATGGTGAGCGAACCCGCTACAATCACACTCGCATTGGATTCAACTACCGCATTACCGACATTGCAGCGGCTATTGGACTGGGCCAGCTTGAAACTCTTCGCGCCTCCGTTGAAAGGCGCCGGCAGAACGCGGCGGCCCTGGCTCAGGGCCTGGCGGATATCGATGGCATTCATCTTCCCATCGAGATGGATTCGTGCGCCCATGCATACCACCTGTTCACGATCCGCATCGAACCTCGCATCCTCGGCATGACGCGTGATGAATTCCGGCAGGCGCTCGCCAGCCACGGCATTGAAACCGCCGTGCATTACCCACGGCCGCTTCATCGTCAACCCGTGTTCTCCGGCATGGGCGAAGACTCAGACTTTCCGGTGAGCACTCTCCTATCCGAAACGGTTATTTCTCTGCCCGTCCATCCCCTCCTCACAACAAACCAAATTCGACGCATCATAACAGCAGTGCGGCAAGTCACAAAAAAGTCCAGTCCATAGCTGGCTTTGGCAGGCTCTACTTGCCAGGTCCGGCGAGTCTCAAGACTCCATGTTGAGATTCGCAATTGCACGGAAAGATTCTTTGGCCGGGTGAGCGCATCACACGCCCCTTTTGGCAGGCCTCTCCCTTCGAAAGAGGGCCAATACCGGGATCATTTTGAATCATGTCCCTCTCCCTTCGGGAGAGGGTAGCGCGCAGCGCCGGGTGAGGGGAAAACACGGTGCCTTGCTTGCGATTTGGTGAAACTAGGCGGAGACAGCCGCTCCTTCGGAAACACAGAAGCGGTCAAAAGCTGCTGTCAGGTCGTTTGCAATATCATCGGCGATCCGGCCCTCGATCTGCCAACGTTCAAGCATGAAGACCAGTTTGCCGCCGCTGAGCAAAGCAATGGAAGGCGATGATGGGTCGTAGCCCGTAAAGTAGCTTCTGGCTTGCGCCGTGGCGTCCGTATCCTGGCCCGCGAATACTGTGGCAAGCACCTTCGGCCGGTTCGCGTTGGCTAATGACTTAATCACGGCTGGCCTGGCCTTGCCTGCGGCACAACCGCAGATTGAATTAACCACCACGAGCACGGAACCTTTCTCGCGGCCGAGAACCACGTCCACCTCGCCCGGCGTCTTCAACTCAATAAATCCGGCCTGCGTCAGTTCCTCGCGCATCGGGCGTACAAATTGTTCTGGGTACATGATATTAAATCCTCCATTCTCCTGCCGGACGTCGCTATCTTCCCGTTTAGGGTTCAGCCAGTCCGGGTCACAGACAAGGCGGTACGATGACCGCCTCACACTGCGAGTATACCATGCGCCGCGCAAACATCAATGAGCGGAGACATGAACATCGTGCGGCCGGGTGCCACCGAGCCCGCCCCTACTCATGCCGCAGCGCCACCATGGGATCGACCTTGGTTGCTCGGCGCGACGGGATGTAGCAGGCGACCAGCGCAACGGCAGTCAGAATCAGCGAGACGCCAACGAACGTCAGCGGGTCTGTAGGCTTCACGCCGTAAAGCATACTCGCAATTAATCTCGTAAGGCCAATGGCGGCGGTAATGCCGATGCCTACACCGATCAGCGCCAGCATCATGCCCTGCCGTACCACCATATTGCGGATGACGTGCGGGGTTGCTCCGAGCGCCACTCTCACACCCATTTCATGCGTGCGCTGGGCCACCGAGTAGGAGATCACGCCGTAGATTCCGATGGCGGCGAGCAAAAGGGCGAGACCGGCGAATGCGCCGAGCAACGTCGTGTCCAGGCGGGTCTCACCCAGAGACTCTGAAATGATCTCATCAAGCGTCCTGACCTTGTCAAACGCCTGTACTTGTTGAGCTGCCAGACCGCTGCTTGGATAGACTTCACTAAATGCGCCGACCGTACGGTGCCGCGCACCGCCAGCCACGTTTGCAGAGTTGGACTCTGCTTGTAGGACACGTATAAGGCGGGGTACCGAAGATCCAGGCTCGACAATTTCTCGTCCTCGGCCACGCCCACTACCTGCCATGCTATCTCCGGCCCCGGCGGCTGACCCGTCACCCATCGCGAAGAAGAGGATGGGGGACGAGTGATCTGCGGAATCAGAATGCGCTGGCCGATGGGATCCCGGCCTCTGAAGTAGCGCTGAGCCATAGTTTCATTAATCACTGCCACGGGGAGAGTCCCGGGTCCATCCGTCTCCGCAATCCAGCGCCCCTTTAGCAGACGCATACGCAGCGTCGCAAGATACGACGGGCTCACGCGCTTGAAGCCGCAGACGGGCCGGCTGGCCATATTGACAAAAGGCTTCCCCTCGATTAGAAACGGCATGCCAATCCCCCAGCCCTCGAGAGGGAGAGCCTGCGTAATGGCGGCTTTCCGCACGCCCGGTACCGCCTGAATTTTCGCCAACACCTGTTCCTGGTAGTTGATGATCCGAGGCCCGTCCGGATACTGTTCGGGTGCCAGGGGAAGCCCCATGGTGATCACGTTGGCGGCGTCAAAACCAGGATTGACCTGCAGGAGTCGGTAGAAACTGCGGATCAGGAGCCCCGCCCCGTCAGGCGCAAACGTCCGTCCGAGCTGCGCTTTGCCGCCGGGGATCTCAAAGTAATTTGCCGAGACGCTTTCGGAGGAGAGGTCCACCGGTACGCCAGCATCGGTCAGCGTTTTGGTACCCCAGTCCTCAGCCGCTATCGCCGTGAATACCGTGCTCTGACGCTTCCAATCGAGAAAGTCAGGTGCCGAGACTTCGCTAAGCCCACCACTAGGCGGCTCTTCAAACACTATGACAATCTGTTCGGGATGGGGGTACGGCAGCGGATTGAGGAGGACAGCATCCACGAAACTTAAAATGGCCGTGGTCGCGCCAATTCCGAGGGCCAGAGTAACGATGGCGACCGTGGTGAAACCTGGAGCATGGCGAAGCTGGCGGACACCGTATCGCACGTCCTGAAACAGCGTTTCAATAAAGGCCAAGCCCCGCCGCTCGCGGTAAACTTCCTTTACCTGCTCGATTCCACCGAAAGCCCTGAGCGCGGCATACCACGCTTCCTCCGGCTGCATGCCCTTACGAAGATTCTCTTCGACCAGCATTTCGAGGTGAGCGCGCAACTCTTCGTCAAGCTCTTGCTCGCGCCGCTTTCTTTGAAAAAGGCCGGCAAGCCGCGCCAAAGCCATTCGCAACCGGGTCATCTCAGGCTCCTTCGGCGCCCGCCAGCAGCCGGGCCATCACCGCCGCCATGCGCTCCCAGCTCTCGGCTTCCGCCGCCAATTGCTTGCGGCCGGATTTGGAGAGCGAATAAAAGCGGGCGCGACGGTTCTTTTCCGATGCGCTCCATTTCGAGCGAATCCATCCACGCTGCTCCAAGCGCAGCAGCGCCGGATAAAGCGTGCCCTGATTCATTTGCAAGAGATTTTCCGAAACCTGCTCGATGCGGCGGGCGATGCCATAGCCGTGCAGCGGGCCCAGCGTGTCCAACGTCTTGAGCACCATCAGATCGAGCGTGCCTTGCAAGACTTCTGCCCTCGTTTTGACCATCGCGCCGCCTCCTTTTGGCCATCTACATGGCGTAGCCTAAACCCGCTGATGTCGGATGTCAACATGAAAGTGCAATTGGGGTATGATATCGACAGCGGCTTAAACGGGCCATGCCTTATTGTGTAGCGCCGGTCCGCGACCGCCGAAGCTCGCATCTCATTGAGCGGCGCCTGGAATTTCTATATTTCTGAAGTCCGTGAGTTTCAGCCAGGTCTCCCATGCTGTCATTCTGAGCGAAGCGAAGAATCACTGTATTTGACTCCTTGCTCGGCAGCAAACGAACCGGAGATGCTTCGCAGAGTTTATCCTGAGCACATACTGGGATTCTTCGCTTCGTTCAGAATGACAGGCAGGCCGCCCAAATGTAAAAACCCGAGTCGCCGCTCACAGAGCGGCGCTACAGCAGAGGTTTTCACGCCGCCCCTCCAATCCCCACTCCGTTCGATGTGACCGGCACAATTTGGCCCAAGGTTCAGCGGCTTCAGGATAGAATAAAAGAATATGGTTCAGACCCTTTTTGGTTCAACGGAGAAGAAGCCGGGCCTCTTCGACCGCCTGAAATCCGCCGTCGCCTCCACCAAGGCGCAACTGGTTGACCGCATCGAAGGAATTGTCGAGGGCAAGGAAAAGATCGACCAGAGTGTGCTGGATGAGCTGGAGGCAACCCTCATCACCGCTGATCTCGGCGTGAAAACGGCTCAGGATATTCTGGCCAGCATTCAGGAAAAGATCAAACGCGGCCAGATTCAGCGGCCGCGTGACGTGCGTGGCGTGATCGAGCAGGAGATCCTCGCCATCCTGGAAAATCCCCGGCGAGGCCACGACGGCGCGCCAGCGGCGCCTGCGCTCAAGCAGCCGCCCGCCGGCCTTCCCGAAGTGATTTTCATGGTGGGCGTGAATGGCGTGGGCAAGACCACCACCATTGCCAAGCTGGCTCATTATTACCTTCAGCAAAACCGTAGGCCCTTGCTTTGCGCCGCGGATACTTTCCGGGCAGCGGCCAATGAGCAGCTTGAAATCTGGGCCGGGCGGCTGGGCGTCGAGATCGTCAAGCAGAAACCCGGCGCCGATCCTTCCGCCGTCATCTTTGACTCACTCACCTCGGCGAAGAAGCGCCATGACGACCCGGTGATCGTGGATACTGCCGGGCGCTTGCACACCAAGTTCAACCTGATGGCTGAGCTTAAAAAGATGGTGCGCATCACCGGGCGGGAAATTCCCGGCGCGCCGCATCAGGTGCTGCTGGTGATTGACGCCACCACCGGCCAGAACGGCTTGCAGCAGGCTCGCCAATTCACCGAACATTCTGGAGTCACTGGCATCATCCTGACCAAGTTGGACGGCACGGCCAAAGGCGGCGTGGTGGTGGCCATCGCCCGCGAGCTCGGCTTGCCCATCCAGTTCGTCGGAATCGGCGAAAAGATCGAAGATCTCCTGCCCTTCAATCCGCGCGAATTCGTCGAATCGCTTTTTGAGGCGTAAAGGGCATAGCGGAGCACAATGGGAAGGCCGTGGTCAGGATAGGCCGTGTCAGCCTGGATTATTCATGAAGTTCTATTCAAGGACCGGAAGGGCGCGGTTTTAACCATGCCGTTGGAGCACGCCATTTTTCGGCGGGGTTAAAACCCCGCCCTTCCGGTCTCCTTGTCAGACTCATGAATAATCCAGGTCAGTTGGCCGGATACACTGACCGCTTGCCGGTGTGCGGCGTCGTCACCGTTCGGCAATGTCTCAGTTTCTTTGCTGTAGCGGCGCTCATAGAGCGCCGCTACAGCAAAGAAACTGAGACACTACCCACCGTTCAGGAGAGTCCGG
>CALCEB010000238.1 GCA_937900045.1 uncultured Acidobacteriota bacterium
GAGCGGGGAAACTCGTTCGATGGTTCGCGCCCAGCCCGCCCGCAACGCCCCCGCCCGGCTGCTCTGTCACCCAATCGACATCCTTGGCGCGCGACCGTCTGGGCCGCTCCTGGTGGACTTGGAATGGCAACGTTTATGCGGGCATCCCGGCCCTATGCCGCCCGGATTTTGCGCCCGGAGATCCCCAGCCGTTCATCGATGGCCGCCACTTGCGAAGGGTTTTGATCGACCGGAATGGCAACCGCTTCTTTGAAACGATTCTGGCGGGCGGACGGGTCGGCGAATATGTAATCTCCCGGCCTTCGGAAACGCCTCCCCGCACCGCCATCCGGCTGACTCAGCTTTCACCCGATTCGGTTCGCTTGGATTTTTCCGCATTAACACCAGGAAGAGTTCTGTTTACCTGGCGCGTTGACGGCGGCCCTTGGAGCGCGCCCCAGACGCAGAAATTCTCTATTCTCGACTCACTATCAGCCGGAAGACACGAAATTGAAGCGAACTCAATGGATTCGCGGCTGGAGATGGACCCGGCGCCTGCCTCCGCGCGCGTTGACATTCTTGTGAAACCAGAGGCACAGATCGCGGCGCTCATAACCACTCTTTCGAGCGCCAAAACGGATGACGCGCGCGAGGCCGCCGTCGCAGCTCTCGCGAAGCAGCCGCCCACCCGGGTGCTTCCTGCTTTGCAGGCAGCCCGTGATCATGCCAGCAGCGCCGCGCGCTTTTGGATCGATGCCACGATCCAGCAAATTCAGCAAGCACACCCACCGCGAGATTTCCAATAGAGGCCGATGGCATTCCCCGGCTGGTATTCCCTCCAGAACCGAACAGCGGCGTTGCCCAATAACCCCGATGGTTCATGATCTTGCTGTCGAGACCGGCAGGGTGGACAACACGTGAGCCACATTCCTCGAAAGAAATGTGGACCAGCGTCCTGTCAGGGCGGATGCGAAAGTTGCGCTTGCTCTCGTATAGTAGCCACGAGGCGGACGTTCGCAAGTTGCCCGAAGGTCAGGGCCCGGCGCTTGCCCCCTCAGCCTTATTCACCAGCATACGCATGAACGAATCTTGGGGGAAAATGGCTAGTTCCTGGCGCATTACCTGAAGCGCATCGGTGTATTGCTGTTTAGAAATGTATTGAAGAGCTAAAACCTTATATAAGCGCGCGGAGTAAGGATTGAGAGCAATGGCGCGCTTGAGCAGATCAATCGAATCGTTCAAATGTCCAGCGCGGGCCAAAAGGTTGGAAAGAAGCTCAAAGTCCGAGGGCAACGCCGAGCCCCTCTTAATGGCCTCCGTCAATTCGCCCGTGGCCTCTTCGAGGGCCTCGGGCGTTCCTTCTTTCATCTTGTTCCTTGCCAGCGCCGAGAGGACTAACGGATCATTCGAGTTCTCCTGGGCTAATTGGCGGAGAACCTTTTCATACGACGCTTGATACTCTGGGTGTGAAGCCATCAATTCTCCGTAAGCTTTAAAGAGAACGACCGGGGCCACGGGGCGATTTTCCCTGCCTGGAATAGCATCTATGTGATAAAGGCCGGGCAGAGCGGCCGTGGTTTGATGAAAGGCGGATTTCGGAAACGGCTCTCCCTCCTTCGCAATAATACGGTGGTCGGTCAGGACCGAGTGGGAAATTGTTCTCACCGGCCGCTTCGGCATGTGGCAACCTGCGCAGTTATCCGGCGTGGATTTCGCGAGCCGTGTTTGAAGCGGTAAGGTACAACTGTTTTCCGTGTGGCAGGTCAGGCACTTCTGGCGATAGAAAGCCGGCGCCTCTGATGGCGAAGGTTGTTGATGCGGGTCGTGGCAGGTGGCGCAGGAAAGCTTGCCGGCGCTTTCCCGGTAGCACTTACTCAGGATCATGAGTTCGTAATGCTGAAGGAGCGGAGACTGCGGAAGAGTCGCTCGAGTCAAGGGAACCTGGAAGACCGCCACCGTATTGTCCAGTGGCGTTCCGGGCCGGAAATCCGCATATTTCTTTCCTGGCTGCAGAACTCGTGTGTCACCGCCCTGGTGACAGTTCATGCAAATATTATCGGCCAGCCAGTTTGAAATCTTGGCAGGGTTTACGATGGAATAATCGATCCTGCCTGAGATGAGCTCCGCCTTCTCCCGTTGTTGGACGTGCAACTGTCCGGGACCGTGACAAGTCTCGCATCCAATGGCAAGCTCGCGGAAGGGCGGGTCCTGGAAAAGCCCATCCCGATCCATCACTGGCCGGGGCCGCCCGCTGTGACAAAAAATACACCGTGCTGCGATCGGCCGGCTGAAACCATAATCCGCAAATTCATAACCCGGCGAAAGCTCCCATATCCCGGAGTTGTGGTAATAGGAGAGCGGGGCCTCGAACAAGTAATGTCCCGTCCTGATGATGTAACCAAGCCCATTTCTTCCGGACCCAATGACGTAAGCAATCTGCTGGACATTTCTGAATATGTCTTTCCCGTCAGGCCCGAGCTGAAATTCGCTCTGATAAAGATTTGAGCCTTCGCGGAAGATTGAAAAATAACGGTCGAGTTTCTGATCATGAACGGTGATAGGTTCCGGAATCCTCGTCAACTGCGTTGGGTCGCTGGGGAGAGCCATCGACCGGCCCATATCAGTCTTCATGAATCTGTCGTAAATATCCCGATGACACTTCGCGCACACTTCTGACCCGGTGTAGCCAACGCCTGGCGCCGTGTTTTCGAAGGCCGGGTAATTCGGCGATGAATTGGAGGATGATTTCCTGACCTGCGCGGCAAGGTTTTGAGGAACAAAGAAGACCAGCACGATGATCATCGTACTGAACCACAGCACCTGACTCAAACCGCGCCGCCGGTGATAACCGTGTGTCATCCGATTTGCCTCGGAGGCCTAGCCCCCTCACCCGGCGCTTGCGCGCCGCCCTCTCCCCCAAGGGGGCGAGGGCAGAATCTCCCAAGTTCTTTGCCGGCTGCGCTTAATTCGAGTTGGCTGCCCGCTTCCCTTGAGATTGCAAAATTTGGACCGCCTTCAAGGCATCGGGATCATCCGGTTTCAGTTTCAAAGCCAAGTTCAGCTCGCGCTCGGCGCTGGCAAAATCACCCTTGCGGCTATAGATCAAGCCAAGATTCTTATGGAGCGTCTCACCCTGCGCGCAATTGCCGCATAAGGCCAGGGCTTGTTGGATATCCGCAACCGCCTGCCCCCAATTGCGCGCATCGGCTGCCTGCAAGCCAAAATTGCCGAGCGTCTGAATGCGATCGGTGAGTTGTTGCTGTTTTTGCAGAGATCGAAAGCGGGCCATGTGCGCCTCGCCTTGGGGATCACCCTGTTTTTCCAATTGCTGTTCCAAGCTATAAAGAGCTTTTGAATTGTTGGGGTCGGCATCAATCGCTTGGCGCCAATGCGCAATCGCGTCGTTGGCTGTGTCCCAATTCGATGAGGTGGCGAGTGGCTTGGTAACCCGCTTAAAAATTGTCGATGACGATGGCGCTTCCCTTGAATCCCAGGGGCAACCGGTCAACGAGAACCAACGGGCAGAGCCCCCGGCTGATTTGGGCCATGTGCTGGTGCCCGGAAGCGAGCAGGATGCCATCCACGCGCCTGGAATACAAAGCCGACAAGTGCAGATCTTCTTCATCGGGCTCCACATTCGTCGTACAGAGGATAACCGCGTATCCCGCTTGATGGCTGGCGCGCGTACCAATCGCCTTGTTCGACCCCGGACTGGGGTCCCCAATGCGCCCAGATTCCAAACTTCGCATCCCGATACCATTCGGGAGTCTGGTACTTCTGTAAAGATTCTCGCGTTCCTTCAAATGGGCCCTTTTGAATGCCGAGGCCGCTCTGGGCGCACAGCTTTCGGCCAAGTACCAGCGCCGGTGCTGCGCCCACGAGCAATTTCGCCGCCGTTCGTCGAGTGATCCGCATCAAACCGTCCTCTGCATCAAGAATGTGAGTGCTGGTTCAGACTGCGCTGGCCAGCCGGAGATGGATTGGCTCTCCGAACCCCAAAGCCATCCATCGTTCCGGGTCTTTCCGGCCTCATTAGCGCCAGCGCGTCTCGCCGGACATCGGCCACGCCCTCAGCGAACCCGTTCCCGGCGAAAGAAAGCTTCAGCTCCACAACCGGTCCCACGATCGCTCTCCGTCCCACTCGTGAGTAGATTCGAAGTAGCCGGTGCCGGGCTTCAAATGCTGCTTCACAACGTCCTCGTTCAGGGTCACGCCAAGGCCAGGCAGATCCGGGACTGTGATATATCCTTTGTCGATGATGGGCTTGGCGGCGCCTTCCACCAAGTCCTGCCACCAAGGAACATCGAGCGCATGATTTTCAAGCGCCAGGAAATTCTCCGTGGCCGCGGCGCAGTGAACGCTAGCCATGCAGCCGATGGGCGTCCCGGCAAAGTGCATGGCCATGGGGACGCCGTACTCCATTGCCGAATCGCCAATCTTCTTGGTTTCGTAAATTCCGCCGGAGGTCGCAAGGTCTGGATGAATCTTGCTGACGGCATGATTCTCGCACAGCTTGATAAAATCTTCCTTCAGGTAGATATCCTCTCCGGTCAGCGTGGGCGTAGGGCTTTCCTTTGTGATCCGCTTCAACAGGCCGGTGTACTGCCACGGGATCACATCCTCGATCCACGAAAGGTTGTATTTCTCATAAGCCTGACCCAGGCGGATGCATGACTTCACGCCAATATGGCCGAGATGGTCCATGGAAAGCGGAATTTCCATTCCTACCGCTTCACGGACGGCGGCTACATACTCACAGAGTTTGGCGATGCCCTTGTCCGTCACTTCGGTAGCAAGGAACGGATGCGGAAGAAAAGTTTCCTCCCATCGGCTCAGTCCCGAGGGCTCTGTCACGGCGCCGGGAAGGTCCTGGATCATGTTGATTCCCAGATCCATTTTCAGCCAGGTCAGGCCCATCTGTTCCTTGCGAATTTTCATGCGCTGGGCGTAAATCCTGGGATCTTTGGACTCGGTGGTATCCGCATAAATGCGGATCTTGTCGCGAAATTTGCCCCCCAGCATTTGGTAAATGGGGACGCCATACACTTTACCGGCGATGTCCCACAGCGCCATCTCGATGGAGACAACGCCGCCCGCCTGCCTCGCAGGGCCGCCGAATTGCTTGATCTTGCGGAATATATAGTCAATGCGGAGCGGATTCTCACCCATGATACGGCTCTTCAGCATCAGGGCATAAGTCGGACTGGCGCCATCGCGGACTTCGCCGAGGCCGTAAACGCCCTGGTTGGTGTCGAGGCGAATGATGGGGCAAGGGCTAGGCCCCGGTTTCACGACGGTTGCTACGCGCAGGTCAGTGATCTTCAGGCTCGATGGGCTTGAGTGAGTATTGACGTTGTGGATTTGCGGTCCCGCGCCCGCTTCGGCGTCCGTACCCAGGAGCGCGCCACTCATCATAGCAGCAGAGCTCTTCAAAACACTGCGGCGATCCATCCTCATCTCATCCTGGTTCGGCATGGCTTTTCTCCTCCCGGCAGTCCGCTTTTCAGTGGCCGTTCACTTGCAGTTTGGAGCCCTTGTAGGCGGCCCATTGGTTGAATTCTTCGATCATCTTGTTAGTCCATCGCCCGTCAATCTGCCCAGGTGTGTATTTCTGCTGGTGCAGCATCGGGTGTCCCCAATCGTCGATCAGGTGAGTGACCTCGCCCGGTCACCCGCCTGTTTGCAAAGTTGCGGCAGAATGAACGCGATTCCCTCCGGATCGGAGACCGCCACATCACCCGGCATCACGGTAGCATGGCTAATGCGAACGGGAAGATTGATTCCCACCCGCATGACGTTCCTCAAGCCTGAGGGCTCGACGCCGCGCACGTACACCTGAAAACCGTGAATCTCCTCCATGCCCGTCTGGCTGCGGACCGAGCCAGTTCCGCAGTACCGTACCACCACTCCCCGGCCACGCCTAGAAAATTCGCCAACAAGGTTATCAAAAAGTGCAGAATGCCGGCAATCAACTGACGCAATGGGGCGCCGCGACCTTCGCTTTATTTTGGGCAAAATTAACTTAGATTTGCTATCCTCACCGTTCGTTTAACTTAAGAATCCTACGACCCTTGGACGGCTCTGAACATGAATCAGTCCTCAGCCCCGGCACAAACAACCGCAGGAGGCGCGCCCAGACTGCGCCGCGTTCTCACCCTCTCGGATTTGATCTTCTATGGCATTGTTTTGATCCAACCTATCGCCCCCGTACCGCTGTTTGGCGTCGCCCAGAAGCTTTCGGACGGTCACTTCGTGACCACTATCCTGATTGCCATGTTCGCCATGATGATTACGGCATTCAGCTACGGCCGCATGGCGGCCATCTATCCGGCAGCCGGTTCGGCTTATACTTACGTCGGCAAGGGCCTCAATCTCCACCTGGGCTTTCTGGCGGGCTGGGCCATGTTGCTGGACTATCTCTTACAGCCGCTCATCAATACCATCTGGATTGCAACGGCCATTCACAGCCGGTATATCCCCAAAATGCCCTACGCTGTTGCCGCGCTCTTCGTCATCGGTATCGTGACCGTTCTCAATTTACGCGGCATCAAATCCTCAGCTCGCGCCAACAAAGTCCTGCTCGCCTTCATGTGCGTTGTCATCGCTGCTTTCGTGGGCTTGGCCGTTCATTACCTTTGGCATTCCGGCGGCTGGGGAGGACTCTTCTCGATTCAGCCGTTTTACGACCCGAAAACTTTCAGTTCTCATAAAATCTGGATGGCCACTTCGTTTGCGGCGCTGACTTACATCGGTTTTGACGGCGTGACCACGCTTTCCGAGGACGTTGAAAACCCCAAGCGTAATGTTCTGCTGGCCACCGTCATCGTCTGCTTGTTTACCGGAGTCTTCGGCGGACTGGAGGTTTATCTGGGGCAACGGGTGTGGCCCAATTGGCGGACTTTTCCGAATCTGGAAACGGCGTTCATGGACGTTTGCCATCGCGTCGGCGGCTCGGTCTTATTCCAGGCGATGGGCGCGGTTCTGATCCTCGCGGCGTTTGGAAGCGCCTTGAATGGCGGTTTGGGCGCAGCCCGATTGCTTTTTGGTATGGGGCGCGACGGCGTAATGCCCAAGAAAATCTTTGGATATCTCAGCCCCGGCAGCAGCACGCCCACATATAATATTCTGATTATCAGCGCCCTGGCTTTGGGTGGCGCGATAGGTCTGAATTACATCGGCAACGCTTACGAACACGCTGGAGAACTCCTCAACTTCGGCGCCTTCCTGGCCTTCATGGGAGTGAACTTTGCCACCTTCTGGCAGTTCACCGTGGTGCGGCGTCCGGGCTACAAGCGGCGGGTTATGGCTGATGCCATTTTGCCGCTCTTTGGATTCGTTTTCTGCGCCCTGATCTGGTGGAACCTTAACTCGCTTGCCAAAACCGTGGGCGGCATCTGGTTCTTGATCGGCCTCATTTATGTCGGGATCACGACGAATGGGTTTCGCACTCAACCTGCTGCCATCGACTTCAGCGAGTCGTGAGGCTTGACAGGGCCGGTTATATTTGTTGTTTCTTGAAATCAACTCCCTCATTGTCAAGGTGACCATGCCATCCAAACTGCCTGATTACGTGAAGGCGTCAATTCCGATCCCGCCTGACAAACGGGCGCCGTGGTACAAGAATACCTTTCCATCCTACGCGGGGATTTTCCTTTGGGTCGGCTTCTATCTGGGCATCGCCGGCCCGACTTTGGATCAGGGGACCGTCGCAGCGTGCATGCTGGGCCTGGTGGTGGCGGGGTTGCTATGTTTCGCACTTTACTACTACGTTCCCGGAATGCTGGGCATGCAGACGGGCCGCACGCTCTATATCGTTGGAACTTCCACCTTCGGGACCACTGGTGGCTACGTGATGCCCGGTCTTCTGATGGGCCTCCTGCAATTAGGCTGGATCGCGGTGGGCACTTGGATTTCGGCGGACTTTATCTTGAAGGGACTTCACAAGGATTCGAAGACCCTTTTTACCGGGATCGTGTTGGTGTGGGTTTACGGTCTCGCCTGGGTTGCCATCAAGGGAATCAAATACGTCGCCAAAGTTGCTCAGGTCCTGAACTGGGTGCCGCTCATTATGATTGTCATCGTATTCTGGGCAAACCGAGACGGAATCCCCAACTACCGTCCCACTCATCCGGATCCCTGGAGCGGGTTCCTGGCGACACTGGCCGTGGTAATCGGCTTCTTTGCAACAGCGGGTGCGGCGGGCACAGATTTCGGCATGAGTAATCGCAATCGAGGCGATGTTTTTTGGGGCGGTTTGACGGGTATCACCTTGCCCATTATCGTGGCGGGTGGACTACCCATCCTGGCCGTCGCGGGCTACATCGGAAGCAGCGGAGACCGCGCGAATTATGCTTATACGGTGGCGATTGCCCACGTGGGTGTGCTCGCTCCCGTGATGTTCTTCCTGTTTGCTGCGGCGTCCGTGGTGCCCGTCTGCTTTTCTTCTTTTATCGCAGCCAATAGCTTTGCCACGATGTTGCCTAAGATTCCACGTACCGTTTCCACGCTGATTGGCGTCACCCTCAGCGCCGTCCTGGCCATCACCGGCATCGCCCAGAATCTGGTGGGCTTTTTCACGATTGTCGGAGCGTCTTTCGGACCCATCTGCGGAGCCATGGTGGCGGATTACCTCCTGGCCGGGAAAAAATGGTCGGGACCCCGGCGCGGCATCAATTGGGCCGGGTATGCCGCATGGGCCATAGGTTTTGCAGTGGGCATTCTGGGAAGCATTCCAGGGGTGCCCTCCAGTTGGGTTCAGGCTGACCGGCCCGCGGTTCTTTTTTCTTTTCTGGTAGGCTTCGCGGTTTATTACCTGCTGTCAATAGCAGGAATAAGGCCGGAAGTTGTGCCACCGGAAGAATTGAGCCGCTGAATTGCAAAGGCGGCAATCCACATCTTGATCTTTGGCAAACTCCCATGCCTGAACTGCGCCTCTGCCTTAAATCAACCGCCCTTGAGTTCTTTGACAAAATAAACCAGAATATGAAAGTTGCGGGGGGACTATTCGAGGCGCTGCTGCGGCTCGAATCACGTTCAATCACGCTGTCAGGTCAATCGAGGTAGCCGCCGATGGAAGGCCGGTGGTGGCGCCTGCCGCCAGGCCGGCCGCACCCAGGATGGAACTGAGCATTTGTGAAGCCGAGCCGTGATGATGATGGTAGGCCTGGGTGGCCTTATGTTGCAAATCCTGCTGAAGAGTTGCCATGTCCTTCTGGGCTGCCGTAAGGTTCCCGGATTTCAGGTCCTGTCCCAGCGCGCTGAATGCCTGGCTCACCGGACTGTTGCTGGAGGTTTGTGCGATTGAAGGCGCGTTTTGGGCCAGAGTGCTGTAATCCTGCTGCGCCTGGGTCAAATCGCCAGCCTCCAGGGCCTGAGCTAATTCCTGAAAAGTTGTCTGGGCAGGCTGGGAGTTGCTTTGCAGGCTGGTGGGTTGGAACAGATTGCTGCTTGAAGCGATGCACGAAACTGACATGACTTACCTCGCGAGTCGAGAATTACAAATGACGGTGACGGCCTCTCTTGTAGAGGCTGTGTCCCCGCTGGCATCCTTGGGTGCCCTTGCAAGGCCACATAAAATGAAGCTACGGCAACCTCAACAGCAGACGGCGTCACAGTTATTTGCATTCCCCAGTAAGAGCAAGGCACGTGCCAGACAGTCTTGACCCTTGTGTTATTACAAATTATTGATTCTGCACGGGTTGGATGAATCACTCGATCAGTGCGGCGGCGCGCTCAAGTCGAACTGGGCAATAAACCTCTCCGCTGTAGGTTTGGACCCGGCAAGACTTGCCCTGCAACCGGATACAGCCACCCTAAGTTCCTGACAACGAAACCTGCGTTTTCCTGCCCCGCGCTTGGGCGGTGGATTTTCGGATGATGAGTTGCGTATCCACCACGTACTCGGCCCCTTTGTGGTTCTTGGAGGTCAGGATTCGCTGCAATGCCTTGAATGCCACCCTGCCGAGTTCCTCACGGGAGAGGACGGACGTGGTCAGCGGTGGATAGGCAAAGTGGGCCAAGTCAATATCGTCGAATCCCACTACGGAAACTTCGCCCGGCACCTCCACTCCAGCCTCTCTCAAAGCCTGAAGCACACCAATGGCGGTTAGATCATTACTGCAAAGAATCGCCGATGGAAGCGGCGATTGCGACAAGATGATGCGAGCCGCCTCTGCCCCTCCGTCTGCCCGGTGATTGCCTTCCAGCGTACGTTCGGAAGATAGCCCCCACTTTTCAAGATTTTCGATGAATGCGTTGCGGCGGAGATTGGCAGAGCGAAGCGTTTTCGGGCCGGAAATGAAAGCGAAATCCTGGTGCCCCAGCTCGCGAAGGTGGGAAATGGCCTGGCTGATTCCACGGGAGTAATCGACTCGGATGTTACTCATCCACGGCTGGACCTCGCCCACGTCGAGAAAAACGACCGCCACCTCATTTGAGGCCAGTTCTTGGGCGAGTTCAGGATCCATTTCCGAGGTCATTACGGCGACACCCGGGGCCTTGTTCTCAATCATCCTACGTACCGCAGCCCGGATGCGCTGGGGCTCATAATTAGTGTTACAGAGAAAAAGGTCCTTCCCCTTTTCGAGGGCCACGGACTCGAAGCTCTTGATGATTTCCGGGAAGAAGGGATTGCAGATGTCGGAGACGATCAGGCCGAAGAAGTCGCTATGTCCGCGAGCCAAGCGCCTGGCATGAGCGTTCTTGTAGAATCCGAGGTGCTGAATGGCTTCGAAAATCCGCTTTTGAGTTTCCGGCGCGACGTGGCGGGTCTTGTTGAGCACGTGGGAAACAGTGGTGACAGAAACCCCGGCCCGGTGTGCCACTTGCTTCATGCTTGCCGCCATAGTTCGTTCTCCTCTTTACACCGGGTACTGGCAACTTTCATGGCCACCCGAAGGACCAGCAAATGGTGGCTTCACCAACACCCAGCCGCGCCCTTATTTATCAATAGGTTGGCTCTGGCCAACTACCGTCAGTACATTCTTCCTTCCTGGCCAAAACCTGCCCTATAGCGATGCCAGCAAGCCGCTTCAATAAATTAGGAGCATAACCAAAAAAAATCTATTGACACCATACAATTCACTATGCTACAAAGCAAGCGTAATCGGCAAGCGTTTGCGTGAAGAGTCCCTGTCTTTTTTGCTTCCTTTCGCCGGGTTGGGGAGTTCCGACATTTATCTTCGTTTGAGGACCATGGGCTTCAGCCCCGCTGGGAATTGCCCGTGGGCGCAGGATCGGAATCAAGGAGGATGAAATGAAGCTCGGCGTAAACAGAAGTTTATCGTGGGTTGCCCATTTTGTTGCGATGGCGCTCCTGGTGATGATTTTTGGAGTCACTGGTGCTTATAGCCAGGTGGACACTGGCGCGATTCAGGGAACCGTGAAGGACCAGTCGGGCGGCGTAATCCCCGGCGCCACGGTGACCCTGACCAACGAAGGAACGGGCTTGAAATTGACCGCCAAGACCGGAGGCTCCGGCGATTACAATTTCACGCCGATCCGGATCGGAACCTACACCGTCTCCGCGGAGTACAAAGGCTTCCAACGCGTTGACCAGAAGCACATTACTGTTCAACTACAGCAGCAGGTAGTTGTCAATATTACCTTACCACCCGGCCAAGTTACTCAAACGGTGGAGGTCACTGGCGCCCCGCCCGCTTTGCAAACCACCAATGCCTCGGTGGGCCAGGTGATCGGCCAGCGCCAAGTGAATGATCTGCCCTTGAACGGCAGGAATTATACCTTCCTCGCCCAGCTTTCGGCAGGCGTCACGCAGGGCCAGCCGAACACTCGCGGCCTTAATGCGACTGGTGACTTCTCCGCCAATGGCACCCGCCCAGCGCAGAACGACTATTTGCTCGACGGCATGGATGACAACGCCGATCTCGTCGACTTTCTAAACGGTACGGCTTATGTAGTTCGCCCGCCGGTGGACGCTATCCAGGAATTCAAAGTGCAGACCAGCGATTTCTCCGCGGAGCTGGGCCGGGCCGGTGGCGCTGTGTTGAACGCCACGCTCAAGTCCGGCACCAACCAGTATCACGGTGATGTCTGGGAATTTATGCGCAATAGCGGGCTGGATGCCGCCAACTTCTTTGAGAACTCCAACGGCCAGCCAAAGGGAGAGTTCCGGCAGAACCAGTTCGGTGGCACTATTGGCGGTCCTCTCACCATCCCCCACATTTACAACGGCAAGGACAAGACTTTCTTCTTTGCCGATTACGAGGGAACCCGCATCCGGCAGGCAAGTCCGTTCGTGAACACAGTGCCCACGGCAGTTGAGCGCGCGTCCGGATATACCGACTTCTCTCAGTTGATCGCTGCCCAGTCTGGCACGCAGACGGACTTGCTCGGCCGGTCATTCCCTCTCGGGTCCATTTTGAATCCCCAAACAACGAGACCCGTGACCGCCGGGCAGGTGGATCCGGTTACCGGAAAAGTGGCAACCGGCACCGGGTACGTTCGCGATCCTTTTCCCGGAAACATCATTCCAGCCTCACTGATTGACCCTAACGCCGTCAAACTTCTAAACCTGTTCCCGGCTCCAACCAACGGACAGGTTTTCAACAACAACACCACTGATCCCGTCATTGATGACAGGATCGACCAGTTTGACGTTCGCGTGGACCACAACTTCAGTGACAAGGACCAGATTTTTGGGGCCGTCAGCTATTCCAACGAGCCCACCTTCAAGCCCGGCCCTTTCCTAGGAATTGCTGACGGCGGCGCCTTCAATGAAGGCTTGCAGACCGCCGCCACCACCACCGACGTCCTCAGCGAGACCCATTCCTTCTCGCCCACTCTGATTAATGAAGCGCGCTTGGGTTTCACCCGCATTGGCACTTCGCGGATTCAACCCAATGGCACGAATCTGACCAATATTCCTGGCCAGTTCGGAATCCAGGATATCCCTCAGATTCCGCTCAACGGCGGCTTGCCCGCATTTGGCTTTTCCGGATTGAGTACATTGGGCAGTAACGCTTTCCTGCCCTCTGTAGAATACAACTCCACCATTCAGGCGACTGAAAACCTGACCAAGGTCTACAACACTCACACCTTCAAAGGCGGGTTTGAATTCCAGCACGTAAAGTTTGCCACTCTCCAACCCCCCTGGTCGCGCGGCCAATTCAACTTCAACGGCGTCTACAACGAGGTTCCGGGTGATAGTAATGGTAACACTGGGATTGCGCAGTTTGTACAAATGCAAACACCCACAACCGTGCCGAATGGCATCAACAATTCGGGTGGCGCAAACTTCGTCTTCGCCTCAAACATCGCTAATACCGATGACGGCCGCCAGCTTTACGGGACCTACTTCAACGATGATTGGAAAGCGACTCCAAAACTGACATTGAATTTGGGTGTGCGGTGGGATTACTTCGGCCAGGTTTATGAAAACTTCGGCGCCCAGGCCAACTTTGTTCCTGGCGCGCCGGGTTCGGCCCAGTATTTGATCCCCACGCAACGGTGCAATAATTCCAAGAGCCCGCTCTCCACTTCTTTCCAAACGCTGACCGCAAAGGACGGCATCAAGATCGTCTGTTCCAGCAACCAGGCGCTGGCAAATTCACAGCTCTCGAACTTCGCACCGCGCCTGGGTTTCGCCTACCAAGCTACCCCGAAGTTGGTGGTGCGGGGCGGCTACGGTATTTTCTATGACGGCTTTGAAAACCGCGGATATAGTCCTAACCTTGGGGAAAACTATCCCTTCCAGTTCCAATTCCATTTCCCCAACCCCGATCCCGCGCATCCCATCACTTTCGGCAATGGTGGTCTGGCAACGCCCGAATCAGGTTTCTCTGGCATTCCCTTAAACCCTTTATTGGTTGACGCTTCAGGATTGTCCCTTGAGGGCGGCCAGTTCAATTATGTCACACCCTACACCGAGGATTACAATTTTACGTTCGAGTATGAATTGTCTCGAAACCAGACTTTCACGCTGGGCTATGTAGGAAACCAGGCGCACAACCTTGAGGTGTTTCCCGGGGCCAATCCGGATTCGGTCATCTTGCCGCCCGCGTTGAATGCGCAGAATTATGTTCCATTTCCTGATTTCGCGCGTAATTCGAGTCACTACGCAACAGAAGGCTTTAGCAATTACAACTCCGTGCAAGCCACCTTCCAACGCCGATTCAGCAGTGGGCTGAATGTGCTCGCCAATTACACTTTCTCCAAGTGTTTAACCACGGCTCGCGACTTGCTGAACGGGGACATTGGCGGCTACCGCGCGCCCTACCTGCCCGGCTTCGGATTGCAGCAAGACCTCGGCCTTTGCGACTTCGACATTCCCAACGTCGTCCACTTCAGCGGAGGGTACCAACTTCCAGTGGGCAAGGGTCAACATTTCCTTACCAATGCCAGCGGGGTCGTCAACCAACTGCTTGGCGGCTGGCAGACTTACTGGATTCTGACCCTTCAGGATGGCACGCCGTTCACCATCGGCTGCCCGGCGGGTACAACCGCAGATTTTGGCTGTAACGCCTTCCTGGTGCCGGGGCAAGCCATTCACGGTAACGGAGACCACAACGTTAACCACTGGATGAACCCCGCAGCGTTTTCACAACCACCGGTGGCCGCGGCAATCTCAAGCACGGACTTTGCTGCGCTGGGCGGCGCGCCAACGCAATTGCTCGGACCCGGATTCCACCGCCTCGACTTCTCATTGTTCAAGGAAATTAAGACGACTGAGAACACCCACCTGGAGTTTCGCTGCGAGGTGTTTAACTTGACCAACACGCCTCAATTTGGCAACCCTGGATTTGGCGGCAACGGTGTAATTGCAGCGCCTGGCGCCACCGACTTCACCAACCTCGCCAATTTCGGTAAGATCCTGGCAACACAGGACGGCGCATTCGATCAACGTGAAATCCAGTTCGCGCTGAAATTCTATTGGTAGGATCGGACCTATTACCCGCATGTATCGGGCTTGGATTCCCGCTTTCGCGGGAATGACAGTAGGGGTAGGGCCGCCGCGGCGACAGCCCGTCTGTGTGCAACCGACGCTATCGGGCTACGTAGGGACGGGTCTCGTGCCCGCCGGTTTCCGGTTACACGGTAGTCATTGGCAACTGCAAGGTTTGCGCCTAAGAGCTGTCAAGGGCGTTCGGCATGCCGGGCGCCCTTTTTTATTGGACCGGGAAGTAGTGCAAAAGTATCCTTCAATTTGATGATCAGCCAGCGACCCGCGCATTCATTTTGGCTTGGGACAGCGCAAGAGCATCGATTGTCTTAGGGTCTAATGGCCAAGCGGCGCGATCCAGAAACTTGAGAATGTGCCAGTGAACCGGATCATCGCCGTAAAGAGGGCGTTGGGATTGTGCCCCGGTCATTTCCTAAAGTTGCGGCCGAATAAAACCTCGTACCGAGGGACTCAGTGCTTGTCTTGGCTCTGGCTTCTTGACGTCAATACAAACTCCATGATCTCACTACGCTGCTTCTCGCTTTCTGCCGTCTGGACCTCGTGCAGCTTGGAAAACGTCTGAAATTCCTGTTGGGCTTCATCCTTCTTCCCGGTCCGGACCAAGGCTTGTGCCAGCCGGTAATGGGCGTCTGCGAGGTTGGGTTGAAGCTTGATCGCCTGCCGGTATTGCTCGATGGCCTCCGGGTATTGGCGGAGCTGGGCAAAGAGGATGCCGAGTTGCAGATGGGCGTCTGGAAAAGATGGATTGATCGACACACTCCTCTTCAAGAGATCTTCGATCTTGGGTAAGCCGGCGGGTTTCCCCTGAGTGCGGAACGCTTTCCAAAGGCACAAGGCGTAGTAGTACAGCGCCCGAGAATTATGGGGTTGCAATTGAACAAACCGGCCGAATCTCTCAGTCACGGCTTGGGCCTGGACGGGTGAAATGTCGTAGGTTTTGCCAAGGAACATGTAGGGCCGGGGATCGGCAGGGTTTAGATCGATGGCGCGGCAGAAGGCGCTAATCGCCTCTTGATAATGCGTCCGGGAATAAAGCGCAATGCCCAGCCCAATCTCCATTCTGGGTGATTGCGGAAAGAGTTGCGCGCCACGGCTGAAAACTTGAACGGCCGCCGTCAGCGTGTGGTGCAGAAGGAGCTCGCTTCCCCAATCGAAGATGTTGCTTTCGCTGGGGTCCATGTGCGCGGCGAGCTGGTATTCGTTCTCGGCCTGGAGGTACTGACCAGTTTTCTCATCCGCGCTGGCCAGCAAGGAGTGCAAGTCTGCCGCATTATGGTGGCTCAGCGCCCGTTGAAGACTCGCTTTAGCGGCGGTGTATTGGCCGGTCTTGATTTCGGCAAGAGCAAGGTCATAGGCGTTATTGTAGGCAGCAGGATCGATTTGAGCGGCTTTTTGGAGGTAGGGAATGGCGGCGGCCAGCTTCCTGGCCTGGATAAAGAACTCGCCGAAATTGTGATTGGTGTCAAAGTTGTCTGGTTCGAGCTCTGCCGCCTTCTTGAATTCAGCCTCGGCCTGGACGTTCTGGTGGAGGGCAAGAAGGTTCGTGCCCAGATGCATTCGAGCCTCTGCGGATTGCGGCTTCAAGCGCACCGCTTTGGCGAAATAACCACCTGCTTCTGCGTTCCTATCTTGCCCCGCGCAGACCAGACCCATCAGTTCATTGATTTCAAAGTCATTCGGAACTTGCTGGATGAGGGTCGTAAGGACTTGGCGGGCTTGGCCGTACTTCTGAGCTTGATAAAGGCTCACAGCGGTTTGGAATTGCCGGTTCAGATTGACTTCACTGCCGTTTTGGAATTGGCCCCAGCAAAGCGATGGTGGAAAGGCAATGCTGACCAGCAGAACCGCGAACCAAGGTGCCGCTAGGTTGATTTTGATCTTGCCTCGCATGAACCGAATTCTAGCCTTCACCCGCTGGGATGGCAAATGGATTTGATCGAGGTACAATCAAGGATCAAAGATCATGCATGGGATTGTTACTCCATCCAGAAAGATGACCGGCCAGGAGGAGCTGCTGGGCTTGGCGCTATTGCTTGCGGCAGGATTTTTGCTGCTTTGCAATGCGGCCAGCCTTTCGCAAGCGGCTGCAAGCCGCAGGACAGACTCGGTTTTACCCGCCAGCGCCAAGGTAGACTTTGAGAATGCGCAACACCTCCTGAGGCAAGGAAAGATCAATGAGGCCCTCGCCGACGTGCGTGAGGGCCTCCGGTTAGCCCCGCGCGATGTGATGGGATTGAACCTGCTGGGCATGATCCTGGCGCGCGAGGGGAAACAGGCAGGCGCCCTCGACGTATTCAAGTCCGCACTTCGTCTGGACCCGAATTCCACAGAAACTCACAACAACCTGGGAGATTTCTTCGTAGAGCAGGGAAAACCCGCCCTGGCGGAAACTGAGTTTCGAGCCACGCTGCGGCTGGAACCGCAGAACCGGGACGCCAATTACAACCTGGGTTCCATCTTGCTTTCGAGGCATGATGCGCGTCAAGCCATTGAATACCTGGAGCTCGTCCAACCCCCGGACGCGGCCACTTCTTTCCGGCTGGTACAGGCATATTTGGCGGCCGGCGAGAGTGCCAAGGCTCTGTCAACTGCTCGCGCCCTGTCGGCGCAGACGCCGCAGGACGTTAAAGTCCATTTTTCGCTGGGTGTTCTGCTTGCCTCAACACGGCAATTTCAGCCGGCTATGCATGAACTCGAATTGGCGGACGCGCTAAGGCCTGGGACCTTTGAAATCCTGTACAACCTTGGCGGCGTTTACCTGCGGGCTGGCCAGGATGCGAAGGCCGAAGGGGCGTTGGACCGGGCGCGGGCGCTGAGGCCGGATTCGGTCAAAACGTTGTATCTTGAAGCTCAGGCCTATACTCACCAGAAGAATTATCTGAAAGCTTTCCAGCTTCTTTTCCGGGCGCGCAAGCTCGCCCCCAAGAATACTGATGTCATCTTTCTTCTCGCCCGCTTGAGCATGATGCAGAACTATTTTGAAGACGCAATTCTGCTGCTCAATCAGGGCATCAATATCTCACCCAGGCGCCCAGACCTTCACGCAGCCCTGGGCGAGAGCTATTTCAGCGCGGGCAATTTTGAAAAGGCTTACGAGCAATTCCAAACTTTGATTCAGCTTGATCCTTCTGCTGCGTCCTACGCTTTCATGGGTTTGTACTATCTGCATACAGGTAAATTTACCGAAGCCAAGAAAAGCTTCGAAGAAGGTTCTGAAAAAGACCCGCATAACCTGGAATGCCTTTATAACCTAGGTTTCATCGCTGATAAGCAGGGAGATTTTCCAACCGCTGAGAAATTCCTAAACCAAGTACTGAAAGTAAATCCAGATTACTCGAATGCGCTCTACGAACTTGCAACCGTAAAATTGGCAGAGAAGAAATTTGCGGATGCGGCGCCGCTGCTGCGGCATTACGTGCAGTTGAACCCGAACGAATCGAAAGGTTATTACAAGCTGGCCATTACCGAGCGAAGTCTCCATCGGGCGCAAGCTGCTACTGCGGATTTCAAGATTTTTGAAACTCTAGCCAAGAATCCTGCCCCTGGCTCGATGCCTTTCCAGAATTTTCTTCTAGGCGTGAGCCAAAAAGTCAGTTTACCTCCACTAGAACAAGCACAGGCCGACCTCGGTGATCTTGTCGCGCAAGTCAAGCTCCACCCGGAACGTCCCCGGCTGCTTTATTTGCTTGCGGAAACATACCTCAAGCTAGGCCAGGTTTCCGAGGCCCGGGAAACACTGGCGCGTCTTCGCCAGGTGAGCGCCGGGGACGTTCGGACTTCGGTGGGGGAAGGTGTGCTTCTAGCCCGCTACAAGCTGTACCCTGACGCCGTTCAATATTTTCAGAAAGCGGTGGCCGGGGATTCGAGCTCCGACGACGCCAAGTATGATCTAGCCGATGCCTATTTCGAGATGGGCGATTATTCCGGCTCTTTGCAATGGCTGGAAAAGATTTCCCCGCAAGGCAGGAATCAGGCCTCTTATCTGGCGCTGTGGGGTGACACCGAGGCCCACCTCGGACATCTACCTGAAGCGGAGTCCATTTTTGACAGAGCCATCCAGCAAAGCCCGGATGAAGACTCCTATTACCTTTCCCTTGCGCTGACCCAGCTTCGTTCCGGTGACCCCATCGCGGCGGGGCAAACTCTTGAACGGGGGGAAAATCGAATCCCGGATTCAGGGAAAATCCTGTGGGGGCAGGGAGTGCTGGCAGTGGTTCAGGGAAATAACAGAAAAGCGCAGGAATATTTCGAACGCGCACAGGACCTGCTGCCGGAATGGGAGAGCAGCTACTCCGCGCTCGGAACGTTTTACTTTGAGACGGGACAATTCTCCAAGGCCGAAGAAACGTTGGACCGCTACGCCAAGCTTTTTCCGCACGGTGGCCTGAATGTCGATAAGCTGCGCCAGGTTCTGGCAACTCACAACCGCCAAGCAGCCCCTGAACCGCAGCCGCTTTCGACGCAGGCGCGCACGCAATTCCTGGCGATGGCGCTCGTCCTTGCCGATCGTAATCCCTAGGCTCCGGGCGCGCCCGGAGCCTAGGGATGAAAATTCAAGAATCATCTGTAACAAAACTTCTCCGGTCATCGTATTAGCCTGTTGCAGTAAGTGGCGGCGAAGCTGGTTTCGACTTTCATCGAATTTCGATACGCGGCTTCACGTCCCAGTTGTCACCTGTGAAGACGGCTGAATCCATTCGCAGAGGAACGCATGAGATCAAAAATCGGACGGCTCGCTCTGGTTGCCGCCATCTTCGCCGCGGTTGCGGCGTGGGTAACTCCATTCAGTACAGCAGCGCCCGCAACAGATTACCACTTGGTAAAAAAGTTGGTTCTTGGAGGCGAAGGTTTTTGGGACTACTTGAAACTTGACAGCTCAGCGCGCCGGCTTTACATCTCACGCGGAACCCACGTGATGGTATTGGATGCGGACACTTATAAAGTGGTGGGTGACATCCCCAATACTCAAGGCGTGCACGGCATTGCTCTTGCGCCCGAATACAGCCGTGGTTTTGTGAGCGACGGCGGCGCCAATGAAGTCACCATTTTCGATCTGAAAACCTTGAAAACGCTGGGGACGGTCAAGACCAGCGAAGGTCCGGACGGGATCATCTATGATCCCGCGTCGCACCGCGTTTTCACATTCAACGGCCGCTCCGGGACTTCGACGGTTATTGACGCAAAGACAGGAAATGTGGCAGGCACGATTGACCTGGGCGGCCGGCCGGAGTTTGCCGCCGCCGATGGCGAGGGTCACGTTTACAACAATCTGGAAGATAAGAGCATCGTCCTTCAGATTGATTCGCACTCGCTCAAAATTCTGAACCGCTGGCCGCTTGCGCCTGGCGAGCACCCTTCCGGCATGGCGATCGATCCGCAGCACCGGCGCGTTTTCAGCGGTTGCCATAATCAGATGATGGCAATCTGGGATGCGGACACCGGCAAAGTGATTGCCACGCCGCCCATCGGGCGCGGCGTGGACGCCAACCGCTTCGATCCCGGCACGCAGTTGGCCTTCAGCTCCAACGGCGACGGCACCCTGACGGTGATTCACGAGGACTCCCCGGACAAGTTCACGGTGGTCCAGAACGTTCAGACACAGCGTGGGGCGCGGACGATGGCGCTCGATCCCAAAACTCACCGCGTGTTCCTGGTGACTGCGGAATTTGGTCCACCGCAACCCATGAAGCCAGGCCAGCGTTTCCGCAGGCCCACAATTGTGTCCGGGTCGTTCACTCTGCTGGTATTTGGAGAATAGCGGCAATCAGATGGCGCATGAGATTGCGCCCTGGGGTGGAGAATCGAATGGCCGACAGCGGATTGTCCGGCCGTGAAAGCCGGAGGCGCCAACAGTTCATCTTCTGCATTTCATTTCGCATTTGGAAGGATCCTGCGCCTAACCTGGCTCCGCGAGCCACCCTCACTTCTTGACCTTCGCCAACACTGCGGCGCGAGTGTCCACCAGAGTCGCCTGCAGCGTTTCTTGGGGGATACTCGTCACAAAGGGTTCAAGCATCCAACCCAGCCCCGTGGGAATATCGCGCGTTAATGAGATGGATTCGCTCTGCACGTAAACGCCCGCATCGGCCTTTTCGAATCGCCAATAGCTGTTCATTCGCCACAAGAAGCCGCCGTCGTGTCCAACCGGCAACAAGTATTCGCCAGGCTCACCCGCGTCCCGCACTTCCTGAATCCGCGTGGAGTAAGACCGGCTCGAAACGTGGGTTGCATCCAGCCGCGTGTAACGGACCTCGTGACTGGTATCCAGGGTTACGGTAATGATCTTCTTTTCCTCGAGGCGCAAGTAAACCTTGAATTCGTTTCCCTGGCGGCTGATGAGGCGCGAGCGTATGACTTGAGGGTGGTAATAGTCCTGCTGGCGGCCGTAGTCCTGCACGGTGTCGAGCACTTGATGCATCGATGCGCCGGGGATGAACGCGATCCCAAGCCAGTGATGGATGAGGCCGCCCGGTGCGAGGAGGATGTGGCCGGAGGAATCAAGCGCCGTGAGTTTTCTTATAAAGATATGGCCATGCTGGAGGGACGTTTTGATTTGGTTGCGTTCCGACGGGGGAAGTGAATCGAAGAAAAGAAATGAGCTTGCATGGTTCTCCTCATTTGAAATACGGACTTCGGAGGCCTTGATGTAGCGCTCAAACCCTTCGATGGTTTCCGTCCGGAGGTCCGCCGTGAGGATTTTGCTAGAGGGCACGCCCGCCATCAGCAGGGAAAGGATGAGCAAAATGTGGTTCATTCCATCACGAGGTTTTCGAGGGGTGAAGTTGAATCCCCGTCCTTCCAATTATTCCCTGACATTCGCCCATTGTTGGGAGAAATCTGGGTCGGTGCGAATGCATTATGATGAATCGTCAGATTTAATGAGGGTTTGGGCCCTCGGTAACTTGAACAAGGTCTGCAGGGCGGATCCATTTCGCAAATGCAGCTTTGACGTCCGCGGCAGTGAGCTTGACGTAGCGCCGCGCCGCGCGAACCGGCTCGTCGAGAGGCAAACCAATCGTTGCGCGGGAGAGCAAGCCACCCGCAATGCTATCCACGCTGGATTCGGCCAGAGGTATTTCCCGCAGCAGGAGCGCCTTTGCCTGCTGCAGTTCATTGGAGGACGCCGGTTGGGTTTGCATCCGCGTCAGATCATGCTTCACAATAGCGCGCGCCTTGGAGACATTGGGCGGATCACAACCGTAATTAACTTCGTAGATGCCCCGGGTTTTGCCGAAATTAAAAGAAGAGGAAACGTAGTACACAAGGCCCCCGTTTTCGCGCAGGTCTTTGTAAAAGCGCGTGGCATAGAAGCCTCCGCCCAGAACGTGATTGCCGAGTTGCAGCGCGTAATAGTCGGGACTAAACCGGTTCAATCCTAGAGTTTCGGCAAGGGTCACACGGTCCTGTACCCGGCTCGTATCCGGCACGGCTGTGGCAACGGGCTTGTTCAGCGGGACCGGCGGCAAGTCCGTGTCGGGCTTTCCCCCCCCGGCTTTCCAGTTGCCAAAATATTTTTTGATGACGCTGCGCGCCTCATCCGGAGGAATGTTGCCGATAACCACGATGGTGGTCAAATCCGGCCGGAATGTCTGGGCATAATAGCTTTTTACATCTTCAAGAGTTAGTGAAGAAACGGTGGCTGGCGTGGCGTGGCGCAAAGTGGGATCGTGCTTGGGAAACAGAGCGGTGTGTAATGCCTGCTGCATCAGAAAATGCGGACTCTGAAGCTCACCGGCCACGGCGGCAGCCAGTTGCCGTTGAAGAATCTTGAAAGCGGGAGCGGGAAGCGCGGGGGAAAGTTCGTTCTCCGCCAGAAGCTTCACGGCTTCGTCGAAATGGCGCGGCATTACTTGCAAGGAGAATCCCGTTCCCGCTGATTCGTTGGCCCCGATGCCGTCCAACGCGCGCTGAAAGGCCAGGCGGCCGAGCGTGGTGGTGCCGTAAGAGAAAAGCTGGGCCAGCATGCTGCTGGTTCCTTCCTTGCCGGGCGGTGTCTCAAGGTCGGAATTGGTCTTAATATGGCCGTAAACGCTAACCGTATTGCTGACCGACTCAGGTTGCACAATCAGCTTTAGTCCGTTCGCCAACGTTGAGACGACCGGGCTGACGGTGGAATGAGGAATCGAAAGCCGCTTCAAATCCTGCTCCGCCCACGCCGGAAGAGCCACAGGATGAGTTTGTTTGGGAGCAAAAGATTCCTGGCCGCCAAAGCCTTTTGAAGAAACAGGCTTGCCGGAAGGTTGAGGGGTGAGGACCGCAGTAATAGTATGGCCGGGCGTCAGATACTGCTTCGCCACACGATTGACATCCTCCGCCGTTACCTTCTCGATCTCCCGGACGTCGTCTTCCGGCGATTTCCGGCCCTCCACCGCGACCGCTTGTGACCAAGCCATTGCCAACCCCGAAACCGAATTCTTCTGGAACTCATCATCGACTAGCTCGTGAAGCTTGGCGGCCTTCACAAGATCCGGCGGGACACCTTTCTGAACATCGTCCTCCAGGATCTGGTGCATCTGGCTAACTAACCCGGCTCCATTGGCTCCCTTGGGGTACGCTGCCAGCGCAAAACCCAGACTTGCGTCCGGCAGGCCGGTGAGTGAAAACCCGGCGTAGAGCGCCTTGCCTTCAGGCACCATTGCATACAAGCTGCCGCGCTGGCTGCTCAAAACGTCCGCCAGGACTTCAGCGGCCGCGAAATCCGGGCTGTTCGACCCGGGCATCCTGAATGAGATCACGCTCAGCCCGTAAGGCAAGTCGGTGTTGAGGGTCAACGCCTCGGCCTTCACGGGTTCCAGCTTCACATTGGGCTTGGGCGGGAGAGTTTTCTCCGGAATCGTGGAGAAGAGCGTCTTAATCTCAGCTAACACCCCGGAGGGATTGATGTCGCCCGCGATCACCAGGATTGCATTGTTCGGCGCATACCAGGCTTCATAGAACTTATGGAGCTCGTCACCCGTCAGCTTGTCGAAGGAGGGACGTGTGCCGAGCGCGTCGTAAGCGTAAGGAGTCCCCTGAAACATCGCCGCGAGCAACTTGGTGTAAAAAACGTAAGTGGGACTGGAAAGGTCCTGAGCCACTTCCTGCTCAATGGCCGGACGCTCCTCGTTCCAGAGCTTGTCGGTATCAAGAACCCCGCCCATCCGGATGGCTTCGATGTGCAAAGCCACGTCCAAGTCCTCGGCAGGGACTGTGAAAAAATACTGGGTGACCACCTGCTGAGTGTCCGCGTCAAACATGCCGCCCATTGCCGCCGTTATGTCCGCTAATTGATCCGCAGATAAATGCGGGCTTCCGCGGAACATCATGTGCTCCTGGGCGTGAGCCATACCGGGGAAGTCCGCTGGCGCCTCGTTGGACCCGACTTTGTAATTTACGACCGTGGTCACGACCGGCGCCAGCCTGTCGGGCACGATCACCACGCGAAGCCCATTGGTAAGTGTTGCGCGCAAAACGCTCTGGCTGGGAACATCCGGTGGGGTGGCCGGCCGCGCCACGGCCCCCGAAACCGCCATCAGAATCATGGCGGATAACGCTAATATTTCCTGGTAGCGACGCCCCCCATGAGTTTTGGGATGAAAACGAGAGGTGTGAAACTGCGTATTGATTGTCCGGCTGCGGCTGAGCGGGTACCCGTTGAGACTCGCAGCATTCCTCTTTCTGGCGAAGAAACGTAACCAATTCATGAACACCATCCGAAATGAAATTGGCAGAGAATATATGCCAGGGCTTCAATTGTTGAATTTCCTTGAAGTTATGAGTGTATACCGTAAAGCCCGGGGGAGGGAACATTCCTGGCGCGCCAGACCGGTGGTTGAAACATGCGGCGGTAAGCCGCCGAGGTCCGTGCGGTTCTGAAAACCGCGCCCTTTCAGTCCGCTTTCAAACTGTTAAGATTTGGTACCATAACCTTCGGCAATGAAGGAATACCAATGCTGCAATTTCCCTCAATCTTCGGAATCGTCTTTCTCACCGCCGTGAACTTCATGGCTGTCCCGCTGCTGCCGGTGCCTGCCGCTCAGAAGAGCGGAAGGGCGCAGGGTTCGACTTCTTCTGCCTCTTCCAATAACGCATCCTCAAATACGCAGAGCCAAATGGAAGCCATCCGCCGTCTTCGCGCCCGTCTCTATGCGCATCCGAATGACGTTCAGACGATGGTCGCGCTCGCAGGTCTTTACGTGAAGGCTGGTGACTTGGCCGAGGCTGAACCCTTGCTGGCCAAGGCTACGAAGCTGGATCCGGACTCTTCAACCCTCCGCATGAACTGGGCCGCGGTTCTGGCGCACCTGCATCGGTATCCTGAAGCAGAAGCAGCAATCAAAGGTATCCCCGTGCCCCCTGCGCCCACGGGCCGCATTGAGTATTGGAGGATCAAAGCGTCTATTGCTCTGGCCCGTGGTGACCGAACGGCGGCTGCCAGGAGCATGGAAAACGCTCTGGCGGTTGACCCGCAGAATCCGGGTCTTCAATTAGCTACAGGCATAGCGGAAACCGAGGCTGGGCGATGGGACAAGGCCATCCAAACTTTGGGTCCAGCTTTCGATTCCACTCATGACCCGCGCGCAGGGTTAGCGTTGCTCCGCGCCCAAATGGCAATCAACCGGGACGCATCGGAGACGCTTGCCCTACTCGACAACCTTTCGCTTCCTCCGGCCGATGATGTGCCACTCCGGGTTCAAACTGGCGGGATGCTGCTCCAAGCCGGAATGAAGGCCCAGGCAGCTAACGAGTTCAAGCGGGCCGCCCGGGAGTCGCAGCCGCGCGCGGATCTCCTCTACGATCTTGCGCTCGCTCAGTTCGAAGCAGGCCAAACCGACGCTGCCCTGGCCAGCGGTCGGCGGGCGAAGGCCACGGCTGACAGCGGGGAGATTGAGAGCTTGCTGGGCGATATTGAAGAGAAACGCGGCGATAGTCTGGCCGCCGTGCACAGCTACCAGGCCGCCGTGCGTCTAGAACCCGGCAATGTGCAATTTCAGATGGCGCTGGGGTTGGAGCTGCTGCAGCATCAGACCTACAAACCGGCCTTGGTAGTGTTTCACGAAGCCGCGCTTCGTTTCCCGGACTCGGCGCGACTGCGCATCGCCCTGGGAATTACAGATTATTTGTTGGAGGACTATACCGGCGCGGCCAAAGACTTGATGGCTGCAGGAAGGCTGGGGAAAGATTCCGGCATGGCCTATCAGTATCTTGGGGAGACGCAGCTTGAGCAACCCGCAGCGGCGGATTCTGCGGCCATTGCACAGCTTTGCCGTTATTCAGACGCCCACCCTCATGACAGCCGCCTGTTGGGTTATTGTGGCGCACTGCTGGCGCGCTCCGAACACGAGCGGGGCGCCCCGGCTCCGTCGCAGGGCGCGATGAGGCGCCTGGAAACCGCAGCCCGGCTGGACCCGAACGATGCCACTGCACGCTGCGAGCTGGGGAAAGCTTACGAGGGGATGAAGCAGTGGCAGCCAGCGCGCGCAAACCTGGAAGTTTGCACTCGGCTCACTCCCGATTCTTCCGAGAACCACTACCGGTTGGCGCGGGTTTGCCAGGCGCTTCACAATTTGCCTTGCGCAAAGCAACAGACCCAACTCCACGATGAGGCCGTGAAGAAAGTGGTAAGCCAGAATTCGGAGCACGACCGCACACTGCGGAAGTTTCTGTACACCCTGAAGGCCGCGCCATCGTCGCCGTGAATGGCCGGGGCCAACGAACGGTAAACCGATAAGGATCATGCCAAGGCATGGCCTTAGCCATACCGGACTTCAAGGTAAGAAAAAGCGGCTTGTGCCGCTGAGGGGCCCAGGGATAAAAACCCTTCCCTACAAGAGGCGTCGATGCTCCCAACCGAGCCCCAGAATATTGGATTACTTCACCTTCGGGTTGCGGGGCAGACTCACCATGTTTGCGAAAATGCGATAAGCGCCGGGGACTCCTTCCGGCAGCTCCCTGTAAAAGGCATAAGCGTTGTAGATGTAAATGCCCTTTCCGAAGCGCGCATAGAGCAATCCACCCTTCTGAGGATCCTGGCCAGGATCGTGCGTCTCGATCAGCGCCGTGTAATGCGGATCCCAGGACTTCATGAATTTCGATCCACGTTCCTCAACCCAACCCTTGAAGTCATTTTCTGTGATCTTGTTGGGCCAGTTGAAAACAGGATTCGAAGGATCAAGGATCGCAACCTTGGAGGTTTCGTCCGTCACTTCTTCTGGATCGCGGGTCATGGTGTAGGGATAAGGACCGTAGTTGTGATCGAACTCCGGAGTATTGTATTGCACCACCACTATGCCGCCGTTCTTCACATAATTCAGAACGCGGCCGTTGTAAGTGATCAGATCCTGGCGCACGGCATAAGTGCGCACGCCCATCAGGATGATGTCATATTTGGAGAGGTCGCCACCTGCAAGATCCGCGTTGGTAAGGAGATGAGCGTGAATGCCAAGGTTTTCGAGAGATTCCGGAACCTCGTCGCCACTACCCATGATATAGCCCACGTTCAAGCCCTTCGCGGTTTTCACATCCACTCCGGTGGTGCGGTAGGCGGACGGCCGGTAAAGACCATAAGGGCGCAGGCCCGGATAGCCCACGGTACGATCGCCCTCCCTGTATTCGTTCCCGTCATAGGAGGCAATAGCCGTAATGGTGTAAGACTTTTCCGCGAGGTTCTTGGGAATGACCTTGAACGCTGCGGGCTGATCCTCACCATCCTTCGCTGTAGAGAAGGTTGCCGTAGAGGGATCGGCGGTCCAGCCCGCCGGCAAATCTAGCCGCACGGAGCCGTGAGCCGGGCCTTTGACGTTGCTGTGAATCAGGGCATTCAGCCGGAACGATTTGGCTTCGAGCGGAATGATGCCGGATCGCGGCGAAATCCAGACGGAAATTGCCGGCCCCACGACCAAAGGGTTCAGAACTGTTCCAGGCCCCGTAAGCCGCGAGACTGACTGAACCGCTTCTCCCATACGGAATGGAACGCCTTGGTAACTCATCTCCACCCAGGCGTCCAGAGGATAGGGGGCCAGTGGCAGGTTCAGGTATTGCGGTTCGATGATGTCGTAGTAGGGCTGCTCAATGTCAGGGCGCGTGAAATAGGGTTTGGAGAGAGCTGCATCGCGAGGCACAGAGACTTTGAAGCGCACATCCTGGGTTTTATCATTGGAAAGCGTGGCGGCAGCAGCATTTTCGGGGTTGATGTTCCAATCTTTTCTCTGCGCGGCAGCAAGCCAGACCCGGTTCAGTTGAATCGTAGCGGGACTCTGGTCCGCCACATGGACATTCACCCAGAATTGCTGGCCGGGAATGGCGATCTGGAAACTGGGGGGCGTGCCGAAGAAGCGTGCAAACATCCCGGTGGGTGGGTGCTCCGGCGCGATGTTGGCCTGCATGGAGATGCCGAGGGCTTCCGAAAGTGCGACGTTGAATTGAGTTTCTTTCACGCCCAGCTCGTGCAGCAGGTTGTATTTCGAATCATCGGTCAGTTGGCTTGCCTGAACCTGCCCAATCAATTGCCGGGTCTCCTTCAATCCCACCGCCAAATCCGGCGCCACCCGCTCCGGGTGGGCGGCGCTGAAGACCTTCATGGCCTCTTCCACGCGCTGATTGACCCGCGAGAGCCCTTGCTTCAGAAATCCAGCATCACCGCCGTGGGCAAGGCTGGCGATGCCTGCCAGTGAAGTATCGATTCCCTCAAAGAATGATTTTTCCTGATCCGGAACATGAACGCGGGAACCAAAGCGATGGTAGGGACTCATTTCCGGGCCGGCATCGGGAATCGAGGGCCCTCCGTTCTGCGATTTCTGCATACCCAGGCCTTGGCGTGAAAGCTGGACGTAGGAAAGACCCAGCACCGGATCATAGTTCCCTTCAGGAATCTGCACGTTGGCCTTCACCGCGCCGGGCTCCCAGCGTTTGTGAATATAATCGTAGACGCCGGCGGGCGTCCACTTGTGATTGGCGTAGTCATAGACGCCCTTCCTATTGACGGCGCCTTCCTCCAGAAAAAATGGAACGCGGGCGTATTCCTTGACCGGCGCCCAAGGCCGCAACCCGGCTTTGATTTGATCCGGAAACCGGGAAGGGTCCGCAGCAGCATCGAACACTTCCTGCGCCATCTGTCCCGCCACCTGATGGTTGCCGTGGCCATCCGCGGGCCCACCGACAAAAACCGAGGTGATAACCAGAGGCCGTGTCATGCGCACGACGCGCACCACGTCATAGAGCACGCGGTCGTGTCCCCACTTGGAAAGAGCTTCCTCCTTGGTCTTGGAGAAGCCGTAATCAATCACTCGCGTCCAGTATTGGTGAACACCGTAATAGCGGCCGGCGGCCAACAACTCCTGGGTGCGAACCAGGCCCAGGGCGTCAAAATAATCCGGTGACATCACGTTGGCGCCGCCTTCGCCGCGGTTGAGCGTGAGCAAGGTTACACGAGCGCCTTGGCCTCTCGATTCGTAAGTCAACATGCCGCCGTCTTCGTCATCGGGGTGGGCCGTGACCATGAGCAGGCTGGCGCGGGTGTGGAGCTTGAGTAGCATCTGCCAGAGCGCCGCAGCGCCGCGACCGGCGGGGATGGGAAGAGCGTCCGGCGACGGCTGGAGGAATGTGGCATCCTGGTTCGGGCCTCCCCAGATGAGTAGGCCCGGAACGAGCAGGGCCGCCAGTACCAGAGCTGGAATGCAAGCGCGCTTGCCGAAGTGGTCTCCCATTGTTCCTCCTCGATTCCGGTTTCTAAAAATCTGCCGCACAAACCCCCGGCCGCATTTCGTCTCGCCCTGAAACGTCAAGCGACTCGCAAGACTACACGCCTCAATCCACCTTGTCAAGGGAAACCCCAAAACGTTACGGTAGCCGGTGGCAGCACGAGTAGGGCCAGGGACCGGCTGGACTTGTCGTGGGCGGGTTGAAGGACCTCTTTGCAGGCCAACTTTTTTGATGAAGTTTCTGCTTGACAGAAAGAAAAGAGAGGGCTAAAGTGGTGAGCGTTAAGCGCCGAATCGATTCGGGTTCAAAACCAGGAACTGGAAATACAGCAAGATTGGAACGTCTCCTTTGCCGCGTGCTCCGTGCCGGTTCCTCCGCGAGGAATGAGGCGGGCACGGTGGCCTTAAGCCTGAATTCCACCGGGTGTGGGACAAAAGTCATGAGGGTTTAGGAAGGTATATCCGAAACCTTACCTGGAAGGAGCACCGCATGTCTAAAGGCAGCCGGAAGTGGAATCTCACCTTAGCCCTGAGCGCGAGTCTGGGGATCGCATGTATCCTTGCCAATCCTCTCTTCGCACAAATCGACCGGGGAACAATTGTCGGCACCGTGCGGGACTCGAGCGGGGCAATTGTACCCAATGCCACGGTGGTGGTCACGAACACCGCAACCAAGACCAACACAACGAGCCAGACGGACCAGACCGGGGCCTATCAAGCCCTCGCCTTGAACCCTGGCACCTACACGGTCTCGGCCAGCGCCAAGGGGTTCAATGAGGAAGTGAGAACCGGCGTCGTAGTCCACGTGCAGTCCAGGGTCCTGGCGGATTTTACACTTCGAGTGGGCCAGGTCCGGCAGGAAGTGCAGGTGGTTTCGACCGCGGCACAACTTCAGACCCAGACCGCGGACATGGGTTTTATCGTCGGGAGCCGGTCCATCAACGATCTGCCGCTAAACGGGCGGCGTTATGCCGACCTTGCCCTGCTCGAGCCCGGTGTGCAGAAAGACTATTCGCCCAACAATCCTGCGCCCGACCGCTTCAGCGTCAATGGGAACAATGAACTGCAGAATGATTTCCTGCTGGACGGGGTTTGGAACAATTCCGGCTCGGAAAACCTCCAGGAATTTTCGGTGCAGGTGGTTCAACCTCCGCCCGACGCCCTTCAGGAATTCAATCTCCAAACCCGCACCTATTCCGCCGAGTTCGGGAATTCAGCCGGCGCGGTGATCAATGCCTCGCTCAAGTCTGGGGCGAATCAATTTCATGGCGACCTCTGGGAATTTGTGCGCAACGACGCCCTTGACGCCAACTACTTTTTCAATAACGCCAGCGGCCTTCCAATTGGCCACTTTTCGGAGAACGTTTACGGCGGCACCATCGGCGGCCCCATCCGCAAGGATAAGACTTTCTTCTTTTTTGACTACCAGGATTTGACCAGCCGCGAAGCCACGACGGTCCAGTCTACCGTACCCACCCCGGCCATGAAGAGTGGCGACTTCAGTGAATTAAATTTCCCCCTTCAAGCTTCCCAGGTCGCTGGCCAGGCCGGGTGTGTGGAGAAAAATGTTATCCAGCAAAGTTGCTTGAGCACGGTCGGAATGAAGCTGGCGGCCCTATACCCAAATCCCAACATTCCAGGCCAGGTTGCCTTGGAAGGGACGCCGGGAAGCTTTACGGACGCCAACAATTATCAATACCAAGCCTCGGTTCCCACGGACACCTGGTCACTGGACGGCCGCATCGATAACAACATCAACCAAAAGAACCGTATCTTTGGAAGCTACAGTTACTACCACGTCAGCCGCCAGGACCCGCCGTGGACGGCCAACCCCTTGGCTGGCAATGGGAACTTCGCAACTCAGTACCGCATTCACGGGCAATTAGCCTCCGTCGCTTGGGAAGATACTCTTTCCAATGACATGTTGAACTCGCTGCACGTGGGGTTCGCGCGCGATTTTGCCCATAGCGATCCGATTGGGGTGGCGCTAGGCACCTCTGCCGCCCCTAGTTTCGGGTTGCAGGGCATTCCGGTCGGGCCGAACACCGCAGGCCTTCCCCCCATTAACATTAATGGCCTCACGCGGCTGGGCACCTCGCCTTGGAGGCCCCAATCTCAAATTTCCCAGGCCTGGCAGCTCCTGGAAAGTCTTGACTGGCTTCGGGGAGATCACAGCCTCAAGTTTGGTTATCAGTTCCTGCACACGAGTGATAATTTCCTCGACATCGAATCGCCTCAAGGCCAGATCACTGCGGACGGCATCTACACGGCAGGCGGAAACTTCGGTTTACCAGATTTCCTGCTTGGCAACATCGATTCAATTTCATTCACAACGCCGTTGGTCGTCCATAATTACCAGGTGGGACACGCGCTTTATGCACAAGACACGTGGCGAATCCGGCCAACCTTAACGTTCAATTATGGACTGCGTTATGAGCTCTTTTCACCCTGGCTGAACCACCAGAACCAGGAATCGAATTTCAGTCCGGCGAGCGGCGGTCAGATCGTTCCAGTCGCCGCCAATGCCAGCGGCTGGTATTCAAGGAGTCTGATCCATCCGGATTACACGGACTTCGCTCCGCGCCTCGGCTTCGCCTACCATCCGTTCCAGAAAGTGGTTTTCCGCGGTGGTTATGGAATCTTCTACCAGCCTTTCGATCGCATCGGGTCTGAAGCCGTCACCGCGTTGAATCCTCCGTTTCTCATTAATGGGAGCCTCAGCCAATCGCTGGGAACCAACACCCCGCAGATGTTTCTCCAAACCGGCTTTCCCGCCTCGGAGTTCAACCCCTCGATCGTCAACTTGACCCAACTGCAAATTCGCGCCCAGGACCCCAATCAAAAGACCCCTTATGTGGAGCAGGTGAGTTTCGGGCCGGAAATCCAGATCAATAGCAGCACGTTATTCGATTTGGTTTACGTGGGCAACTGGGGACGATATGAGGATCGATTGAGAAATTATAATCAGGGGGTCGTGACGGGATTTGCCGCTGATGGGAATCCCCTTGTCAGCTTTCCGTATGCCAATCTCAACACCAGCACGCTTGCTGAAAGCGGCGCCGGCAACCACGCATTCCTTGAAACGGCCACTTTTGACGGCAACGCCGATTACAACGCTTTGCAATTCTCGTTGCGAAAGACGTTCTCAAAAGGTGTGACCTACGAAGTGAACTATACCTGGAGCCACGGTTTGGCGAACTACGGCGACAATCTCACTTCCAATCCGTTTCCTCAAAACGCCTATAACTACACCAATGAAATGAGCAATTCCAACGTCGATGTCGAAAACCGCTTTGTCAGTAACTTCCTGTGGCAGTTGCCCTTCGGTCCAGGAAAGCGTTTCTTCGCGAACTCCGGGTCTGCGAGCAAGCTCTTGGGAGACTGGCAATTCAACGGCATTGTTACGATCCAGAGTGGCATCCCCTTTGACGTGTTTGCACCGGATGAAACCAGCACGGGGCCTGGGCACGCTTCCTACGCCAATTGCATTGGAAACGCCTTTGCCGGTTCCACCGACAGTCCTGGGGGTTACATTCCGGGCGGCGGGGGCTTTTTCATGAATCCGGCGGGATTCTCCATCCCTGCACTAGGGACGTTCGGCTCGTGCCCGCCCAATGTACTCCACGGCCCAGGACTGGGAGTTGCGGACTTGAGTTTGTTTAAGGAATTTCAATTGACTGAAAGCAAGCGGTTGGAATTCCGCGCCGAATTCTTCAATGCTTTGAACCACCCCAACTTCGGAACCCCGAATTCCAACATTGCGTTCCCAGGATCGTTCGGCCAGGTCACCAACACCATTGCTCCAATTCTCGGCCAAAACTCCGGCGGGCCAGGAGACCCTAGAGAAATTCAATTCGCTTTGAAGTTCTATTTCTGAAGTAATGCTCATCAGTTGATAAGACGCAAGAGCGCCGCATCCCGGCAACGAATGTTCCGGGATGCGGGCCCAGCCCCGGAATCCCGGCCTGAAGTCTGGCCCTGCGCCAAATAGGTTACTGCCCAAGGGGATTTCCAACAGCATGGTTCGCCTGCTTATCGTATAATCCCCTGTCATGCACCTGACTCCCCGTGAGATTGAAAAGCTCCTGATTGCCACGGCGGCGGAAGTGGCCCGCAAGCGGCGGGCGCGCGGCCTGAAGCTCAACTACCCGGAGGCTCTGGCCCTCATCACGGCCGAGCTTCTGGAGGCCATCCGCGACGGCCGCTCGGTTTCGGACCTGATGGAATTGGGCGGCGCCATCCTGACCCGCGAAGACGTGATGGAGGGCGTGCCTGAGATGCTGCGTGAAGTACAGGTGGAAGGCACTTTCCCGGACGGAACCAAGCTCGTGACAATCCATCATCCGGTCCGGTGACACGGGATGGCAAAAGCCGCCACGCGCTGCCCTGCCAGCGGCCTGGCAAATTCGCCATCCCAAATGAATAGCAATGGGAAACCCCATGATTCCTGGTGAATACTTGCTTGCAGATAGTCCCATCGCGGCGAATGCGGGACGGCGCGTAGTTCAAGTGATCGTCGAGAATACCGGCGACCGTCCCATTCAAGTGGGATCGCACTTCCATTTCTTCGAGGTGAACCGGGCATTGAGGTTTGACCGCTCTCAAGGTTTCGGCATGCGCCTGAACATTCCAGCCGGGACGGCGCTTCGTTTTGAACCCGGCGAGGCCAAGAGCGTTGCCCTGGTAGAGATCGCTGGGAATAGAACGGTTCATGGCATGAATAGCTTGACCAACGGAAGAACCGACGCTTCAAACCTCAGCAACTCATTGAAGCGGGCTGAACAACTCGGTTTTGGGGAGCCGCGGCGATGAGTCTCCAAATCCCACGGCGGCAATATGCGGAACTCTATGGCCCTACCACGGGCGACAGAATCCGCCTCGCCGATACCGGTCTTTTCATTGAGGTGGAGCGTGATTTCACGCACCCTGGGGACGAGGCGGTGTTTGGCGGCGGTAAAGTGCTGCGCGACGGCATGGGGCAATCGGCCACCGCGACCTCGGTCAATGGCGCGTTGGACCTGGTAGTCACCAACGCCGTAATCCTGGACCATGGGGGCATCGTCAAGGCCGACATTGGAATTTGCGGGGGGCGAATCGTTGCAATCGGCAAGGCAGGGAATCCCGATGTGATGGCGGGCGTCACGCCGGGGATGGTGATTGGCGCTGGCACGGAGGTCATCGCGGGCGAGGGCTGCATCGTGACGGCAGGAGGCATCGATTCGCACGTTCATTTCATCTGCCCGCAGCTTGTGGAGACGGCGCTTTCCGCAGGATTGACGACTCTCATTGGCGGAGGTACCGGTCCGGCAACGGGCACCAATGCCACCACCTGCACGCCGGGTCCGTGGAATATCCATCGCATGATTCAGTCCGCCGAGGGCCTGCCGGTCAACCTCGGCTTTCTTGGCAAGGGTAATGCTTCCACTCCGGCGCCGCTCGCTGAGCAGATTGAGGCGGGTGCCATCGGCGTAAAGCTGCATGAGGATTGGGGGACCACTCCCGCCGCCATCGACTGCGCCCTGTCCGTAGCGGAAGAGTACGACGTGCAGGTGGCCATCCACACGGACACGCTCAATGAATCCGGCTTCGTGCAGGATTCCATCGCGGCGTTCAAGGGCCGCACGATTCACACCTATCATACCGAGGGCGCGGGCGGCGGCCACGCTCCGGATATCATCCGGGTCTGCGGTGAAGCCAACTGCCTTCCTTCATCCACCAATCCCACCATGCCCTTCACGGTGAACACCCTGACGGAACACTTGGACATGCTGATGGTTTGCCATCACCTGAATCCCTCCATCCCGGAAGACGTCGCCTTTGCCGAATCGAGAATCCGGGCGGAAACCATCGCAGCCGAGGACGTGCTTCACGATCTTGGCGCGATCAGCATGATGTCCTCTGATTCACAAGCGATGGGAAGAATCGGGGAAGTCATCATCCGCACGTGGCAGACGGCGGACAAGATGAAGCGGCAGCGCGGTCCGTTGCCGGGAGAGAAAGCCGACGCGGACAATTTGCGCGCTCGCCGCTACGTATCAAAATACACCATCAATCCGGCGATTGCCCACGGCGTGTCGCATGAAGTGGGCTCGGTGGAGGCTGGTAAGCTGGCGGACTTGGTCCTATGGAAACCCGCATTTTTCGGGGTCAAACCGGAGTTGGTTATCAAGGGCGGATTCATCGCATGGTCAGTGATGGGTGATCCCAACGCTTCGATCCCCACACCCCAGCCGGTGCGTTACCGGCCGATGTTTGGCAGCGTGGGGAAGGCGCTCCAGGCCACTTCTGTGACGTTTGTTTCAAAAGCCGCGCTCGAAGCTGGAATTCCAAGCCGCTTGGGTCTTCAGAAGCAGATTGTGGCCGTCAGCCGCTGCCGTGGCCTGACCAAGCGGGACATGATCCATAACAATGCGCTGCCTCGCATGGAGGTCGATTCGGAAACCTACGAGGTGCGAGCCGATGGCCAATTGTTGACGTGCGAACCTGCTACTACCTTGCCGATGGCGCAGCGATATTTCTTGTTTTGACCGGATGCGAAATGCTCATCATTGACCGTCTGCTTTCCCCGGTTCCTGCGCCAGAACTGGCAGGAATCGAGGCCGATACTCTGATCCTGACCTGGCAGCAAAGGCGGTGGCCACGCGGCCGTCTGACCACCAGCAAAGGCCGCGAAATTGCCTTGGCGTTACCTACTGGAACCCTGATCCAGCCGGGAACTTTGTTGTGGGCGAACCGCGACTGGTATCTTTGCGTAGTAGCGGCCGACGAGCCGGTCCTCGCGTTGGAGCCTGCAGATTGGGCGACGGCAGTTCGCGCCGCTTTTGAAATCGGCAACCGCCATTTTCCGCTGGCGATAGAAGGCCGAGCGTTGTTGGTCCAGGACGATCCCGCCCTGGTTCAGTTGTTTCACCGGAACGGCATCCCTTTCGAGCGCCGGATGGCGCCGTTCAATCCCATTGGGACAGGCCACTCTCATGTCACCTCATCGATTCCTGAGCCTACTGCAATTTGCTGACGGGCTTTTCCCGGCCGGCGCTTATGCTCATTCATTCGGACTGGAATGGTACGTTCAAGAGGGAATCGTTCGGGACGCGGCAGGCGTGAAGGAGTTTCTGGAGACTTACCTCGAAAGCTCGGTCGGACCCAAGGATGCGGTGGCGATGATTCATTCGATGGAACCAGCGCGGAGGACAGATCTTCCAGCGATTCTCGACATCGACCAAACGCTCGAGGCTATGAAGCCTGTGTCCGAGCTGCGGCAGGCGAGTCGGCAAATGGGACGGCAAACCTTGCGCACTGCCGTCTCCCTCAACGAAGACCGCTTTCTCGAGGACTTTTTCACGTTGATTGAATCCTCGGACACTGCTGGCCACCATGCCGCGGTTTTTGGCGCAATCGGAGGCCGGCTGGACTGGCCCCGCCAGCAAGCCGCACAAGCCTTTCTCCACTCTGCAGCGGCGGCAATCGTTGGAGCGGCGCTCCGGTTGCTCCCGCTCGGCCAGGTGGCTGGCCAGCAAATCCTCTGGTCACTTGGCCCACTCATTGAGAGTCTCGTGGATATCGTGCAGACCGAGTCCCTTGAAGAGATGTGGAGTTTTACTCCAGCGCTCGAAATCGCATCGGCCCGCCATTCTTCCCTTTCCGCAAGGTTGTTCCGATCATGATTCCAAAGCCGCTCAAGATTGGAATTGGTGGCCCCGTAGGTTCGGGGAAAACGGCTCTGGTGGAGGCGTTGTGCATCCGGTTTCGAGATCAGAAACAGCTTGCTGTCATCACCAATGACATTTACACGCGCGAGGATGCTGAGTTCCTGACCCGGCGCGGAGCGCTTTCTGCAGACCGCGTGATTGGCGTTGAAACCGGTGGATGTCCGCACACGGCGATTCGAGAAGACGCATCCGTCAACTTGGAGGCGGTTCATCTTCTGGAGAGCCGCTTTCCGGACCTCGATTTTCTCTTTATTGAAAGCGGCGGAGATAACCTTGCAGCCACTTTCAGCCCGGAACTGGTGGACGCGACGATCTACGTCATTGACGTCGCCGAGGGCGACAAAATTCCGCGCAAGGGCGGTCCGGGAATCACCACCTCGGGCTTGCTCGTGATCAACAAGATTGACCTGGCTCCTTACGTCGGCGCCAGCCTTGAGGTCATGGAACATGACGCGAAACGGGCAAGAGGAAATAGGCCCTTTGTCTTCACCAACCTTCGCGCCGGCGTTGGTATCGGCGCCGTCGTTGACTGGATCCGCCGCGAATTGCTCTTTGAATCCTAGCCGCACGGGCCGGGATGGATCTCTTTCATTGCGATTCGAACGCCGCCTCCAGCAGACTGTCTTGGTGGGATGCCGCTTCCAGCTTCCGCTTCAGGTGCTCACGCCGATTCAACAGGAAGACGGCTCCGCATACATGCTCCTGCTCAACCCCACGGGCGGAGTTCTGGGTGGAGACCGCCTTGCGACCGTCATCGAACAGGGACCCGGAACTCACGTTTGCTTCACCACCCCGTCCGCGACGCGCGTCTACCGGTCACCCGGTCCTGCCGCCATCCAGGAAACTCGAATCCGGCTTGGAACCGGCGCGGTCCTGGAATATATGCCGGACGCTTTGATTCCGCACCTCGGCGCTGCCCTTCAACAGTCTTTATCCATCGAACTTGAAGTCGGCTGCGTGGCCATGTTTGCGGACACGTTGGCGGCCGGCCGCCTGGCGCACGGCGAACGTTGGAGCTTCCGCCAGGTTTCAAGCGAGATCGTTATCAAGCAAGGCGCCAAACCCATTTTCATCGACCGCGCTCTTATTGAGCCGGGCCGCATTCCTCCCGCACGCCTCAATATGATGGAAGATTACAACTACGTGGTGACGTTCGGGGTGTTGGCGGCCGGGTTTGCAGAATGGAGAGACTTACAAGACCGGATCGAGTCGCTTTTCGCGGCCTGCACTCAAGTTCGAGGTGGCAGCAGTCTGCTTGCATCCGGAGGGATCAGCGGTCGATTTCTGGCGGGCAGTGCAGTCGAGGTTCATCCGGTGCTGGATCAGGTTTGGGGAATCGCCAGGGGCATGGTTTTGAAACGGGGCCCCTTCATGTTACGCAAATATTGAGCGCTGGACGGGAGCCAAACCGGAAGACATGGTTCGAACCATGCCCTGACGCTCCTCCAAGGGAAGTTCGGGAATGATCCAGGTTAATGCTGCCATGCAAGGAATGCATTGAATCGTGGACAAAAACCATGTTACTGGAGAAAATCATGCTCAAGCACAATTTGAACCTTCTCGTCGCGGCCTTGGCGGCGCTTGTGCTGGCCCCGGCGGCTCCGTGTCAGTTAGTCGAGCAATTCAATCCGCCAAAGGCGGCCTGCTGTCTGCAATTTCTCGCCCAACACCTTTCTGACGAGCTTCAGGACTGGAACCAGATTGGCCGCTACCACGCGGACGATGAACGGCTGATGGCACAGCCTGCCAGCCCGCATCGTGTGGTCTTCCTTGGCGATTCAATTACCGACTTCTGGAACCTGGCCAAGTATTTTCCGGGCAAACCCTACATCAACCGGGGAATTAGCGGCCAGACCACGCCACAGATGCTGGTGCGTATGTTTCCGGACGTGATCGATCTGAAACCCGCTGCCGTCATTATTCTGGCGGGCACTAATGACATCGCGCGCAACACGGGCCCGGAGACTGCGAAGATGATCGAGGAGAATTTCAAAGCCATGACTGGCCTTGCCCAGGCCCACGGCATCAAAGTGATTCTCTGCACGCTTACACCTGTCAGTGACTACACCCCGTCCAAGCAGACCGGACACCGGCCGCCCGCGGACATCCTGGCCCTAAACGCCTGGCTCAAGGCCTATGCGGTGAAGTCGCACTCCATTTTGGCGGACTATTACCCGGCGGTTGCCGATCAGCAGGGAATGTTTCACGCAGGCTATTCGGATGACGGTTTGCACCCAAACGCCCAAGGCTATGCGGTGCTGGCCCCGGTGGCGGAGCGGGCCATTGAGAAGGCCATTCAATAAGCAATATTACAGGCGGAATGGCCTACGGCGAAGTAAGGCGCTCGCCGACGGATAAAGGAACCGCAAACTGCCGTCACCATACCTTCTTAAGATTCTGGAGTCCCTGGAGATAGTCTTCCTTTTCCAGCCGGCTCTCCACTCCAAATTCCGTCAGGATCGTCATCATCTGCCCCACGGGAAGCCCGGCAAGCCCGGCAGCCTCGCCGAGCGACGCTTCCCCCTTTTTGTATCTCTCCACCGCAAGCAATATCCTGCCGCGAGTGACCATGTCTCGAACTGCCTTCGACAGGTCACTCCGTTCTTCCTTTGTGATCTGGCTGAGAAACTCATAGTTGTCCGGGTCCATGCGAATGCTCATGGCTTGGCCTCCAGCTTCAATCTGGCATCTTCAATAATTGAATTCTTGTAGCGCCCGTACTCTCGAAGCATCGCCAGCTTGGCAAAGGCATCGCCGCCTTCAAGGTATCCCTTTTCCCAGCTTCGAATCAGAATGCCCACAGCGGTGGTGAACGCAATGCCGAGCAGTTTGCAGGCATTGATCCCATTCTTGTCATCGATGCCCAAAATCTGAGCTTTCTCCGTGAGGGCAAGCGCAATGGCTTCCGCTTCGCCCTTGCCCAAGCTGAAGTCTGTCTGCAATCTCGCAACGAGCCTTCTATTCTTGACGGCGGCAACTTTGATTCTCGCCTCATCAGGGCTTTTTGAATGATGAGTCGCGAATCAGAGAGATTCGAGGATCTTCTGGCGGTCCGCACCCTTGTGTTTCCCTACTGCGCGCAAGATGGCGTTCAGAGTTCCGATGCGCAGGGGCTTATGGGCAGGAACTGCAATCCTCTGATGGAACGGTTCCGCAGTCTCCAAGACAATGTGGCTGCCCTCCTGGTGGATGACTCGATATCCCCAGCGACCGCAAAGGAGCTTGACAAGATCTTGCCCGCTCAGATCGCGTGGAATTTTCATCCGTTGGCAAGGACTTCGTCGCGGACCAAGTGCAGGCGGATGGCAGAGGGCGGCTGCGGCTGGTCAAAATAGAAAGCAGCCACGGCCTCCTTGACATTCCGGCGCAGGCTTTCCCAGTCGTTGGCTTGCGTAAAAATGGCTTCCGTCAGGCACTCCGCCACAAACCCGCCATCGGCTTCCTGGATGACTTCAAAAACGATCTCGTTCATAGTGCTAGGTTATTCCAGGACGGCGGATTAGGCAAGCAAGCCGTCCAAGTCGCATGCATTGCAAAGACTGCGACTTATTCCTGCGGCGCTATTTATGATATGCTCCGCTCCGCTTCTCGGCCGTACCGGGTAATCCAAATCCAGACTAGCCCTCAAGGCGGCCTTCAAAAATGTAGTGAGAAATGCGGCTTAGGGATTCCAGCCGCGGGAGCGGCGGCACAGTTTGGCCCACGGCGAAGCCGTGGGAAGCCTGTCAAACGCCTTCTTGCGGGCGCGCCCCGTAAGGGGCGAAATCAATCGCAATGGATGCCGTCCCTGCCGGGGCTTCGGCGCAAGGCAAAGATTCACCGTTACGAAGAAGATGCGGTCGCCAAGCCTTCATCGCCGGCCGTGTGACACGTCGAAAGCAATATCACGGTCTGAAAGGCCCACGACGAAGTAAGGCGTTCGTCGTGGCTACCAGCTTTATCAAGGTCTATTGTTCCCACTCAGGCGATTATACAGCGCGCCGGACACCGGTCGCGTACCCCGCAACGGACGGCGATTGCGACAGGCCCGTTCAGGGCCATTGCCTTCCAAGCAGGCGTTGACGTAGTATGGCGCGCGGGGGCTAACCAGCCATGGATTGGAAAAATACACTCTACTTCGGCGACAACCTGCAGGTACTCAGGGATAATGTCCCGTGCGAATCCGTTGACCTGATTTATCTCGATCCGCCGTTCAACTCCAATGCTAATTACAACGTGCTCTTCGCCGAAAAAAGTGGAGAGAAATCCGCCGCGCAGATCCACGCCTTTGAAGACACCTGGGGTTGGGGATTGGAGTCCGAAGCCGCTTATAACGAGATTGTAACCGAAGGGCCAAAGAAACTCGCTGATCTCATGCAGGCCCTGCTTTCCTTTCTTGGCCGCAATGACATGATGGCGTATTTGGTGATGATGGCCATTCGCCTTGTCGAGCTTCACCGCGTCCTGAAACCTACGGGGAGCATTTACCTGCATTGCGACCCCACGGCAAGCCACTACCTGAAGCAGCTAATGGACGCAATTTTCGATCCTCGGCTATTCCTAAATGAGATAATTTGGAAGCGTACTCACGCGCACGGTTCGTCACAGCGATTCGGACCTGTCCACGACGTAATCCTTTTCTTCGCTCGCGGGGAGCATTATTCATGGGCCGATCCCAGAATTCAGCACGACCCTGAATATCTAGCGAAACACTTCAAGCACGCGGATCCGGTCACGGGCAGGCGCTTCCAGCCGATCAGCCTCACCGGTTCTGGTGTACGGCATGGCGACAGTGGGAAGCCCTGGCGCGGAATTGATCCAACAAAGGTGCGCCGCCATTGGGCATTGCCGGGTGCCATCGTCGAGACGACCGAGGTCAAGGGCGACAGCGTGCAGGAAAAGCTCGATGCGTTGGATGCCGCGGGAAGGATTTACTGGCCCGAGAAGAGGCATGGCACACCCCGATTGAAGTGGTTTGCTGACGAGCTTAGGGGCGCAGCATTGCCTGACGTGTGGACAGACATCCCGCCGATTGGCGCACAGGCTCAAGAGCGCCTCGGTTATCCGACACAGAAGCCCGAAGCGCTGCTGGAGCGCATCATCAAGGCCAGCAGCAACGAAGGCGACACTGTCCTTGATCCTTTCTGTGGGTGCGGTACGGCAATCGCCGTCGCTGAGCGGCTCAAACGCTGCTGGATCGGCATTGACATCACCTATCTCGCCATCAATCTGGTGCAGCGGCGATTGCGTGACGCGTTCGGAACCCAATTGAATCCCTATCAGATCATCGGCGCTCCCACCGACCTGGCCGGAGCGGGAGCTCTCAAGAACATCGACCCTTACCAATTCGAGTGGTGGGCGGTCGACCTGGTAGATGCCCGGCCTGCCCGTGACCACAAGAAGGGCGCAGATTCCGGCGTGGATGGCTACATCAACTTCCTCGATGACAAAAGCGGCGTGGCAAAGAAAGTCGTGGTGCAGGTGAAGAGTGGCCATGTGGGCGTGAATACGGTGCGTGACCTGAAGGGAGTGATCGAGCGCGAAAAGGCTGCCATCGGCGCCCTCATCACCCTGCGCGAGCCTACCGGACCCATGAGGACGGAAGCTGCCTCGGCGGGCTTCTACCAAGCGGCAAACTTCCCCGAAAAATACCCCCGCCTGCAGATCCTTACTATTGCCGAGTTGCTTGGGGGGAATCAGTTGCTCTACCCCCGGCACCGCGTGGAAACGTTCAAGAAGGCCGAGCGCAAGACCAAAAACGCTGCAAGCCAGTCTGGACTGTTTGGTGGAGAGTAGCCATGGTCAATCGGTTTTTGGTTAACCGTGCGTGGGTTGTCTTGCGCGCAAGGCCCACGACCAAGTAAGGCGTTCGTCATGGATTCCCGCTTTCGCGGGAATGACCGTCCCTTCGTTCCGATATTCGCCGGAAGAGGGACGCCGGTCCAAGCAGCCTCGGAGCCAGCGCCCTCACTCAACTGCGAGCCTTCGAGTGGCAGGCGTGAGATTCGATCAAGCGCCCGAAGATTCCCTCCATTGAAGTGCGCGCGGCCGGAAAATCGTGATTCCCAGGTCCTCTGATTCGCTCCCCGCGCTCAGGCCCGTCTCCAGCGCCGGAGCCAAGCCCTCCGCCACTTGAAGCATTTCATTCCGCCCAAGATCGGAGACCGCGAAGCCGAGGTAATCCTTGTATTGGAAGCCCACGACCTCCATTCCACTTAGGCGGGCATGGTAGAGCGGGACACCGCCAGAAACACCCGCAAGTAAGAGTCTTCCCCCCGGCAGGCTCACTCCGCCTCGCTTGGTGAGAATTACGGAAAGAATCGTCCCCCGCCCACGTGTAATAAAGTGGATATATTTTCGAGGGCTGCCCGGAACGGAGCAGATGTGCGCTTCTAGCACCTGAAAATCCGGGAGTTTTTGCTGGACCACGCCTAGCAAGCCGGCATATTCGGGACCGAGTTTCTTGCGAAGTTGCTCCGGGGGATTGGCAACGTCGGGATAATGATGTCCCTGGATGGCGCAATGAAGATGGTCTGACACTCCGAGCGAAAGGATATTGGCCACCAGGCGGCGCCGCTGCTGCAGATGGTACCATCGTTGACCCAAAACGGCAGCGCAGAGCACAACGGTGACCATTGCCACCGCTAGCACCCAGTTCCTGGTTTCCAATTTCGCCCAGAATCCGGGCTGAGTTTTCCTGAGATTCTGATGAATAGTTTGCCGCAAGCGCTCCGGCGGAAGCTGTGACGGAGCAGCCTTCCGCAAAGCGTCGCGCAGTTTTGTGCGTGACTCCAGCTCCCGTGAGCAAGCCTCACATCCCTCCAAGTGCCGCAATACGTCACTGGTGGTTTCCACCAGGAGTTCATTGCTAAGATACGCGTCGAGCTGCCGGCGGATCCGCTCGCATTGTTGGGTGTCAAACCTCATCACGTTCATGCCGATTCACCTTGGCGCTGTCTTGGTTGCTCCTGTCCGATTCCGTAAGACCGCGCCACCGCGGCAAGCTGCTGCCGCAACAGCTTTCTCCCCCGGCTCAATCTCGACATCACGGTGCCCAAGGGTATTCTGAGCGTTGCAGCGATTTCCTTGTAGGCAAACTCCTCGACGTCCGCCAGCATCACAATCTCGCGAAACTCAATGGGCACTCTTTCGAGCGCCTGGAGGATATCGCCGTCGCGGATTTCTTCCGGAACTTCAGGGTCGGCCATGATGTTGTCCTGCTGCTGACTTTCGAAGGGTTGAATCCTTTCCGCTTTTATCCAGCGCCGCCGGAAATGATGCAGGCGATGGAACATGATCTTGAAGAGCCAAGCGCGGCAATTGGTTCCCGGCTCGAACCGGTGGTAGGACTTCCAGGCTTCCAGATACACTTCCTGAACCAGGTCCTCGGCTTCTGACGGATCGTGAGCCAGCAACCGCGCCGTCCGGTACAGATCCTCAAGATGCGGCAGCGCCGCAGCCTCAAACTCTTCGACGTGCATGTTGGGACGAAAGAACAAGCCGCTCTCCCGCATCCTGATGCGGATGTGAAGAGGCGGGTTGTTCTTCCCGCCTCTTCGATGGGTAGTGTCTCAGTTTGTTTGCTGTAGCGGCGCTCTATAAGCGCCGGAAACCATTGAGGATCCAAGTTCGGCGCTCATAGAGCGCCGCTACAGCAAACTGCGCCACTACCCTTCGATTCGATGCCTTGCAGGTTACATCTTACTCTTGCTGTCCATCTTGGCCTTTTTCGCCTTTTTTGTTTTCTTCGCCTTCTTGTCCTTCTTGTGCATTTTATCGCCACTCATCTTGCTCTGTGACTCCATCTTCCCGCTCTGGGACTGAGGGTACAAGGCCGGACTTGCCGTGGCGAGACTCGTAAACAGTCCCATCGCAAGAATCAGAGTTCCAATTTGCTTCTTCATTTTCGCGGCGCGCCGTGCTCCTGCGTGAGAGCTTGTCCGTTGCGCTCGTAGCAGAGCAGCGTTTGAGGATGTAACATGCTCTCCATATCGAGACCCACGTAGTAGCCGCCATCCGGCGTCTCCATGCTGACGTAAGTTGGCAGATCTTCCCGATGATGTAGGCTGAACGGGCCGCCACTCACCGTTTCCGGCGGATACGCTTTCATGAAATCCGTGAACCGCGCCCCCGCCCATTCGACGACCGCGCTCCAGCCTTCAATGCACTTCAGCTCCGTGGTCATTTCTGTGCGCGGCAACTTCTTAATGGCATCCAGCGTCAACGCTAGAGACCCATCTTGGGAAGCAAGTCCATGGACCTGCAGCTTCCACGTGGCGAGATCGACGTTCTCGTCCAGGCCGAGGTCCCCATTCAGCCGGTCCGCGCTGATTCGGCGGGCTGGGAACACCGGAGAAAGCCGCCGGGCGCTGAAAAAATCGCGCGCCAGTTGCTCATTCACCTCTAAGGTCTCGCGGAATGGCCAGGGAGTACCGTTAATTTCGCGGCGGCTGTTTAACCATTCCCAAGCGCCGAATCCAGCCAGAGCTCCGGCCGCTAATCCCAAGAAGCCGCGCCGGCTCTGGCGCCTCATCTGGCGCCGGACCTGTTCGTTCCGTGCAGCCGAGGCTCCGAGATCCGGTTCAGTGATTGGGTCTGGCGCTTTCCTGCCGTTTCCTTCCGGGTTCGCCGGCGTAGCGGCTGTGGCATTGTTTTCAGCAGCAGCCGTTCTCGGCGTTTCTTCGCCCTCTCGCATTCCTGTGGCCGCTTCATCCGCAGCCGCTGCCTGTTTCTTGGCCTCACTCATTCGCGCTCTCCTCCTTGGAAACCAATTCGTACCCGCACACCATGGCCCGGAAATTGTTCCAGCCGGCGCGGACGACCTGGGCGATGTGAACGCAGAAGAACGTCACGTATCCGAGCGCCAGCAGGAAGTGCTCGAATCGAGCCGCCTGATAACCGCCCAACAGACTTGTCAGCCAGTAGAGTTGAGTGGGTTTGTAAATGGCTAACCCTGTAACCATCGATCCGAACCCCATGAGGATGACGCCGCTATATGCAATCTGCTGCGCGCCGTTGAATTTCCGTTCCGGCAGAGTCCCCTTCCAGAGTCTGAGGTCGTGCAAAGCAACGAGAACAGCCTCGCGGAATGACTCGCGGGTTGGAACCAGGCACCGCCACTCTCCGGAGAGCACCGTGTAGGTAACGTAGACGATGCCGTTGATGACGAAAAACCACATGAAGAAGAAGTGCCACGCCATTCCCTGCGCCAGCCGGTGACTGACTCCAAAGGTGTGATAGAAGCCCTCAGGAAAGAAACTGAAAACAGTGAACGAACCCAGGCCGACGCGATAGACGTCATTGGCCCAGTAAATCAAAATGCCACTCCAGATCATCAACGCCAGCAAGGGAAAATTCACCCAATGGCACCAGCGGATTGCCAGCGGGTGCTTTGCTCTCATTTCCATTCGACGCAACGTGGTGAACTCCTTTCTGTAGATAGAAAGGCGAGATTTGTTTCGCCCGACACTGATGTAATACCAACACGATCTTGGAATATTCCCGAATTCTTGCTTTGATGCAAAAAAAAAGTACTATGGCTGGAAAAAGAGTGGCAGGAGTGATCGGAGGTTACGTTACAGGATATGCAGGTTGGAGAGCATGTGCTCCACAATGGGACGATGCGCTGCCAAAGAATTTCAATCCGGGTGCGCAACGGGCGGACAGAAACGGCCCGCCCGTTGCGCGGCCCAAACCGAACAGTTAACCCTCGGCTTACGAGTTCGCCTTCAGACAGAAGCCGGCGGAAGCCTGGTTATAGTAATTCGTCGCGCCACTGTCCAAGTTCGTCCGGTCCCACACTTGCACGGTGAGGGAGTAGCCGCACGCGGCCATCGGACCAGTTGGTGGAGGGCCCGGGTTGGCGCCCGTGTTCAGCGTGTACGTCTGGTTGCTCACGCCAGGGTCTGTGATGGCGCCCCCCAACCATACCGATGAGCCGGAAGGTGGGGTTGGCAGCACGCCGTTAGCGGGCCCTGAGGGCAGGATCACGAATGAAAATGACCCAAAGTACTCCGAGCTCGCCGTGTAGGTTCCGGTGAATGTATCGCCGGGACTGAAGTCGCCACACTCAACACCCATTCCTAAGTTGATATCGACTGCGGCCACCGGGGCTGTGTTATTCACCAAAACGGTCACAATATTGCTGTGAGCGTCATCAGCAGGAATTCCATCCACGCTGAGATCGATTCGCAGATCGTAAGTGTTGCCGTCATCCGCCGCCGTGGTGTACCACACCCCCATGATATTGGCTTCCACGGCATGCGCCCAGGAATAGTTCTCGTAGGGGTAGTAGCCATCCCCAAGATCGTGGAACGTCTGCTGGGTCTGAGTCCAAGTGATACCATTGAACTCGTCGATGGTTAAGGTTAATCCGGACGGTTCGTTGCTGATGGGCGCATACGCCGAATCGGGCGCGCCGTGGGGCTTCTTCATAACGCGGTATTTCATTCCCGGGGCCGGGTTGGAGATGAAGCCGGCAATGGTGATTCGTCCTCCAAAGGGCGCGTTCACGTAGTGATTCCCGGTTTCAAGGGCGTAAGCGTCCGTGATCATGCCGCTGCCGTCAACGAGGGATTCATCGATGTCTCCCACACGGCTCAGGAAGGGAATTTGCTCGCCGGGTTCAATCGCCTGGCCTGGATTAATAAGGACCAGCGTTTCATCGGCGTTGCCCCAGGTCACGGGAGCATAGGGATCGGTCGTTGAAGGCGGCTCATTCCACGAAAGGACGGCGCGAACCTTTGCCGTCTTCGGCCCTATATCACAGGGCTGCCGGTGAGCGGTCATGTCCACGGGCAGGAAAACGCTGTATTCAAGACCCTCCGCCGGGATCGAACTGAAGTCATGGACGGTGACGGAAGTTGTGCCTGCGTAGGTCCACCCGCTGCCCCAGTCAACCCAGAAAGCCACATATTCCTGGCTGCCTGCTGTACACGGTCCGCCGGAATACCCATTGGATAGCTTGACGTTGATGATGCCCACCAACTGGCTCGTGTTCGGGTTGAGGCCAACACAATCCAACTCCTCGTAGGTCGTGTCTCCGTTGGTATTGAGGAGCGCCTCAACCAGAGCTGCCGCATTGATGTCCGGGATACCGAGAAGTGAAGTCTTGGCGGATTGGGCCGCCGTCAGCGTCAGCCCCGGGGCATTGATCGATTTCTTCACTTCCGAGAACAGGAAACGATGTCCAGGAACATTCTTGCCCTTGTAAAGGGTGTGAAGCTCGGCGCCGCTCAGAGTCTTCGGCTGCGCCGCGATGATGGGCTGCGTCAGGTCGATAGTGTTCTTGTATTCCGGTGCCACCTCCACCTTTGCTTCTGTAAGAAACTGACCGAGCAAGATGATGTCAAACCCGCTGATCTGAATCTGCGCGTCAACCACATTACCCCAGATGGGTACCCAGTCAGGGCTGCCTGCCGGTGGCGGCGTGCCCCACGAAAGGATGGCCCGTGCTTTGGGGAGATTCTGAAAGAAACAGAATTTTTCAGATGGGTTGATCTGTAAGGTGACGTCATATTCCAGAGGCTTAGGTCCTGGCACGTCGTAGACCGTAAAGCTGGTGAGACCTTGGTCCTCCCACGTGGAGCCGCCATCGTAGGAGAGATAGAAGCGGACGAACTCCTGGGAACCGGTCGAGCAGACGCCGCCGTCGTATCCATCCTCCTGATTGATATTGACCTCCGCCTCCAACCGGTTCAGTTGAGGGTTGAAACCGACGCACCCAATACTTTCGTAAGTGGTGTCCCCTTGGATGCTGAGGACAGACTGGAAAGCGCTACCTGCGAGGTTGCCAAAATAGTTGGGATTAGCCAGAAGCAACGCCTTGAAGTTCTTCCGCGCTGCTTCGGGTGGTAGCTTGGCGAGCGTAATCTTGATCTTGTCTCCTGCCTTGTTCGCAGAAGAACCTGCCTGCTTGCTTGATGGTTTTGCCATGCTGACTCATCTCCTTTTTCATTTGCGTGTTACTTCCGGCTTGCCATTTGCGGTACGCACAGAGCACCGGTCGCCCCGAGGAGCTTCCCTTTCGAGGCATTGCCCATCTTTTCCTGGCCACCGCTCATGGGAACATGACTGGTGGAGTGAAACGGAACGCTTTGACGCTGTGCCGGGTCTCAGAGCCTTAACTGCCGGATCAACGGCTGCCGGGTAACGGACCGTCTTATAGTGAAGCCAGGAGCCAAATCGCTTCACGCTGCGCAATCTTCTGTGAAAGTAATCAGCGGCGGGCGCTCGATCAATGAACACTCATTTTGTGGCACACGATGAAACGCAGCAGGTTCGGCATTCACTACCCCTGTGAGGGCCGTCAGCTCTTTGAATCTAAGAGTGGGAGGTTGGTAAGGTGGACAGGTTGCGGGCATATTGCGGTTGCTTCATGGCTTCGCTCCTGGCCATGTTTGTCCAGGGGGCCCCGGTCCTGGCGACGGACGACGCTTTCAGCGTGTGCGCGCGCCTCGTGACACGAGGCCTCATGCGCCGCTTGGGGGCGCAAGGTAGCGCCCCGGCCAAGCGCCGAGTCTGCCAAACGAACCGGCTGCCCCCTGGACGTTCCATCACCCCAAATGGAGTAACCAGCGCGACGGCCGGGCCATGCCGACTGGATGTTTCGTGCCGCCGGGCTCAGAGTGATTCTATACATGAGGACATAAGTCGGCAGTCGGCGACGGGCATTTGCTGTAGCGCCGCTCGGAGCTTGCCCTGACAGGGAACGGCGAAATCCGCCGGTCACAGACCGGTGCTACAGAAACGGGCGCCGCCGATTTGCGACCTTGAGTATAGTCATGCCGGTTGAGAACCGTTCGAGGAGGAAGCGTGCCGGACTTTCGTGTTGACGTTTCAAGTGGCGTGGGATCCACCCTGGGTATGCCTGTTGCCGGCGCTTCCAGCCCGGGAAGACGTGCCGGCATGTTTGCAGCGAAGGCTCAAAAATTCCCATTCCGCCGCCGCCGGCGCCCTGCTGCCTGTCCTCTTGCAACCTCAACCGCGCCAAGCATATACTATGACCACTATCGGGAACCCTTGGATTACTATCGTTTTGACGAGGACTACTTGCGGCGCCTCACGGATGGAGATCCTTCCGTTGAAGCGCATTTTTCTGACTATTTCGGCAAGCTTCTTCTGATCAAGTTGCGCAATCGCCTCCGCTCGGCTCAAGCGATTGATGACATCCGCCAGGAGACGTTCTTAAGAGTTTTGCAGACTCTCCGGCAAAAAGGCGGTTTGGAGCATCCTGAGCGGCTAGGCGCTTTTGTCAACTCGGTTTGCAACAACGTCCTTCTGGAGTCTTTTCGTTCCGGGTCACGTTATGCTCCGCTGCCTGAAGGAGAAGCTGAACCCATGGACCGCACCATCGATTTGGAGGGAGCTCTGGTCAGCGAGGATCGCAAGCGGCTAGTGGGAAAGGTCCTTGACCAACTTCCGGAGACGGACCGGGAAATCCTGAAGATGCTCTTTTTTGAGGAGACCACTAAGCAGGAGATTTGCCGCGTGATGGGTGTCAACCGGGACTACCTGAGGGTTCTCGTTTACCGTGCCCGAATGCACTTTCGCGCAGCGTTACAGAAAGTTGAAACAGCAGTTCCGTGAAATCCGGGGGGAGAACAATTTGATGACGATCATTTTATCCCGTAGCCCCGGAATCCGGCCTGCGCGGGGATGACCATGGACCACGAAGAAGCGCTTCGCATTCAAGCCGTCGAGAGGTATCTGCTCGGTGAGATGGCGGGCCTGGAGCTCGAGGCTTTTGAGGAACATTACTTTGTTTGCCCGGAGTGCGCGGAAGCCCTGACGGCGGATGCTCTGCTCGCTGATAATGCACGAGCCGTTTTCAAGGAACGCGAACTGCTCAGAAACCAGCCGAATCCAGTCCGGCGCAATGGGTGGAGGAATTGGTTTACTCCGCGCTTCATGGCTCCGGCGCTCGCTGCCGTAGCGCTGCTCATGATAACCGGATATCAGGAGATTATTACCATTCCCAGGCTGCAAACCCGGCTGGCAAGGATGATCGCGCCTCAGCCCGTTGTTGCGTTCGCTCTGCACTCGGCATCGCGCGGGGCGGCCCAAGTGATTGAAGTGCCAAGAGACTCCCGGTTCTATAGCATCTTTGTGGATCTTCCGCCTGCGAGTCCAACCGACTACTTCTGTGAAATTCGCGACGCCTCCGGCGCCCTTCGTGCGTCACTCCGTGTCCCCCGTTCTGAAACGAGTGATACATTGAATTTACTTTTGGATCCTTCGCGCACTCCTCCTGGAGATTACACCCTCGTTGTGCGCGCTTCGCCGGCCTCCTCCGCTGAAGTGGGCCGTTACCAATTCGCGGTTGAATTCAAATAGGAGGGCTCATGGAAAAGAGATTTCTTTACCATGCCCAAGCCACCGGAGTTTCAGGCCAAGTCACCCTTCCGTTCAATGAATTGATCGAAGTGCAAGCCGCCAGCGCCTTGCCCGAGACGGGCGGCTACTCAACGTCCCGAGTGGACCATTTCAACTACCGGCAGATCGTTTCCTTCCATTCGGCCACCACGCAGGCCACTGGGAGCTACAGCGCCAAAGAGAGAGCCTACAACACGCTGGTAACAGCGACAGTTGAGAAGCTCAACATCCTCGAACAGGTCACGGCGGATCTCATGGTCGCGCACCTGACCTCCAAACATCCGGAATCGGGCGGACAACCCTCCATCATTCCGCTCGGCAGCTACTTTGTGAATTTGCGCATTGCCGGTTGCCCGGTGGACGTTCATCTGGATTCTGACATCTTCAGCAGCCTGGATACCTACGACAAGATTTTTGCGCGTCTGGCAGAGGATAAAGATTGGCGCCGTGAGCTGCTCGAAGGACAGGATGAGTTCACCAGCCTGGCGCCCCACGGCCCCTTGCTCTGCTCACTAGCGCGGGAAGTTCGCCCTCACTGCCGCGAGCTCAAACCCAAGGGAAATAGAATATTTGTTCCTCACTTCGGCACGATTTATCTGGCGGAATTTTTGATCCAACCGTATGCTCGAAGCCTCACAATGGTCCGGGTTGAGCTCGGCTGCCCCGTGACGGGACAGGTGACCGGGGCTCATGTGAGCGGGAATGGACAAGGTTATCCCCCGTGATTGAGCCGTGAACCGGCCAAGCGTAAAGCAAAGACAAAGATGGATTTCTCGTGCCGCGTTGGCGATCCTCTTGACGGGCACGGGTGCGTGCGCCATCCGTGAGCGCGCTGCCCTGTCCGAAATCTATCAAAAAGCTCAGACTCTTCAGCATCAAGATGAGTTGACGCAAGCTCTGGCGGTAGCGAACCGGGGCTTGGCCCGTTCCTTGAAGGAGCAGGACACCTCTTATTACTGGAGGTTTCGCCTTCTCAAAGCGGAATTGCTCCTGATTCAAGGAGACCCGGCGGCCGCGTCCAAGCTGCTCAAGGGAACCATTCCCCCCATCGCCGGCGCGGAAGAGCTTCAGGCGCGGCAACAAATGGGTCGCGGTTCGGCCGCATTCATCGCGGGCGATTACCCGGGGTCTTTGGCTTTTTACGACCAAGCCTCGCTCCTTGCCCACAGTTCCGGAGCGCGGCCTTTACTCACTGAGATCAAACTGCGGCAAGGTTACAGCCTACTGCGCTTGGGCAAAGCGGCCGCCGCCGAAACCGCCTTTCTGGCGGCCTTAACCAGCGCCCGCCAACAACGGGATTCCTTTCTGGAGGCTTCCGCCCTCGGTGACCTGGCGCTCCTCCGAATGAACGATGCGCGCTACGACGAAGCCATCGACCGCTTCCAACAGGCCCTCTTGCTTTTTGAAAAGATACCTTCCCGCCGGTCGATTGCCCGCACCCTTAACAATCTTGGCTATTGTGAGCTCGAACTCGGAGATCCGGAAAAAGCCATTCATTTCTTTCAGGAGGCCAACCAGCGAGCCACCGGGGCGGCCATGTGGAGCGATGTGCAGGTAAGCCAGGGAAGAATTGGCGATTGTTACTATCAACGCGGCGATTTGCAAAATGCGCTGGTTTATTATCGGCGGGCCTTGGCCGGCGCGCGGCGCACGAGTGAAAAGTATTGGATCGCCAACTGGCTTTATGACCTCGCCACTGCTTCCATGGATCTGGGTGACCTGGCGAAAGCGGAGGTCTACAACAATCAAGCCCTGGCTTTGCAACAACAGATGCGCAATCCTCTAGAGCGCCTCAATCCGCTTCTCAACAAAGCCCGCCTGGAATTTTCCAGAAAGCAATTCGACAAAGCCGAAAAGCAATACCGTTCCGTCATCGCGTTGGCTCAAGCCCAGCCGGGTTTGCGCGATCCCGTGATTGTCCTCAATGCCCGCTCAGGCCTTGCCCGCTTGCTGATTGAGACGGGCCATCCCGTGGAGGCAGAGGCACAGTTCCAAAAGACGCTGGCGTTGATCAATTCTACTCGCACCGATGTGACAAAGGATGAGCACAGCATCACTTATTTCGCCAACCTGATCAGCTACTACCAGAACTACGTGGACTTCCTGGCGGCGCGGGGACGAAATGCCGAGGCCTTCCGGATCGCCGAGAGCAGCAGAGCCCGCCTGCTTTCGGATCGATTGCAAGAGCACGGCCCTACGCCTGGTTCGGTCACACTGGGTCAGCTTCAAAGCCTGGCGCGGCGGTCACACACGATTTTCCTTTCTTATTGGCTTGCTCCCCAGAGGTCATTCTTGTGGGTGGTTCGGCCTGCCGGCTTGGCGACGTTCATCTTGCCGGGTCAGGATCAGATTGCGCAGCGAGTGGAAGCTTACCGGCGCGCGATTGATGGCCTGCGCGACCCGCTCGCCAGCGGCAGCTCTGCAGGTTATGCCCTTTACGATACCTTGCTGGCTCCGGTCCAGGCCCTCATCCCGCAAGGGTCCAAGCTGGCCATTGCCCCGGATGGCGCGCTCTACAACTTGAATTTTGCGGCCATCCCGGTTCCATCCCCCAAACCGCATTACTGGATCGAGGACGTCATCATCTCCGTCGTGCCCTCTTTAAGCACCCTGGTGGGCCATCGCACCTTGGCCAGACCGCCACACAGCCCATCTCTCCTGTTGATTGGTGATCCAGTCAGCGCCGACCCGAGCCGCTTTCCCCGCCTTGCCAACGCCAAGGCTGAAATCGAGAAGATCCAGATGCAATTTCCGTCCGCCCGCAAGATGGTGTTAACCGGCAAATCCGCCGGCCCGAAAGCTTACGCCGCGGCCCGCCCGGAACGTTTTTCCTTGATTCATTTCGCCGCCCATGCGACCGCGAACTTGGAAGATCCTCTCGATTCAGCGATCATCCTTTCGCCGCAAGATGAAAATTTCAAACTCTATGCGAGGGATGTGACGCGGCTTCCCATTCGAGCCGATTTGGTGAGCATTTCGGCGTGCCACAGCGCCGGAGCAAGGTCCTATGCCGGAGAAGGTTTGGTGGGGTTTGCCTGGGCATTCCTCCGGGCAGGTGCGCGCAACGTGATTGCCGGGCTTTGGGAAGTGGATGATCAGTCCACGGCGCAAATCATGACTCATCTTTACGCCGGCATCCACCGCGGACTGAGCTCTTCAGGTGCGCTGCGCGCCGCGCAACTGGAATTGCTCGGGTCCAAGAGTGCTTTTCACAAGCCCTATTACTGGGCTCCTTTCGAGGTGTTTGCCGATTCGCTCTCCCCAGTTGGAAGCCGGGACGGCCAAGCCCTTTCCCACCTCCAGGAACCGCACGGCCTGGGCAGATCCTCTTCGCACTGATCCCTGTTTCCTCGAACCCCCGGGCGATAACCGGTTTCAAAAGGGACGGTAGTTCCTCACTCCCTTTACTTCCGGCGGCGCCCACCGTTCCTTTCGCTGCCCACAATGGTTGGGGCTCTTTAATTTGCCCTGTCGCCGTTTGTTAAAT
>CALCEB010000239.1 GCA_937900045.1 uncultured Acidobacteriota bacterium
GTCTTGTTACTCGCCGTGAAGCGCGAAAAGATGGAGAGCCACGCCAACGTCGTCGCCCTTGCCAACAAGACTTTGATGGTGTTGGACATCGACGCTTTCGCTTTGCAGAACGCCTTTGAAATGAACTATGAGCCGCCTGCAGACCTCACCGCGGCGCTCCTTAATATCGGCGCCAGCAGCATGAACATCAACATCACGCGGGGCGGATCCCCGCTCTTCACCCGCGACGTATCGGTGGGCGGCAACCAGTATACGGACATTCTGCAGAAGGAGTTGGACCTGAGCTTTGAGGATGCCGAGAAATTGAAGATGGGCGAAAAAGTATCGACCGTCAAACCCGGCACGGAGGAGGCTCATCTCCATTCCGTGTCAGAGCTGTTGCTCCTTGAAATTCAGAAGACTTTCGACTTTTTCAAGCAGACCAATCCGAATGACCACATTGGCGCCCTTTATCTGAGCGGCGGAACGGCCCAGGTGAAAGGATTGGTCGATCTGTTGAAGCAGGACTTCAACGTTCCCGTGGAGATCTTGAATCCTTTCCGGAAGATTTCATTTAGCACTTCACGGTTCGATCCTGATTTCATCGCCGCCATCGCCCCGCGAATGACCGTCTCCGTGGGTCTGGCATTGAGGAGCTTTGACGAGGCATGATCCGCGTCAATCTGATCCAACCCGTTGGCATGCCGGTGGAGGCTACGGCATCCTTCGCGATACCGGCCTCCGCCAAGAAACAGGGCATGGCGCTTGCCATGAGCGCCCTCATCTGTCTGGCGATAGTAGGGTCGATATATTGGCTTTGGTCCCACCAGATCATGAAGTCCACGCAGCAGTTGGCGCTGGAAAGGGCGGAAGCGGCGCGGTTGGCCAGAATTCAGGCGGAAAACGCGAAGTACCACGCCGAGCTGACGGCAATTCAGGCCCACATCGGCATCATTCAGGGCCTGAATAAAAGCCGCGAGGGGCCGAAAGATTTGATGACAGCACTTGGAATGACGGTTAATCACGCCAACGGCCTCTATTTGGTTTCGGTTGCGGGTAACGGCGGCCAGTTAAAGATTCACGGCCAGTCGCAACATGTCAATTCGATTGCCGACTTTATTACCGCCCTGAAGCAGGCTGGTCCGTTTGAAAACGTTCAGCTTCAGCGTTTGTTTGAAGATGACCACAAGGACCTCGTGAGTTTCACTTTTGACCTGACGTGCGTTTTTAAGCCACCCGCTGAGCAAGCCGCGGCCGCTGGCCCGCGTGCCTCATTGCGGTAGATCACTCGAAGGAAGCCGAAGACATGGCAAAGGGCTTTAGTGACCTTCCAGAACAACAGCAACTTGGTATTCTCGCCGCTGTGCCGGTGATTTTGGCAGTGGCGGTCTTTTATGTGCTGGTTTGGCCGCTTTCGGCTCAGAAGACCACTTTGGAAAATCAGGTTGAGACTCTACACCGGCAGAATCAAGGAAACCTCGTCCTGGAAAAGCGCCAGTCCGCCTTTTTGAAGCAGATCGCGGATGCCCAGGTGCAGCTAAAGCAACTGGAGGCTATCGTTCCGGATGAGCCTGCCGCCGACCAATTTATCCGTATGGTTCACGACACTGCAGAGGCCGCCCATATCCATATGCGCGACTTTACGGCGGAGAAATCTGTGCCGAGGAATTTTTATACCGAGGAGCCTTTCAAGGTGCGCGTTGACGGGACTTATTACGCCATGCTGGACTTCTTCAACCGGCTGGCCACCGCCCCACGCATCGTGAATGTATCCGGCCTCTCGATGGGGGCTCCGGGCGGTGGCGGAGGGAGCTATAAGGTTCAGCCCGGTGAGACATTGGGCGTGGACTGCATCGTGACGACTTTTTTCAACAGCGGACCCTTGGCTCCGCCTCCCACCAAGACGCGGAGATGAGGCGGAAAGTGGATGGCGAGACCCGCGAGATTGATAGAGCCCATGAGGAATGTTGAAATGCGCGGACTTTTCAACAACCGGAGAACCGGAGTCTGGATAGTAGTTCTGATCCTTGCGGCGGCAGGGGTGCTTGAAGTGAATCCGGTCCAGGCGGGCGTAAGTCCTAATTCATGGCGTGTTTTGAGCGAGCGCCAACGGAGCCTTGCCGGGCTCTTGAAACCTTTCGGAGAGTGTAAGGCGGACATTGCAAAGCGCGCTTCCGAAGCGAGCGCAGGAAGCCGCCGGGCGCCGGCGAACGAAGCTCAGGCGAGTGGCGCTTCAAAGCTTCGTGATCCTTTCAAGGCCCCCGAGCCGCCGCCTACCGCCTCCACCGGGAAGGGGAAGCGGTCCCATTTGCCGGTCGTGCTGCCGCCCGGAGTGCGAGGTTTGCTGATTGACCAGTTGATCCTAGAAGGTGTGGTGGATAAGAAGCCCGATAACGCCATGATCGCTGTCGTGACCAACAAAACCAATCGCGCTTATTTTTTGCGGGTCAATGAGCAGGTCTTTGATGGAACTGTGACGATGATTACACCCGCAGCGGTTTATTTCCGGCAACAGTACTACACCGGGGATGACAAGGTCGCATGGAGGACCGTGGAAAAGCATCTCAGCCCGGGCCCTGGGGGAAAAAAATGACAATCCGAATCAAAATCCTGGCAGGGATTACGGCCGCCGCGTTCCTGGCCTTGACGGCCGTGGCAGTCTATGAGCATTGGGGGGGCCGGTGGGCAACGTTGGAGGCGGTTGAAGTAACTTCCACGGGAAATGATTGCCGGGTTTCACTGAGCATTGGAGGCCCCTGCGGATACCAAATCTCGCGGTCCGGGTCGCGGATCCTGGTGGTGGGATTGGACGGGGCGACAGCAGGAAACCGGCTGCGAATGACTCAGCAAATACCAGCCGGGTTGTTCCGAGGGTACAGGATTACCTCTGCGAAATCTGCGGACGGGAGTCCTGAAATCCAAATTCTGCTCGAGACCCGGTCTCCGGTTCGATTCTCGATTCAAAATACAGGTGCAGACCTTGGCTTGATGATGAAGCCTCGTGATGTCAATGTGGATGCGCTCCCTCTGGACATTTCTTCTTCAACCGCCAATGCTGTCGCGCTGCTGTTTCCCATGAAGTTCTTCGCATCTCCTGTGAATACTGCCAGCCACCGTGCAATGCTTTCCGGCATCTTGATCCGCCAGGTGGCGAAGGGGCAGACACTGGTAAACCTTAATACATCCAAACAGGTTGAATTCAGGACACTTCGGCTTAACAACCCGCCCCGATTGGTCATTGACATTGAAAACACTGGAGTTTCCACGAGCCAAGGGACTTACACGGCGACCCATGGCTTAGTGAAGGAAATCCGTGTGGCCGAGCGCCGTGACAGCGGCACGAACCTAGCACGAGTCGTGGCTGACCTGGCCGGAAATCCCACTGCGAATGTCCATTCCGGGGCGAACGGACTTCAAATCGAACTGACGCCAGCTCCGCCTTCAGGCGTTCAAAGCCACCCAGCGGTTGTGACTCCGCTTGCCAAGGCGCAAAACGAGTATGAAAAGCAAACTCTCGCAGTTTTGATGCGGCCTGTGAAGGTAAGTCTGGATGATGGGCCGCAACCGGTCCAGGTTGCTAAAGCCAAACCAATAGAGCCACCTCTGAAACCCGCGCGGAAAACCAAACCGGCTGTTGCGCTCCGCACACGAGTGGTGGCCAGCCAACCGCGGCTTGCCCAAGCGCCTCTGGAATTTGCGGATACTTTGCCCGTGCGGCGAGACTGGAAGAATGTGGATTCGGCTCCCTACATTGACCCGCCTGCGATGCTTCCTACCGCTTTGGCGGCAATGAAGGCGGCCCAGGTGGTCGCCGGACCGGGTTCGCAAGCCGCGCCAATGGTGGCACACCCTGCGGCAACGGCTAAGGGTCGGACGCCAACCCAGTACACGGGCGAACTGATCTCATTAAATCTGAAAGATGTTGATTTGAAAGACTTTTTCCGGCTCATTCACGAAATCAGCGGGTTGAACGTGATTGTGGACCCCAATGTTTCCGGGACCGTGACCCTGGTGCTGGATGACGTACCGTGGGACGAGGCGCTGGACATTGTTCTGAAGAATAATGGACTGGGTAAGCAATTGGAAGGAAATGTCTTACGGATTGCCCGGATTGATACGTTGACGTCAGAGGAAGAAAACACCACCAAGCTTCAAAAAGCGCAGGAGCTGGCCGCGCCGTTGGTGACCGTTTTCCATCCCTTGCACTTTGCACAGGCGATCGACGTCCGGACAGTGGGTAGCTCCGGGCAGTTGGCGATTCCGGGTGTTGTGACCATTATCAAGAGCTTCGCGCCGGGATCGGTGCTCAGCACTAGGGGTTCGGTGGTAGCGGACCCGCGCAATAATGCAGTCATCGTCACGGACGTTCCCAGCCAGATTCCGGTCATTGAGTCGATGATTAACAAGCTAGACCGGAAACCGAAGCAGATCTCGATCGAAGCGCGCATCGTTCAGGCCAATGCCGACTTCACCCGGCAGCTTTCGAGTGTCCTCGCCGCTGCGTTTAATAATCGGGCAACTTCGACCTCCGGGGCAACCGGGTCCAACATCCTCTCCGTGGCGCCGCCGCAACCGCCCATCCCCGCGCTCACCGCCGCCACCCAGCCGCTTTCGGTTGGCAACACGGGCTTCGGCGCATTCGCCATCACCAACGCTTCGGCGCGTTACATGATTAGCGCGGCGCTTTCGGCGGCGGAAACGCGCGACCAGGCAAAAATCATTTCCCGTCCGACCATCGTGACCCAAAACAACGTTCAAGGCACAGTGCAGCAGGGCGTTCAAATCCCGATTCAGACCAATATCAATAACACTATCAGTGTGCAATACGTGAATGCGACGCTTCAATTGACGGTCACGCCGCAGGTGACGGAAGGTGGCCACATCTTTCTGAATATTGTCGTCAACAACGCCTCAGTGGGCGCTCTCCTTTCTTTTGCGGGACCCTCCATCAACACTCAGCAGGCCACGACGCAGGTACTGGTTCCGGACGGCGGCACTGTGGTATTCGGCGGCATTACCGTTACCAACCGCAACCGCTCCGCCACTTATGTCCCTCTGCTGGGTAGCATTCCGATTATCGGCAATCTATTCAAATCGAGCAGCGTCAATACCCAGGATCAGGAGCTGCTGTTCTTTGTCTCCCCCAAGATTCTGCCGGATAATAGCTGACGGAACAAACCGTTTCAGATAACATGGTTCGAGGGAAGAAGGAAGGCAATTTCTTCGCTCGAACCATGCAGACCACTCCCATTCCATACCCCTTTGAAGCGCGGCAGGCAGCTTTGTGCGAACGGCTCAAAGCTCACCGCATTCCCGCTCTGGTAGTCACCAAGCCGGTGAACATTTATTACCTGACGGGCTTTCGCGGCAGCGCGGGTGCGGCGATTCTGGGGCGGGACCATCGCCTGCTTCTGGTGGATCCCCGCTATACTCTTCAGGCCCGGGATCAGGGGCGGGGAGTGGAAGTGATCGAGACCAAGGACGGTATCCTAAAAGCCGTGGCCAAGAGGGCCCCGGGCGGCAAGCTGCGGCGCGCGGGTTTTGAGGACACGCATCTTACCTTTTCGGACTTTGAATATCTGCGCAATGGAACACCCCCGGGCTTCAAGTGGGTTCCGGCAGGCGGAATGGTGGAGGACCTCCGCGCCGTCAAGGATGAAGGAGAGATTGAACAGATTCGACGGTCTTGCCGGTTGACGTCGGAGGTGTTTGAAGAGACCTTGAAACGGGTGAAGCCAGGAGTGCGGGAGTCCGACTTGGCGGCGGAGATCGAGCACCGAATGAAAAAGAAAGGTGCGGAAGGGCCGGCTTTTGAGACCATTGTGGCCTCGGGCTCCCGGGGCGCACTACCCCACGGCCGAGCTTCGGAAAAGGTTCTTCAATCGGGGGAGTTGGTGATCTTCGATCTGGGTGCTATACTCGGCGGCTATGCTTCCGATATGACCCGGACGGTTTTCCTGGGCGACCCACCCCGCCGGGTGAAGGCGCTTTACCGGGCGGTCCTGGAAGCCCAGCAGCAGGCCGCCGAAGCCGTTCAAGAAGGCGCAAGCGCCAAGGCCGTGGATGCCAAAGCCCGGCAGGTGCTCCAGTCCTATGGGCTGGTCCGGCATTTCACCCATAGCACTGGTCACGGCGTGGGGCTTGAAATTCACGAGCGGCCTCGTATCGCCCGGACGGAAAAGAGCCGGCTACGGCGGTTTCAAGTAGTGACGGTTGAACCGGGGATTTACCTGGAGGGCTTTGGCGGTATCCGGATTGAGGATACAATAGCTGTCGGCCATAATAACCGCGAGGCGCTGACCCTGGCCTCCAAGGACAAGTGGATACTTGAGTGAGCTCGGCGGGGTTGTACCTTTATCTGAGAGGTAAAAGGAATTCGTTTCTGATTTTAAGGGTGGGTTTTGTGCCCGCCTCCGCTCGGCCGCGAGGGTTGTTCCTACTAAAATGCCTGCTAAAAACGTTCGACATGAGGAGGCTGAAAGCTCCTGGAGTATTGGGGAAATCCGGGAGTTGCTGGAGCTTCTGATCGAGCACGGGATCAGCGAATTTGAGATGGAGCGGAATGGCTCCAGGATCCGTGTGCGCCGGGGGCAAATTGTGGAGTCTCCGGTTTTCGGCAGCGCCGCATCGGGTGCAACTCT